>DHJO01000106.1:9431-11380 GCA_002404375.1 Gemmatimonadales bacterium UBA4718 | reverse complement strand
CCGGCACCGCTGGATGCACATCGAGAAACTCCAGGAGTTCGACGCAGAGCCGGCCTTCAGCAAGTCGCAGGTCTAGCCTGTGCCGTAAGTCCATTGAGTGAGTCCCGACGTCGTGAACTGACACCTCGCAGCTACGCTCCTGACAACTCGCACCCGTTCTGTTGCAGTTGCTAAATTCTGTCCCAAAGAGGAGCTATAAATGCCGACTACGTGGGACCGCCGTTCCTTCATGGGCTACTTCGCTGGAGCTGGACTGTCCTCCACGCTTTTTCCCGGCGTGCTGTGGGCGAAGCTCGCGGCCGGCGCGGACATAACCGTCGAGACTATCGCCAGCGCCGAAGAAGTCGCCGGCGTGACCTTCGATGCCGCCGAGAGGGAGCTAATGCTCGACGGGTTGAAGCAGCAGGAGCAGCGGATCGAGGCGCTGCACAAGGTTTCTCTGCCGAACTCCGTCAGCCCGGCGATCGTCTTCGATCCGTTGCCGCCCGGGAAGAAAGTGCTGGTCGAAAAACCACGACCAATGGTGCGGAGCAGAGTTCACCTCCGGCCGCTCACCAATGATCCCGAGGATCTCGCGTTTTTTCCGGTGACTGAGCTCTCGGAGCTGTTGCGGCGGAGGCGCGTGACCTCGCTCGAGCTCACTCAGATGTATCTCGCGCGACTCAAGCGATACGATCCGGTGCTGCGCTGTGTTATCACGCTGACCGAAGATCGGGCATTCGAGCAGGCCCACGCGGCTGATGCAGAGATCAGACGGGGGAAATATCGCGGACCGCTTCACGGCATTCCGTGGGGCGCGAAGGATCTACTCTCGGTGCGCGGCTACAAGACGACCTGGGGGGCCGGCCCGTACAAGGATCAGGTAATCGATACCGATGCCACGGTGGTGCAGCGCCTCGATGCCGCCGGAGCGGTCCTCGTCGCCAAGCTCACGCTGGGTGAGCTGGCGCAGGGAGATATCTGGTTTGCCGCGACGACGAAGAATCCGTGGAAGGTGGATCAGGGCTCGAGCGGATCGTCCGCGGGACCAGCGTCGGCGACGGCGGCGGGACTGGTGGGATTCGCGATCGGGAGCGAGACGCTGGGATCGATCTCGTCTCCGTCGACGCGTTGCGGCACAACCGGACTGCGTCCGACATTCGGGCGGGTTCCGCGTACCGGCGCAATGGCCCTTTCGTGGACGATGGACAAGCTCGGTCCGATTTGCCGAAGCGTCGAAGACTGCGCAATTGTGCTGGACGCCATCCACGGGCCGGACGGAAAGGACAACAGCGTGATTCCCGCGGCTTATCACTGGAACGCCCATGTGTCGCCGCGCAAGCTGCGTGTGGGCTACGTCAAGGCGGCATTCGATCTGCCTCTCACGGATCCGAACGATCCGAAGAAAACGCTGCACGGCACCAAGCAATTCGACGACGCCGCGTTGGACGTCTTCCGAAAACTCGGCATCAATCTGATCCCGGTCGATTTGCCCGACATGCCCTATGACGCGATGCGGATCATCCTCAGCGCCGAAGCCGCCGCCGCATTCGATGAGCTCACCCGGTCCGACCGGGACAAGCTTCTCGTGCAGCAGGGCAAGTTCGACTGGCCGAACTCATTCAGAACTTCCCGCTTCATTCCGGCGGTCGATTACGTCAACGCGAACCGGGTTCGCTCCATCACGATTCAGAAGTGGGATGATCTGATGAATACGGTGGATGTGATTGTCACGCCAACTGGCGCGGCGAATCTCTCCCAGCTCGTGGCGACAAACCTGACGGGCCACCCGGCTGTAATTCTTCCGAACGGTTTCAGAGACGATGGCACGCCGGTATCCCTCACCTTCCTCGGCGGATTGTTCGAGGAAGCCAAGCTGCTCGCGGTTGCGCGTGCGTATCAGGACGCGACGGGTTTTCATCTCAAGCATCCGCTCGTGCCGCTTACGCCACCCGCTCACGCGACAAGCT
>DHJO01000106.1:4118-9349 GCA_002404375.1 Gemmatimonadales bacterium UBA4718 | reverse complement strand
GATGTGGACCGGGCGCTATCGGGATACGGTCTTCTACAGCGTCCTCGACGAAGAGTGGCCGGAGGTCAAAGCCCGCCTCGAGACCCTTCTCGTTCGACGGCCGGCCAGCCAATAAAAAACCCCCGGAAGATTTCCGGGGGTTTTCGGTTTCACGTCAGTTCGAGAATCACGGAGAGAATGAGAACTCGAGCTTGAAGTAAGCCGCCGATTCCCGAGGTGACGAGGCTCCGAAGAAGCTCCCGCCTACATTCTTGTAACCGATGACGCCGGTGGTGCGGAAGTTCGGAGTCCAGGCGTACTCGAGTGTTGGGCCAACCTGGAATGAGTTGCTGGTTATCCCGTTCTTGCCACCGCCTTGTCCGACGACCTCGAGGCCGATCCGTGCGGGATGTACCACAGAGTATCCAAATGGGACCGATGCACGGCCGCGAGCCCAGAGGTATCGGCTGCCGAAGTTATAGTTGGAGAGCAGTTGAGTGTGCAGCGGGCGGCGGCCGGATCCGTTGTCATACGCTCCAAAGTTTGCCGTCACTCCGTTACTGGTACCGCCTTCAGCGCCGGGCACCGTAATGACGGGGTTGTGAACCCAGGCATACCCAACACCAAACGATACGCCAGTCGTGCGGCCCGCGTACGCCAGCCCGACCGAGGGTGAAATCGCGCTCAAATTCTGCTTTGTGTTGCCAACCTTGTAGTCGAGAAGGTACCCGTTGACGTTGAAGAACGGGGACCACCCGAGCCCACCCATCCCGACATACATGCCGAGGAGGTAGAACTGGGTGTTCCGTGTATCAGCTTCAGCTGATCCGTAGAAGGTCGGGTGTAGTGGCGGCATCTGTGCATCCGCCGTGCGTCCGATCACCGTCAGCCCCGCAAACGCTGCCAGCGCGAGAACCGTATTCCGATGTCTGTTCAGTTTCATTTTCGTCTCTCAGTTGTAGGTCTTTCCGCTCACCAATGCTGGAGCGCGCTCGAGAATTATTCTCGTCATCCGGAGTGGACCCCTGCTGCTCATGAGTGGGAGCTTGCTATGCCAGATTCGTACCCCCGCACGACGAAACTACCGCCTTGCGTTTGAACGGACTCACGCCACTTTGACGCGGAAACCCAAGTCCCGCAAGGACCTAGGCAGGCGGCAGAGTTCCTGCATAAAATCGCCCGCGTTCGATTCCTCATTCCAGCCGTTAACCAAATGCGATTGAACACACGTCTTTGCTCCTTGGCGATACTCGCGGTTCTGGCGGTTTCCGCCGCCAATGTCGAGGCCCAGAGCCGGACGAAGAAGAACCCCTCCCGCCCCAAACCGACCCCCACGCGCCCAGCCCCACCACCGAACGGGACAGTACTGACGAGTCCTGTTGGGGTCAACGTCGTGGATGAGAGGCAGCTCTTTCTCAACGCCGCGCGAATCGCGTGGGCCTTCGTGGACCGGAACTACCAACCCGCGACGGGTCTTTCCCGCGCGCACGATACCTATCAGTACGTGACGCTGTGGGACATTGCCAGCACACTCGCAGCGACGCATTCGGCGCACGAGCTCGGCTTCATCAGCGACGCGATCTATAATCAACGAATCCAGCGCGCACTCAACACTCTCGCTTCGGCAGATCTGTTCGATAACGCTGCCTTCAACAGGTCCTACGATTCGAAAACAGGGAAGATGATCGACCGGAAACAGCGCCTCTCATCGCGCGGGTACGGCTGGTCGGTCACCGATATAGGGCGCCTGCTTACGTGGCTGCGGATTCTCGCCGTAAATCAGCCGCAGTTCGCGACTCAGGCAACGAACATCGTCAAGCGGCTGGACATGTCGCGACTAATCAAGGACGGATACCTTCAGAGCGAGGAGCTCAGCCCAGCGACTGGTGAGATGCACTCGTATCAGGAAGGCCGAATCGGTTATGAGCAGTACACCGCCGCCGGCCTGGCTCTCTGGGGACATCGCGCCGAGAATGCGCTCGACGCGCGGCTGAACGCGCTGCCGGCGAGCGTGCTCGGCGTCTCAATAGTCGCGGACAAGCGCGGGGACGAGAGAATCACCAGTGAGCCATACATAATGATGGGAATGGAGACCGGTTGGTACTCGCCCGAGCTGAGGCAGCAGGCGTGGCGGGTTCTGGCGGCGCAGGAAGCGCGGTACAAAGCGACCGGAATCCTCACGATGGTGAGCGAAGATGCGCTGCCCGATCCGCCTTACTACTTCTATTACTACGACGTGTACCGTCAGGGGCGTTCGTTTGCCGTTGACGGTCCGATCGGCGGCCCCTTCGTAGAGAGTCCACGCTGGATAAGCTCGAAAGCGGCCTTTGCCTGGCACGCTCTCCTTCCGTCGCCTTACACGCTAGCGGTGTTGCAGGCTGTACAGGGTTCCGCCCTTCCGGGTCGCGGCTGGGGAGCTGGCGTGTACGAGGGCAGTCTACGGCCTACGGGAGACGCGAGCCTTAATACCGCGGCACTGATCCTCGAGGCGGCTGTCTACAATCTCCGCGGACATCCATTCCTCGCGACTCGCCTGGACTGACGACGCTCTACAGCGAGCTCCGCTCCGCGAGTCCGAGCGCGTAATCCGCCCACCAGAGGCCAGCTATCGGCGCTCCGTTGCAGGATCCGTCCGATTCCCCCGGTGGCTTGATCCACAGGTAGGCGTCCACGCGGGAATCGTCGGTGACGGTGGTATTGGGACTGCCGAGCGCGCGCCCAGCTGGATTGCACCACTGGTTGTCCGCGGTCGGTCCCAGTCCATTCCGGCTCGTGTCGATGACGAAATGCTTGCCTCCGATCAGGTTGGAAACCGCCTTGCCGTAGGCAATGCTGTTCGACGTGAGCTGGAAATTGGACACGTTCAGGACGAACCCATCGGCACCCGCGACATTCGCGCGCGTCAGCCTGTTCGCCTGGTCCCCGGCCGACTTCCACGAGGAGTTGCCTCCGTCGAGATAAACGGCAACGTTAGCCTGCGTCTTGAGGACGGCGAGGGCGTACTGAATGAGATCGACGCGCATCGTCTGGTCCGCGGCCGACAGACAGTCCATCTGTGTCAGCGCATCGGGCTCGAGGATCACGATTGCCTTGCGTCCGGCGAGTCCGTTGGCGAACGCCGCGATCCAGCCCTTGTAGCCGTTGATTGTCGTGCCGCCAGACGAGAGTCCGCCGCAGTCACGCTGCGGAATGTTGTAGGCAACGAGGACCGGTGCGGCGCCTACCGCCGCCGCGGTGGTTACCGCATTGTTTACGGCGGTGAAAACGTCTACGGTTCCCCCGTCCATCCACTGAGCCTGTGAATTGCGCGCGATCTTGTCCATTTGTGCCGCATCAGCGGGACGGCTTACGCGCCATGCGTCAGCCTGGAGCTTTGCGCTCGAGTTCGGGTTCACCCAGAACGTTGCGCCGGAGATCGGGTTTCCGCCGACAGAAAGCGGAGGTGCTGGGGGCATGGGATCAGGGAAAGCTGCGGGATCCGTCGGAGTGCCGCCGTTCTTGGACCCTGCGCCGACGGTTGGGTCCGGTGAAATTGGGTTCTCGGAGCACGCCGCCAGTACGACGAACGCTGCAGCAATTAGCAGGTTTTTTCCAGCCACGCAATTCTCTTTTGGATGGGGGATCGGCACGATGCGAACAGCGCGTTCTGCGCGGCCTGACTTGCATCAGGCTCCCGTCGGATGGCGTGGCGCCTGCTCCCTAGAGACGGATGTGAAGCTCAGCGGTAACACGGCCTTCCGCCCGATCAAAACCTCCTGCTTGGCTATCATCATCCCAGCAATTCTCTACGGGTGCGGGACTACAATGACTTCGAGGCAAGAGCCGGTTACGATCGCGATCGTCAACGGAATCGTCTGGACGGCCGAGCCGTCACAACCGTGGTCGGAAGCCGTGGCGATCACCGGCGATCGGATCGCGGCGGTCGGGTCGAATGCGGATATCCGGGCGCTGGCCAGCTCGTCGACGCGCATCATCGACGCGCGCGGCGGGATGGTAGCTCCCGGATTCATAGATTCCCACGTGCATTTCCTCAGCGGCGGTATGAACCTGGCCTCCGTCCAGCTGAGGGACGCGCGTACCCCAGCCGAATTCATCTCGCGCATCAAGGCCTTCGCCGCGACGGTTCAACCCGGAACCTGGATAACGGGTGGCGATTGGGATCACCAGAACTGGGGCGGGGAACTGCCGCAAAGCTCGTGGATCGATTCCGTCACACCGAACAATCCGGTGTGGATCAACCGCCTTGATGGACACATGGCGCTTGCCAACGGTGCGGCAATACGCGCTGCAAAGGTTCCGTCGACCGGCGGCGACATCGCGGGCGGAACCATCGTGCGCGATGCATCCGGACACCCATCCGGAATATTCAAGGACAACGCGCAGAATCTGATCGATGCGGTAGTGCCTGATCCGTCACCGGCAATGCTGGACCGTGCACTGGATGCCGCGATGACTTACGTGAGCGAGCGCGGCGTCACCTCAGTGGATCACATGGGTACCTGGTCCGACCTCGCTGTGTTCGAGCGAGCCCACAGAGCAGGGAAGCTCCGAACCCGGATTTACGCCGCGGTGCCGCTCTCCACTTGGGCGAAACTGCGCGACACGGTAACCGCGCGCGGACACGGCGACTCCTGGCTCCGAATCGGTGGGCTAAAGGGCTTCGTCGATGGCTCACTCGGCTCCCACACCGCGGCGATGATGCAGCCATTCACCGATGCCCCCGGCGATAGCGGGCTTCTGGTCAACACGCCGGAAGATCTCTACAGCTGGACTTCCAACGCCGACAAGGCGAAGCTGCACGTCATCGTCCACGCAATCGGTGACCGGGCGATCAACCTTCAACTCGGCATTTTCGAGAGAGTCGAGCGCGAGAACGGTCCGCGCGATCGCCGATTCCGAATCGAGCATGCCCAGCACATCGCGCCCGCCGACATCCCCCGCTTCGGACAATTGGGCGTGATACCGAGCATGCAGCCGTACCACGCGATTGATGACGGACGGTGGGCGGAGAAAGTGATCGGACCGGAGCGCGCGAGGACCACCTATGCATTCCGGTCATTGCGAGATTCGGGCGCGAGGCTGGCGTTCGGAAGCGACTGGTTCGTCGCGCCCGCAACTCCGCTTGAAGGGATCTACGCCGCGGTCACGCGACGCACCCTCGACGACAAACACCCAGGGGGCTGGGTGCCCGAGCAGAAGATCGGAGTCGAGGATGCTTTACGTGCCTACACGATCGGCGGCGCGTTCGCGTC
>DHJO01000106.1:2735-4009 GCA_002404375.1 Gemmatimonadales bacterium UBA4718 | reverse complement strand
ATTCCGCCCGAAACCATTCGCGAGGCGCGAATCATGTACACGATCGTCGGCGGTCGAGTTGTGTTCGATCGCGGCGGCAATCCCTGAGCGAAGACAAGGATAGGAAGCGTATGGCCTCGAAAAGCGAATGTACGTTCTACCGCTGGGACTCGATGAAGAAGGAGCGGGTCTCCGACATGCTCGAGCGCAGGCTGATCACCGGCGAACGGATGATGCTCGCGCACGTGTATCTCAAGAAAGGATGCATCGTTCCAAAGCATTCGCACGAGAACGAGCAGCTCACTTACATCCTCGAGGGGGCGCTCAAGTTCTCGATCGGCGAGGACGGATCCGAGGAGATAACGGTCAGTGCCGGTGAGGTTCTGCTCATTCCCTCGAATGTGCCTCACCAAGCTGAGGCGCTGGAAGAGACGCTCGACGTCGATGTCTTCAGTCCTCCGCGGCAGGATTGGCTCGACAAGAAAGACGACTATCTGAGGCGCTGAAAAGTGGACCTGGGTATTCGCGGCAAAGTCGCGCTGGTGGCGGCCAGCAGCAAAGGGCTTGGTCGAGCCGTGGCCGAAGAGCTCGCGGCGGAAGGCGCGCACCTCGTGATCTGTGCTCGCGGAAAAGAGACTCTCGACCAGACAGCGGAATCGATTCGACAGACAACCGGCGTGAAGGTCGTAGCCGTGGCTGCTGATGTCTCGAATCCCGCCGACGCCGCGCGCGTTGCGAAAGCGGCTTTCGAAGAGCTCGGAAGGGTCGACATCCTTGTCACCAATTCCGGAGGACCTCCCAGCGGGCCCTTCGAAAACCTTACTGCGGAAATGTGGGACACAGCCACACGCGTGCTTCTCGAGAGCGCGGTCGAGCTAACGCGCGCGGTGTTGCCCGGCATGAAAGAACGGCGGTGGGGAAGAATCCTCAACGTCACATCGATTGCCGCAAAGCAACCCATCGAAGGATTGATGCTCTCGAACAGTCTGCGAGCGGCGGTGATTGGATTCGCCCGCACGCTCGCCAACGAAGTCGCGCCGTTCAACGTCACCGTGAACAACCTGCTCCCCGGCTACACGCGGACGGATCGCGTGCAGGAGCTAGCGCGCGCCGCCGGCAGTAAGGCCGGCGGCTCCAATGCGGACATAGTGTCCAGGTGGGAGAAGGAAATTCCCATGGGTAGACTGGGCGAGCCGCGCGAGTTCGCCGCACTCGCGGCCTTTTTGGCTTCCGAGCGCGCGAGCTACATCACCGGCAGCTCAATCGCTGTCGATGGAGGCTGGATCCGCTCACTC
>DHJO01000106.1:0-2653 GCA_002404375.1 Gemmatimonadales bacterium UBA4718 | reverse complement strand
ACGCCCGATCGGGCGTCAGAAGCTCTCCGGAACTAACTGATCGGCTGTGACAGGAAAGCTTGCCCGCGCTTCTGATACAGAGCCGCCTCCAGGATCATCCCCGCGGTATTGAGAGTCGCATAGCCGGTTGGCCTCAGAGTGCCTTCGTAGATCCCGGCTCCCCAGCCGTCGCCAGGAATGGCTGCAACCTGCACCGCGTTGAACGCCTTCAAAGTGTAGTCCGTCGGGATGAGCGCGCGCCACGCAAACGCCGCTTTTGAGCTGACCCAACGCGGAGTGGAGACCACTGTCCCGTAACCAGGTCCTTCCACCACGAAGGTCTCTCCGCTGTGGTAAACGCTGTAGTAATAGAAGTAATAGGGAGCATCGGGCATGGCATCCTCGGTCACTATTGTGATGATGCCCTGCTGGTCGTAACGCGCCTGCTGCGCCGCGAGAACGGCGTGGGCCTGATCGCTCAGAGCGGAGGCCCACCAGCCGGTCTCCATTCCCATCATGATGTATGGCTCGCTGGTCAATCGCGCATTCCCCCGACTATCGATCCAGACATTCACTCCGAGAACGGTCATTGCCTGTGCGGTGGCTGTGGGATTCAAGGAGTTTGACGCTCGCTGCGACCAGAGTGCGAACCCTCCGGCCGCGTATTGCTCGTAGCCGAGTCCGGTCTCCGCGTACGTCACGGTGTTCCCGTTGGCATCGACATCCACCCCCTGAAGCGTCCCTCCGCTGATCAGGCGCGACATGTTGAGGCGGTTCTTGATCGCGGTCGCCTGCGCGGAATACTGTGGCTGATTGACCGCCAATATCCGGAGCCAGGTCAGCAATCGCCCGATGTCGGTAGTAGACCATCCAAAACCCGTCGCCGATATATTGAAATTCCGGTCGACCATTTGGCCCGTCTGCGAATCGTAGAATCTGTTGAATGCCGCGCCTTGAAAGAGCGGCAGCGTCGTCAGCGTCGCCAGAATTTTCTTGATGCGCGCGTCATAGTTGGCATCGTCGATGATCCCCAGCTCGTGTGCGGAGTACGTTGCGCCGATCTGACTGGCGATGTCCCAGGTGGTTATGAACTGGAAGGTGTCGTGTGCCTTGGCCAGCCCCGTTGATGCCTGCGTGTTGTTCTCGACAAAAGTCCATGCGGTTCTAGCGCCGGCCAGAAAGACATCGGACTCGGTCTGCCCGCCCGGAGGCGGAGTCGTCACGTCGCCGGGAGCGGTGGTGTCCTTGCTGCACGCGGCAAATGACACCGCGAGCGCGATTGCGAAAAAGTGTCGGACCGGTTTCATGACAGTCATCTCCCTTCGATCGATGGCAGCAGCGAGTACGTTACCCACGGGTAATCACGCTGCACCGAAAGTGCGTTGTTATACGCCGCGCGCGCCTCGGCGATCCTGTTCTGTTTCTGGAGAACCTGCCCGAGCCACACGTACGCTTCCGCCTTGCCCCACGATGGGGCTGGTGGCGCAGGGTTGTCCGTCGCGAACAACTCGATTGCTTTATTGAGCTGCGTCTCCGCTACTGGGAGGCCGCCTCCGTACTCAATCGGCGTATAAAACGATTGGATGCCGCGAAGAAGCCAGACGCGTGGGTTGGTCGGGCCCATGGTCATCGCGGCGTTCATCTCCTTTGGAATCAGCGGGCCGAGGGTCGGTGAATAGATCTGATCCAACCCGATCATCCGCCCCATGGTCATCGCCAGGAGTGCGTGTGTTTCAGCAAGTGGCTGAGCCGCGAGGGATTCCAGCAGCTTCACTCGCGCGGTCGACGCGACCAGCGGAAGCTCGGCCTTCTCGCTTGCGGTGCCTCCACCGAGCAGGCCTGCTTCCCGATACAGCTCATATCCCTGGTACTGGAGCAGCAGCGCGTCGTTGGGATATGCAGTCAGTGCCTGATCGAGCACGAGCCCGGCATTCCGAAGTCCCTGCAGATTGCCGGCGAAAGTGGCTTTATCGATCAGCCGCGACGCGGAATCCGCCCACTTGGCGGCGCCCGTCAGTATTGGTCCTGAGACCAAAGCAGCCGGGACCGGTGCCGACACACTCGTCACGGGTGCCGAAGCACACGCGGTACAGGCAAGCAGGAGGAGAATGAGTTTTGTCATAGGGTTAAGACAAATGAGGCTAATTCCGGGCCAGTTGAGCCCGATCCATTGATCATCGGATGAGCTTCCCAAAGACCCGCCTCTGTGCTGAAACTCTCCAACCATTCGGCATGTAGGGGCGTCTAAGACAGCAATGGCGACCGAGGTTGCCACCACGTTCAACCATTCGATAGTCATGACCGCCCGTCGTCTGCTGCTACCGCTGGCTGCATTCTCACTCTTTGTCCCAGTCTCGCGAGGCGGTGCGCAAAATCCGCCCACCCCTGGTCAGCCGGGCGGGACGCCGGCCGCCCCCGCCGGCGCTGTAAGAGTGATGCGCGCGACCCGGACATCAGCCTCTATCAACATCGACGGAAAACTGAACGAAGCCGCCTGGGCGTCCGCCACTCCCGCGACCGATTTCACGCAGAGCTACCCGCAGGTTGGAGCAAAAGCGACCGACCCAACCGAGGTGCGCATTTTGTACGACGACGATGCGCTCTACGTCGGCGTCAGGATGTTCGACTCGCAGCCCCACTTGATAGCCGCGCAGCTGGCACGACGGGATGCGAC
>DHJO01000031.1:14894-21229 GCA_002404375.1 Gemmatimonadales bacterium UBA4718 | reverse complement strand
CTCATGGAAAGTGATGCGCCCGGATTCTGGGAATCGCTGGGTTACCACAACTATGGTGATCCGTGGCGCGAGCAGCGATACGCCGGCGACGAGTGAGTTCTGTTGGTGGCGCACCACGAATTGCCTGGCGGCTCGCCACCGTGATCGACGTGGTACCGGAGACACCGAGGACACGAACCCTCGTGCTCGATGTGCCCGAATGGCCCGGTCATCGCGCCGGACAACATGTGGACGTACGACTCACGGCAGAAGACGGTTACCAGGCAGAGCGGAGCTACTCTATCGCATCGGCGCCGGAAGACTCTCGGCTATCGCTGACGGTCGAGCAACTGAAGGATGGGGAAGTTTCCCCCTACCTGTCAGAAGAGCTCCGCTCGGGAGATAAGCTCGAGCTGCGGGGTCCTATCGGCGGATACTTTGTCTGGGACGTTTCGCTCGGAGGGCCGCTCCTCCTTGTCGCCGGAGGCTCGGGCATCGTGCCGTTGATGGCGATGCTGCGGCATCGCAACGCGGTGCTCGCGACCACCGATGCGGACCGGCATCGACTCCCGGCACGATTGCTGTACTCGTCGCGTGGATGGGACGAAGTGATTTATCGGGACGAGCTCACGCGTCTGGCGGAAAAGAACACAGGGCTCGAGGTAAGGCACACACTCACCCGCGACCAGCCACGGGGTTGGAGCGGATTCAGACGCAGAATCGATCGGATGATGCTCGAGGAGGTCGCCTGGCCGCCGAGCGAACAGCCGCAGGTATTCGTGTGCGGCCCGACTCCTTTGGTTGAATCCGTGGCCCAGGCTCTGGTGGAGCTGGGGCATCAGGCAGCACGTATAAAGACTGAGCGCTTTGGCCCTACAGGCGGATCGGTCTAGATTGCGACAAGACTATTGGTGTGCGTGAACAAGGAGCGACAATGAAACGTGCTTCGAAACGTGCTTCGAATGTATTGGACGAGCCAACTGTTGCGGGCGGCAGTTTTGCCGACGCGCTGCGAGTCGACGGAAATGCCGCGGCGGGAATTCTGAGCGAGCTGTTCGTGCCGGACCTGACATCCGCGCGCGCAAAGTGCGCTGGTTGCGGAATGACGCGCACGATTGGCGCGCTGATGGTCTACGCCCATGGGATGGGAACGGTCGTGCGCTGTCCAGGATGTGATCGTGTCGTGTTGCGTGTAGCGCGCACTCCCACGCATGTATGGCTCGATGCGACGGGTGCCACTTCTATCGTTATTTCGCGGGACTCCAACTAAGCTGGTGACTCATCATGCCTTCTACAGCCCCATGCGCTCACATCCAGGCGATCAAAACCGTCAAACAGCCGAAGCGCCACGAGTGTGAAGAGTGCGTCAAGATTGGCGCGCGCTGGGTTCATTTGCGGACTTGCCAGGAGTGCGGCAAGACGCTGTGCTGCGACGACTCGCCGAACAAGCACGCGAGCAAGCATGCGCGTGCGACTGGGCATCCGGTGATTGTTTCGGCGGAGCCGGGTGAGCGATGGTTGTACTGCTATCCGGACGACGTATTCGCTGAGTACTGAGCCTACGCAGGCATCATGTCTCGAAGACGCTGAGGCTCTTCGCCAAGCCAGTCCGGGCGCTTGGCCGTCGAATCGAAGATTGAGCTCGTCTTGAACGGCTCGAACTCGCCGCGCGCGGCTGCTGCCCTTGTTTTGGAGAGAAGCGCCTCCCTTTGCGGCACGCTCAATGGGCGGAACGTGCGCACAGCGTCCAATGCCTGATCCAGCACCTCCATGCTGTCGCACCCGGTGATGACCACGGAGGTTGGCAGACTCAGCGCGTAGTGCAGGCACTCCACCGCAGTCACTGTGCCCGACTTCAGGATGATCCCGTTGCCCATGCTCTTCATGCCAAGCACCCCGATGTTCTGCTTTACCAGCTCGGGGAGCACGAGCTTCTCGAAGCTGCGGTAGTGCGCATCCATGACGTTGAGCGGCATTTGAACTGTGTCGAAGGAGAATCCGTTTTCTTTCGCGACCTCGAGCATGTGGAGGTGGATGCGTGGATCCTTGTGTCCGGTGAAGCCGAGGTACCGAACCTTGCCTGCCTTGCGCGCCTCGAATAGCGCGGCGTTCGCACCCTCAGCATGGAAGATTCGATGCGGATCGTCGAAGCGGATAACCTCATGATGCTGGACCAGATCGATCCGATCGGTCTGCAAGCGGCGTAGCGATTCTTCGAGTTGTCGGGTCGCCTCTCGCTTGGAGCGACCGTCGATCTTGGTCATCAGGAACGCCCTATCCCGGTATCCGTCGCGAAGCGCCCTTCCCATTCGTATCTCGCTCGCCCCCTCGTTGTAATCCCACGAGTTGTCCATGAAGGTGACGCCACGATCGATCGCGCTACGAACGATGCGAAAGCCGAGCTGCTCGTCTACATGCGCTAGCCCGAGGTGCCAGCCTCCCAGCCCAATCGGAGATACTCGTTCCCCGGTTTTCCCGAGAGAGCGGTATTGAGTGATGGCGTCGATCGCTTGCTCAGGCACGCTGCTCTCCTCCTGCCGGAGGTGCGTCACGCTCCTCGCGCGTGATTGGCTTCACGCCTGACGATTCCTCCGCCCCGGCACGGCGCATCGACACCTTGGCCAGCACCGCGAGATCACGCTCGCCGTCACCGTGTGCGACCGCTTCGAGAAGACTCTCGTGCACTACGTCGGCCAACGGCATCGGCGCACCAGCCTCGTCGGCGGCCGCGAGTACGAGCCGCAGGTCTTTCAACGTGAGCTTCAGCTTGAACCCCGCAGGCTCGTAGCGTTGGTTGGCGATCGCCGCTCCGTACAGCTGGTACGAGGGTGCAGTAAAAACGCCGTTGGTGAGCACATCGAGCAGTTCGGCTGGGGCAATTCCGTAGCGCGATGCGAATGCCGAGGCCTCGGCCATGCCTTCCACCGCGGCGCCGAGCATGAAATTCCCGGCGAGCTTGACAACGTTCGCCCGCTCCGGCTGGACTCCCATCGGCCAGGTTCGCTGGCCGATCACGTCAAAGAGCGGCTGTACACGGGCGATCGCGCTTGGTTCGCCGGCAGCAACGATGGTCAGCTTGGCTGACGCCGCGAGCTCGGGGCGACCGAAGACTGTAGCGGAGACGTACGCCAGTCCGTGCTCCCTGTGGCGCGCGGCAAGATCGCGGGCAAGAGAAACGGAGATCGTGGCCATGTTCACGTGCACCAGTCCCTTCGGTGCACCGTCGAGCAGCGGATCGATGACCGCGCGTACCGCGGCGTCGTCGGCGAGCATCGAGAACACGGCATCGCCACTGAACGCCTCGCGCGCGGCCGAAACTTGCTGGGCGCCCGCGCGTGCGAGCGCATCCACAGGCGCGCGCGAACGATTCCACACCCGCACCTTGTGGCCGGCCTTGATGAGATTCGCGGCGATCCGCGAACCCATCGTGCCGAGGCCAATGAATCCGATGTCCATCATACACCGTCCTTCACAGGAGTTTTTGCCATCCCTGCGAGTATCGGGCCCAAAACCGTCGGGCGCCCACAAGTGACTCCTTGAATCTTGGCCCGCGTCCCGGCAACCTTAGATCGAACGTTCGTATGTCGCACTAAAGTGCGATATCGCGATCGCGGAATCGCCGAATCGCCGGTATCTGCATCATATGATCGAAGCAAGGACGAATGAGATCGTCTACGTCATCGACGATGATTCCTCGAACCAGCAGGCCCTGTGTGTCGTACGACAAACTGCGCCCGCTGTCGGCGGTCACTTCGACACAATCCGATCGATCCACACCGCCTTTGCGCAACGAGCGGTGAAAAAACAATTCAGTACTCATCCGAGGGAGGAAGCAATGTCGACGACACTAGCTCCAAAGAAGACGCAGGATCTCAGGCGCAGGCGCGAGGCACCGCTATCGACCCCGACCGACTTGAAAGCGGTCGCAACGAGAGACATTACCGCAGCAATGAACGGAATCCTGGCTGATGTATTCGCGCTCTACATCAAGACCAAGAACTTCCACTGGCACATGAGCGGCCCGCACTTTCGCGATTACCACCTGCTGCTGGATGAACAGGCTGACCAGATCTTCGCGATGACCGATCCGATTGCGGAACGTGTTCGCAAGCTGGGCAGCCTCACCATCAGGTCGATCGGTCATATCGCCCGCACGCAGCGTTTGGCGGACAACGATGCGGAGTACGTCGAGCCATCGGACATGCTCGCCGAACTTCGCGAGGACAACAAGACGCTGGTTGCGAGCTTGCGGCAGGCTCACAACGCCTGCGATGAGCACGGTGATATCGCAACTGCGAGTCTGATCGAGGTCTGGGTGGACGAGACCGAGCGACGCAGCTGGTTCCTGTTCGAAGCAAGTCGTCACGGAGACTCAAGCGGACACTAAGCCACGGCTCTCCCAAGAAATGGGATCACCGCATCGAAACGACGAACGTCGCAATCATGAGTAGGTTCGCACCTCGTTTTATCAGGGCCGCCCAATGGTATGGGTATGCGCCCATCATTTGCCCGGCTTCGCAGGAGCAACCGCCTTGACTCCCGTCGAATCTGTGGTTGAAGCGACACGCGCCGTCTGCCCGTCGGTGAGTAGCTGCGAACCAACGGCAGCGACCAGCGCCCCGTCCGCCAGCCCGGAACCACGGCACACTTGCTGGTGGCGTTTGGTTCCAAGCCGATTCAGCCCAAGCGGCTGCTATCGATCTGCGGTTTCGATCCGCCAATAACGGTGATCGCGACGGCTCAGGTGGTATAGCGATTGCAGCTTCTTCCACGGCTCAACGCACATGGCGGTTCGAGATCCGTCGCATGATGCTCGCGAGGGAGGCAGGCAGCTGGCTCATTTTCGCGGCGGGAGGCGCCGCAGTCGTTCTCGCATGCGGGGAGCGCGGCGGCCAATCACAAGCGAAATCTGATACGACCGGAGCGAGCGCATTCGCGGTAAGCTCGCAGCCGCTAGAGCCAATTCCGCCGGACGATTCTCTGGCTCGGCCGAAGTCGCTCCATCAAGTCGGTGTCCCGCTCGCTCTAACCGACTCGGTCATACCGAAGGACAATCCACAGACGCCGCAGAAGATCGGGCTCGGCGAGAAGTTGTTCTTCGATAGGCGCCTGTCGGCAAACGGAACCGTCGCGTGCGCAAGCTGCCACGATCCACGGCTCGCGTTCACCGACGGGAGACCGGTAGCCGTCGGCATCCTCAACCGTCTCGGCCAACGCAACTCACCGACGGTGCTGAACGCGCTCTACAACCAGATGCAGTTCTGGGACGGGCGTGCAACTACGCTTGAGCAACAGGTTGGACTGCCAATAGTGAATCCCGTCGAGATGGGACAGCCGAATCTCGACTCCGCCGTGGCGCGCATCGCGGCTATCCCGGAGTACCGAGCCAGTTTCATCCGCGTGTTCACCCGTCAGCCAAACCCGACAGATCTGGTGCGCGCCATTGCCTCCTATGAACGGTCGCAGTTCAGCTTCGATTCCCCATTCGATCACTACATGGCGGGGGACTCGAGCGCGATCAGCGCATCAGCCAAGCGCGGCTGGGTGTTATTCAAGACGCGGGGACGCTGCAACCTATGCCACCTATTCGCGGACACGACAACTCGGCCCACGAGATTCACCGACGACCAATTTCACAACATCGGTGTCCTCATCGTGCGCCACAACGTCGTGCCGCTGGCGCGACAGGCCGAGCAGGCCATCGCCAAGGGCGACACCATCGCCATCGACCAGGCTGCTATACTCTCGCCGATGTCCGCCCTGGGACGATTCCTGATCACGAGGGCCGATTCCGACATTGCGTCGTTCAAGACACCGGATCTGCGCAACGTGATGGTGACGGCGCCCTATTTTCACGACGGCTCGGCTGCGACACTTTGGGACGTCATGGACCACTACAACAAAGGCGCTGGAACGCGCGATCCTTATCTGTCAACGGAAATCCAGCCGCTCGCACTCCACGAAACCGAAATCGACGACTTCGTAGCGCTGATGGCGTCACTCACGAGCCCGAGGTACAAGGAGCTGGGAGCCAGGGAGCTTGCCCGTCAACGCCAGCTCTCACGGACGTCGCGGCCCCAGCGCGACTCGGTGAGAGCTTTTGGTCCGAAACCTGTTCAGCCCAAGCCGCCCGGTCGCTAATCCGCGGGAGCACGACAGCTCGTACTGATTGCCAAAGGGCTCTGATCTGGCTTGACACCCGGCACCGTTCGGCTGTCGATTGAACCAGCCATGGCCGCCCTCGAGCTCGTTCTGCTTCTCCTCGCTGTCTCCGCGGGGCTGCGCCTAGTCGCCGAGCGACTAAGGGTTCCCTACGCAGCGGTCCTCGTGGTCGGCGGCCTCCTTCTCGCGTTCGT
>DHJO01000031.1:7969-14814 GCA_002404375.1 Gemmatimonadales bacterium UBA4718 | reverse complement strand
CTCATCTCGACGGCCGCCGTCGCTGTCGTAGCGCACTGGCTGCATCCTTCGTTCACCTGGGCGGCCGCGATCACGCTCGGTGCGATCATCTCTCCTCCGGATCCGGTAGCCGTCCTTTCGATCATGCGCCCGCTGCGCATCCCGCGAGCGATCGTGAGTATCCTCGAGGGCGAAGGTCTCATCAACGACGCGACTGCCCTCGTGACATATCGGTTGGCCGTCGTCGCAGCCGTCACTGGCGCCTTCTCGCCGTCGCAGGCAGCGGTTCAGTTTCTCGTGGGCGGTGCCGGCGGAATCGTTATCGGCCTTTTGATCGCTGTAATCGTCGCGCGCGTACATCGCGTCACGCGAACGGTGCCTGTGGTCTCGAATACGGTGTCATTGCTCACTCCATTCGCATCGTATCTGTTGGCCGATCTGGTTGGCGCGTCGGGAATCCTATCGGTGGTTGCCACAGGGATGTATGCGGCCCGTACGGTGCCCAAGGTCCTCGGTCCAGCGATTCGGCTGCAGATCTTCGGGACGTGGACGGTCGTCACCTTCATGCTCGAGAGCCTTGTCTTCATTCTCGTGGGTCTCGAGCTCCCTTACGTCGCTCGTGCTCTCAACCGCTTTCCGCTCTCCATGCTCCTCCGAGAGGCGGCATTAGTGACTCTGTGCGTGGTGCTCGTGCGACTCGTCTGGGTGATGCCGAGCACGTACATCTTCAGGGGACTCGGCCGCTGGTTCCGCGGCAGCAAGGAACCGCTGCCGCCGTGGCGTTGGGTCCTGTTCATCGCCTGGGCCGGGCTGAGAGGCGCCGACTCGCTCGTGCTCGCGCTGTCGCTCCCGCTCCTAACGGCATCTGGAGCACGGTTCCCCGCGCGCGACCAGATCATCTTCATCTCCTTCTGCGTAATCTTCATCACACTTGTTGTGCAGGGGCCTACGCTCGCGCCATTCGCACGTTGGCTTGGTATTGGAGCGGACGAGGATGAAGGGGCGGAGGATGCACACGCGCGCCTCGCTGCGGCCGAGGCAGGGCTGAAGACACTCGAGGAACCGGCAATCGCGAGCTCACCCTATCCCGAGGTCGTGCGGTATCTCAAGCAGCGGCATCGACAGCGCGCGCGACGGTGGGCAGCTCGCGAAGCGGAGCCTCACGAGGCCGAGCCCGAAGATGTCGCACATGATCACGACCACTTTACGATCGCTCCCTCGCACGAGGCCGCGGCAATAGACGAGCGCCGATCCGTCGAGTACCGTCGCGTTCGTTCGGCGATGCTCCGCGCCGAACAGGAAGCAATCCTCGATCTTCGCGACCGGGGAGTGATTGCAGACGACGTCATGCGCAGCATTCAGCGCGATCTCGATCTCGAGACGATGCTCCTGGAGACGAGCGAGCCGGTGATCGAGACCGCGAGCGAGGTCCCGGCCGCGATTGACGCGGCGTCGCGTTGATCTAGCTAATCCTTTCCCACGGCTGTTCAGCGTGGGGCCACGTGACCAGATCGGGGTGGAAAAGATGGGCGAGCAATTCCACACCTTCCACGACCCGCGGTCCCGGCCGCGCGAAGTATGCGTTCGCATCCACCGCGTAAACCTCTGCGCCCACCACTTCGCGCATCTGCCGCGCGAGCTCGACTGATCGATCGAGTCGATATCCGCACGGGGAGACGATGATGATTTCCGGCTTGGCGTTGACCACATCGTCCCAGTCCATGCGAACGGAATCTTCACCCGCTCGTCCAAGCGGATCTTCACCACCGGCGAGTGAGATCATCTCCGGCACCCAATGGCCGCCGCAGAAGAGCGGGTCGGTCCACTCCAGGAAGACGACGCGCCGGCGAGGCGCATTCTTGATCGCAGCGCGCACACGCGCGAGTCGCTCCTGATTGGAGCGGACGAGGGCCTCGGCCTCTTCCAACCGTCCGATTGCCCGCCCCACTTCCAAAATATTGTTCTCAATCTCGCCGATCGTTCGCGGAGTGAGAAAAAGAACTTCGGGTTGCAGACTGAACTTCCTCACTGCGCGGGTGAGCTCGTCCCCCGATGGAGCACACACCCGACAGAGATTCTGCGTCAGTATCACGTCGGGATGCAGATCGCGGAGGAGCACCTCGTCGATCGTGTAGAGAGTGTCACCGGTGTCCATCCGCTGCGCGACGGCTAGATCGATCTCTTCCGGCGACGCGGCGTCGAGATCGAGCGCGGGTCGGCTTACTACCGGCAGACGCGTGACGCTCGTGGGATAATCGCATTCATGCGACCGACCCACCAGCTCACTTCCTGCGCCGAGTGCATGGACCATCTCCGTACCAGCCGGTAGAAACGAAACTATTCGGGGCAAGGTTACTCGAGGTCGCAGTACATGAAGCGATTGTCGCGCAGCACCGTCTCTCCCACCCGATAAGGAATCGGTGCGCTGAACGGCGGTCCGTCGGAGACGAACGTGTGGAATTCGCCGCGCTCGCCACAGGGATCTGCCGAGCCCGGAAGATCTGCAAGCAGGTCGTCGTCGAACAGACGGCCGGCAAATGTCGCGTCGAGCTGAGTGGTGTCGACACAAACGACCCGGGCGACGAATCCATCCGCGATGAATCGTCGAGCCAGGCTGGCAGTGTCGAGCCCCCAGATCGGAAACAGAGGATCAAATCCGCTGCCGGCCAGCAGGCGCTCGCGATAGCCGCGCACGTCCTCCAAAAAGAGATCCCCGAACGCGATGTGCGCTACATCGGGGAGCTTGCGCCTGATTCCTTCCAGAGCGTCGCGAAACGCCAGCTCGTAAGCGTCGTTCGTGCAATTCGGCTCGAGAGTGATCTCGAACAGCGGAAGACCCAGTCGCTCTACCTGCGCCTCCAGCATCGACCGCCGAACACCGTGGACGCTGATGCGGTCGTAGCTACTCGTAACGCTGGTCAGCAGACCGACGACTTTTACCGCCGGGTTCCTCGACAGCGCGTCCAATGCCAGCGCGCTGTCTTTTCCGCCACTCCAGCTGAGAACGACAGACTTCCTCATGAAAGGGTCGAACTCGTCAGGCGAGGTTTTCCAACGACTCTCCACGCGTCGCCGCTCCGGCGGTCCGCGGTATCGGGTGTTCAGCAGTGCGGCGCTTGTACACCCCGAACTTGCTGAATACCCACTCTCTCCACTCGTCGAGNNATCTCGTAGAACGTCGGGATCACGACGAGCGTCAAGAGCGTCGACGTAATCACGCCGCCGATCACCGCGCGCCCCAGCGGAGCACGGAACTCGGCGCCCTCACCGATGCCCAGCGCGACCGGGAGCATGCCCGCAATTAGCGCAAGCGTCGTCATCAGGATCGGACGCAGACGAATCGCGCCCGCCTGAATCAGCGCGTCGCGCCTCGACAGACCGTCCTTCTCGCGCGCCCATTTGGCGAAGTCGATGAGAAGAATAGCGTTCTTCGCCACGATTCCCATCAACAGAATGACTCCGATCAGGCTCATGATGTTGATCGTCGTCCCCGTGATCATGAGCGCCAGCATCACGCCGATCAGCGAGAGTGGCAGCGATATCATGATCGCCAGCGGCTCGAGGAACGAGCCGAACTGCATCACGAGAATCAGGTACATCAGCATCACCGCGATACCGAGCGCGGAGAAGATGCGGCCGAATACCTCGTTCTGGCTATCGACTTCACCGCCTTGAGTGATGTGGACACCAGGCGGAAGTGTCAGTTTCGCGATTCTCGCATTGAGATCCTTCATCACCTCGGTCAATGGCCGATTCGACGTGTTCGCTTGCACAGTCACCACCAGATCCGCATCGAGATGGCTGATCTGCGCCGGTCCGAGCGATTGCGTGACGGTCGCGATTTGGCCGAGCGGAAGTGTGCGCGGCTGACCGTCGGGACCGGTGACGACGAGCGGCAGCTGTTCCAGATCGGCCGCGCGCTGTCTCGCTTCAGGAGCAAGACGCACGTTCACCTCGCGAGTCTGGTCGGTTGGATCGACCCAATCGCCCGCCTTGATTCCCGCGAACGCCGGACGCAGTGCCTGCGCGACCTGACCAACCGTGACTCCGAGAGTTCCCGCGAGGCCACGATTCAGCTCGACGTTCAGCTCCGGCTTCTGCCCCTTGGTGGATAGACCGACGTCCACTGCGCCCTTCACCTGCCTGGCTTCATCAGCGATCGCCTCAGCAGCTGCGCCGAGTTGCTGTGACGTACCTCCACGCAGCTCGATCTGAATCTGCTTTTGCGCTCCCTGGAAGTCGTTGGTGAATACCGACATCGTAGCGCCACCAATGCGTCCGACTTCCTGGCGGAGCTGACGCCCGAAATCCTCGGCGCCGATGCTTCGATCGGACTTCGGTACGAGGCGAACGTACACGTTGCCGGTGTTCACGTCGCCAGTTGTCCCGCCCAGCGTACTGTACGTGAAACGAACTTCCTTATGTGCGCGGGCCATTCGCGCCGCCTCTTCAGCCTTGATGCGCGTGTACGCGAGGTTGGATCCAGGAGGAGTCTCGAGGGCGATGTTGACTTCTGACTGATCTTCAGTTCCAAAGAAGCTCGCGCCAACGAGCCCAACCGCCGGAAGCGCGAGCGCGATAATGAACGAGGCCAACGCAATCAGAACCATCGCCACCCGGTGATCGAGCGCCCACGCAATCAGTACCTTGTAGCGTTGCGCCATCCGGTTGAACCAGTTGTTGAACTTCTCGAGCGCGTGGGCAATCGGGTTGCGTCTCTCACCTGCCTCTACCTGCGGATCGGCCCAGTACGCCGACAGCATCGGGTCCAGCGAGAACGACACGAACAGCGATACGAGCACCGACGCGGCAATGGTTAGCGCGAACGGCTTGAACCACTGTCCGGCCACTCCGTACATGAACGCTACCGGAACGAATACCGCGACGATTGAGAACGTCGTGGCAGTAACGGCGAGGCCGATCTCGTCGGTGCCCTCGTGCGACGCCGTCATATGATCCTTACCCATCTCGATGTGGCGCACGATGTTCTCTCGCACAACGATGGCGTCGTCGATCAGAATTCCGATCGCCAGCGACAGTCCGAGGAGCGACATGGTATTAAGCGTGAACCCGAACGCCCACACGGCGATGAACGACGCCATCACCGAGACCGGCAGTGCCAGCCCCGTTATGACTGTCGATCTCCACGAGTTGAGGAACACGAACACCACCAGCACCGTGAGGAGCGCGCCAATGAGGAGCGCTTCTTCGACGTTGGTCACCGATGCTTTGACGCGGAGACCCGAGTCCTTCACGATGTCGATTTTGACGCCCGGCGGAAGCGTTTTCTGTATATCTTCCACTTTCTTTCTGACCTTTGCGCTGACGTCGGTCGTGCTGTAGCCCTTCGACTTCACGATGTTGATGCCGACGGCCTCGACGCCGTTGTAAAGCGCGAGCGAGCGCTGCTCCTGAGTGCCATCAAGAGCATCAGCGACCTGACCCAGTCGCACGATCTGACCATTACGCTCGGCCACCACCAGGTTCATGAAATCCTGTGGACCTTCGAGTCGCCCCTGAAGGCGAATCGTGCGCTCATCGAGATTTCCATTCACTCTGCCGACCGGTGCGGCGAGGTTCTGGGCCTGAAGCGCCTGTACGACCTGATTGACACCAATACCTGCCGCCTGGAGCGCTTCCGGCCTGAGCTGAATCGTCATCTCGCGCTTCACGCCGCCGACGAGCTGCACCTGCGCGATGCCGGCGATTCCTCTCAGCTTGCTCGTGATGTCGGGATCGGTGAGTCGTGTGAGCTGCGCCGGTGTCAAGGCTGGAGAAGCGATTGTCATTGACACAATTGGCTGGTCAGACGGATCGAATCTCTGCATCACCGGTTCCTTCATCTCGACAGGAAGATCCTGCCGGATGCCCGAGATCGCATCGCGAATGTCCTGCGTGCCGACTTGTGGATCCTTCTCGAACACGAAGAGGGTGACGATTTGTGCGTAGCCGTCCCCGGCCGTGCCATAGATCTTGTCGACGCCGGAGATTCCCTTGATCGCATCCTCGACCGGCTTGAGGATCTCGCGCTCCACGCCTTCCGGAGATGCGCCGGGATACGGAATGAAGGTGAGTACGACCGGCTGCTGAATGTCCGGGAATTCGTCGGTCTGCAGGCGCCAGAGAGCGAATAATCCGAATACGACCAGCGCCACCATCGTTACGACGGTGATCATTGGCCGCTTGATTGCAAAATCTGAAATGATCATCTGTCAGAGCCCCCCGGTGCTGCCCGCCACCGGAGTTGCCGGAGGCGCCGAGACCCGCACCGCGGTTCCCGGAGTGATTCCCTGCGCCGCGCCGAGCAGCAGCGTGTCGCCCGCCTGTAGACCCGACAATACCTCGATCGTCTCCGAGCTCTTGTCAGTCAGGCCCATCTGTATCGGAACTTTCTCCACCTTTCCCTGCCTCACCCGCATCACGAACGGCGAGGTTCCCCGAACATCCACTGCCGACTGGGGAACGATGAGTCCCATTTTCGTCGCGCTCGACATGCGGCCGTTCGCAAACAGTCCACCGACCAGCGCACGTCCCGCATTCGGGATCGAAACGTAGATCCGAACCTGACGCGTCGTCGGATCGGCCGTCGGGTTGATGCGGGTGATGTGTCCTACAAATTCACGACCGGGGTATCCACTGACCGTGAAAACGACCGGCACACCAACCCGAATCAGCGATAACTGCTCTGCCGGCACCGAAGCCTCGAGTCTCATGCTCGACGGATCGACGACGGTGAATAGAGCCGAGCCCGGCTGCACGACATCGCCGGCAGAGACCGGACGTTCGCTCACGATTCCGCTGAAAGGAGCAGTGACAGTAGTGCTGCGGAAAGCCTTTTCCGCCGTCGCCAGTCTCGAGTTCGCATC
>DHJO01000031.1:7481-7804 GCA_002404375.1 Gemmatimonadales bacterium UBA4718 | reverse complement strand
GCGAGGAGCTTCTGATTTCTCGCCAGATCGTGCTCGGCTACGTCAGCCGCGTTGCGCGCAGCAACCTGTCCCGCGCGTGCGGACGTGTACGCGTCCTGAATTCCGCTCGCATCGATCCGCGCCAGAACGGCACCGGTATTCACTGCCTGACCCTGATCGGCATAAGTCTGCAGCACGCTGCCGGCAACCTGTGAGCGAATTGCGGCCTCTCGCTCCGGCTCCAACGTTCCGGAGATCGAGGGTCCGGTCATGATCGAGCCGTTCGTCGCGACGGAGATGTTCTCCGCTCCGACAACCATGGTTTGCGTTTTGGCCGTCTCCGC
>DHJO01000031.1:5560-7303 GCA_002404375.1 Gemmatimonadales bacterium UBA4718 | reverse complement strand
CTCAGGGTAGCGTGGTTTATGTTCGTCATATGATTGCTCTTGATACTGTTATTGTGGTGGAATGCCGGACTGTTGCTGCCCTGTCTGCGCCGGTTGCGCCGCCTGGGTCTGCTGACTGCTCTGCGATTGCTGTTGCTGCGTTGCCGCCTGAGCCTGTGATTGCGTCGCACCGGTAGTCTGGAGCGGGAGATCAGGCAGGAGCGCCAGCTTAACCCGCGCGACCTGCAAGTTCCTGGCGGCGAGAGCGCGATTGGTGACCGCTTGCTCGAGCAGAATTCGGGCATCGTTGAGCTCGAGCTGCGTCGAGATCCCTTCCTTGTAGCGCACTTCCGCGATCGAATACGCTCTGCGAGCCTGCTCGGCGGTGCCAAGACTGGCCAGCCACGCCGACCGAGCCTGAGAGAGATTGCTGAGGGTCACGCGGGAATCGAGCGCGGCGAACTCGCGGAGCTGATCGTACCGCGCCTGCGCCTCGCGCACGTTTGCCTCGGCCACCAATTGATCGCCTTTGATCCTTCCACCAGTGAAAAGTGGAACCTGCGATGCAATCCCGACTGTCCAGTTCGTGCGGAAATCTCCCGACTGAGGAAAGTTGGTCAGCGGGAACGCAACCTTGCCGTACTGTGAAGTCAGGGCAAGCGTGGGGAAACGCTGCGCCTTCGAGACCTTGAGGAGACCTTGCTGCGCGTCGATGGCCGCCGCCGCTTCACGAACCGTGGCTCGATCGGCGGCGGACGTATCGGCGAGCCCCGCTGCTTCGAGCGCCGAGTTTATTGCCGCGACATCATCGACAGCGGTCGTGAGCTGAACTGGGGTGTCTAGCGCAATGTTGAGCAGTTGCTTGAGCCGCAGGTATGCAACTTCGCGATCGCTCTGCCGCTGGATCACGATCGGGCGCTGATTCGCAGCCGACACCTGCGCGCGCAGCAGCTCGAACTCCGAGACGTTTCCAACCGTCCGCGCGAGCTGAGTTTGCTTGAGCACGTTCTCGGTTTGAACCGCGGAAGATTCGGCGAGCGCCACCAGTCGATCGGCGAGTGCCGCGTCGAAATAATCCTGCGTCACATCCAGGCGAAGCTGAGCGCGCTGGGCCGCGAGCTCGATTTCCGCCGAGCGGCGTCCCGCGTTGGCGACCGCGTTCTGCGCCTGGATGCGTCCACCCGCAAACAGGTTCTGCGAGAACGAGAGACCAACATTGTACTGGTTCTTCGCGCCGAAGCCGAGGCTGCCGAAGGAGGAGAAAGGATTTGAGCCGAGCGCGCAACGGGATGCGTCCTCGAGCCCCGCGAGGCGCTCCGCGGTCGTGGCGGTCGGTCCGAGAAGGTACTGGTCGCATGGCGCCGGCGGTGGTTTCGGCTTGGTCGTGTCGACCGCCGGCGCGCTGCCTCCGGCGCTCGAGAACTGCGAAGCCAGTGTTCTCGTGTAGCTAGCAGAGGCGTTGAGTTGGGGAAAGCGCTGGCTGCGGGCCTGATACTGCTGGCCCTGCGCGCGCTGGACCCCGGCGCGTGCGATGCGGATCGCCTCGCTTTGCGATTCGGCGGTGCGCACCGCTTCCTCGAGAGTAAGGGGACGCGTTTGGGCCACCGTCGTTTGGGGAGCGAGAGTGGGGACCTGCGCTCGCGCCTTCACGGGCACGATGAGGCTCAGGAGAGCAGAGACAATTCGTATGAGTCTGCCGACGGAGTGAGCGCGGCATTGGAGTTTTCTGGAAGACACTGTTCAGGCTGAAAGTTGTTTTGTGCG
>DHJO01000031.1:2437-5483 GCA_002404375.1 Gemmatimonadales bacterium UBA4718 | reverse complement strand
TTCAATAGGAATCGCGTGTACATCTGAGCTGCCTTCTCTTTGGGCTGCGGATAGACATCCGGCATCATCTGGCGTCCCATTGCGTCGGCGAAGATCGCCCCCATGAGCATTGCCGCCGCCGTTTTGGGCTCGAACTTTTCTGCTGTCCTACCCTGCCGCTTGAGGGCGGCGAGGTAATGGCAGAGATCGGCCGATGCCTGTCTCGGTACGTAGCTCGCGTGTTCAGACAATTCCGGCCGCTCTTCGATCTCACTCATTGTCTTACGGATAATCGAGCTCCGAAGTCTCAAATGCTGGATAAACGACTCGCTCCACAGGGTCAGCTCCTGCTCGGGGTCGGAGGGGACGTCGGGCAGCGGAGTGAGACCGACCGAGTATGTCATCTTCATCACTTCACGGAGCAGCGCTTCCTTGGACCCGAACTGGCGGAAGATGGTGATCTCGTTGACCCCGGCCGCGTCGGCAATGCGCCGGGTGGTACAGCCGCGGAAACCGAGCTGCGCGAACACTTTGTATGCAGCGTTGATAATTTCGTTTCTGCTGTTCATGCGGCCGATATTACGTCGGTAGAGCTAGAAATGCAAGTAGTCACTTGCTTACACAGCCGTTTCCACTTTTTCGTATCGAAGGGGCGGGGGAGATTTGGCAAAGGTTAAGGACCTGTGAGTCTCTCCTCAGATCACGACTCGCACGCGGGTATGACTCATCCGCCTGCTACCTCTCCATCGCCGGCTGGAAATGGCGGCGGTCATGCCGATCATCAAGGACACGCCGGCCATCAAGGGCATGACCAGCACGCCGGTCACAGCGTTGAGATGTTCCGCGACAAATTCTGGTGGTCGGTTGTTCTGACAGTGCCGACTCTCGTATGGTCGCCGATGATCCAGCAGTGGTTCGGCTTCCATGCGCCGAGCTTTCCCGGCTCGCGCTACATCCCCGCAATCTTCGGAACAATCCTGTTCTTCTACGGCGGGATGGTGTTCCTGTGGGGCGCAGTTGGGGAGATAAAGAGCCGGCTCCCGGGCATGATGACGCTGATCTCGCTCGCGATCATCGTGGCTTTCGGCTTCAGCCTCGCCGTGACGTTCGGCGTTCCAGGGATGGATCTCTGGTGGGAGCTCTCGACGCTCATCACCATCATGATCCTCGGCCACTGGATCGAGATGCGCTCGATCTCTCAAGCGCAGGGGGCGCTCAAAGAGCTGGCGAAGCTGGTGCCCGATACCGCGCTGCGGTTGGTTGGGGACAAGACCGAAGAGGTTCCGGTAACGGATCTCCGCGAGGGCGACGTGATCCTTATTCGTCCGGGCTCGAGCATTCCTGCCGATGGTGTCGTCTTCGAGGGAACCAGCGCGGTTAACGAGGCCATGATCACCGGCGAGTCTCGGCCCGTCGAGAAGAAGTCGGGGGACAAGGTGATCGCGGGCACCGTGAACGGGTCCGGCTCCCTTCGCGTAAAGGTGACTGGGGTGGGCGAGCATACTGCGCTCGCTGGCATTATGCGGCTGGTCGCGCAAGCTCAAAACTCCCGCTCGAGGGCGCAGGCACTCGCTGATCGAGCAGCGTTCTTCCTTACCGTCGTCGCTATCGTGTCCGCCGTGATTACCCTCGTTGCCTGGCTCCTCGTGGGCGCGACACCGGCATTTGCGATCGAACGTGTCGTCACCGTGCTCGTGATTGCGTGCCCTCATGCACTCGGCCTCGCAATTCCTCTTGTGATCGCGATCTCGACGACGCTCGGCGCTCGAGCAGGACTCCTGGTTCGCAACCGCCGCGGGTTGGAAGAAGCGCGGAATCTTAATGCCGTGTTCTTCGACAAGACTGGAACGCTCACCCGCGGCGAATTTCGCGTGGTGGACGTTACCCCAGCGCCCGGCGTATCGGCTGATGACGCGCTAAAGCTCGCCGCTTCGATCGAACAGGATTCGGAGCACACCATCGCGCAGGGTGTGGTGAAGAGCGCCAAGGAACGCCGTCTTTCTTTGTCCCGGCCGGAACAGTTTCAGGCGATACCTGGTCAAGGCGTCCAAGCGGTCGTCGAAGGACGCTCCCTGATGATCGGTGGACCTTCTCTACTTCGTCGGCTTGGGATCGAGCTCCAGCCGGAATTGCGCGAGGCCCTGGAGCGCGCCACGCGGCGCGCTCAGACCGCCGTAACTCTCGTCGAAGGGCAGGCGGCCCTCGCTGTGCTAGCGGTTGCGGACGCCATTCGCGAAGAGGCGCACGAAGCAGTGCGACGGCTGTACGAGCAGGGGATCCAAGTCATCATGATAACTGGCGATGCGAAAGCGGTCGCCGATGCGGTCGCAAAGGAACTCGGGATCGAAACAGTCTTCGCTGAAGTGCTTCCGGAGCAGAAAGCGTCGAAGATCGAGGAGGTGAAGCGGACCGGAAAGCGCGTCGCGATGGTCGGCGACGGAGTGAACGATGCGCCAGCACTCCTGACGGCGGATGTCGGCATTGCGATCGGTGCGGGGACGGATGTCGCCGTTGAGGCGGGCGATATCGTATTGGTGCGAAGCGATCCACGCGACGTTCCTCGAATCATCACGCTCAGCAAGGCGACTTATCGGAAAATGGTGCAAAACCTCTGGTGGGCCGCGGGCTATAACATCGCGGCTATTCCGCTCGCTGCGGGTGTGCTCGCACCATGGGGGATAGTGCTGAATCCGGCGGTGGGCGCGATTCTCATGTCCTTTAGTACGGTAGTCGTAGCTCTGAACGCCCAGCTGCTTCGTAGACTGACGTTATGAACGTAGGGACTGGAACTTGCGACGAGAGACAGTGCTCCATCAGCCGCCATTGAGAATCTTACCGATAGAATCAGACTAACCGTGCGCCGCTTTGTAGGAATCCTGACCGGCATCTGCGCTCTCTTCCTCACGGTAGGGGCAGTCGACGCACCCTGTGTCGATCATGGCCGGGGCAACTCTTCCGAATCAGGAATGGCCGTGATGCCACACCACGGCGGCTTGCATCACGAGTCGCCCGCTCAGAAGAGTGACCAGCCAAAGCCCTGCCAGGCAGCGGCGATTCCATGCTGCGT
>DHJO01000031.1:1831-2310 GCA_002404375.1 Gemmatimonadales bacterium UBA4718 | reverse complement strand
GCGTGATCACTCCGCGCGAACCAATCTCGCCGTCTGCGATTCACTCCAGCGGCTGAATCACTCATTTCGGATGGAAAATGTTTTCTTTATCACGCTGGATCGCGGGCGGTTGTAGCTTGGCGCTCGCTCTCTCATTTGCGATTGCTGGGGAGCCCCTAGCGGCCCAGTCGGCTACGCAGGATACGGCTCACAAAACAAACACAATGCAAATGCCCACGAACATGCCGATGGTCAAGAAAACTCAAAAGAAAAAGGCAACGTCGAAGACCACCAGGGCAAAAAAGCCTGGCGCGGGCAAAAGCACAGCAAAAATCGCTAAGAAGTCCGTGCCGCCCAGCAGTGCTGCAGAGAGGCAGGCTGGGCCAACGCGCGTTGATTCCGCTCGCCACGAAATGGGCGGAATGAACATGCAACCGGCTCCTGCGAAAACCGACGCGACGAAGGCGCCCGGCATGGCTGGAATGCAGATGCCTTCCAAG
>DHJO01000031.1:1075-1672 GCA_002404375.1 Gemmatimonadales bacterium UBA4718 | reverse complement strand
TCACGCAGGCGGATGCTCGGCGACTGGATGCTCATGGCGCACGGATTCGTCTTCGCGCAATACGACAAGCAGAGCGGCGAGCGAGGAGACGATCAGTTCGGCTCATTGAACTGGGGAATGTTGATGGCGACGCACGACTTCGCCGGTGGTCGCTTCCAGGCTCGAACGATGCTAAGCCTCGATCCACTCACCGTCACCAATCGCGGCTATCCGCTGTTGCTGCAGACCGGAGAGACGTACAAGGGTCAGCCCTTGCACGATCGCCAGCATCCGCACGACTTCTGGATGGAGCTGGGTGCGCTGTACCAGCGCGAAATCAACAAGGGATTGGCGTGGAGCATTTATGCAGCACCGTCCGGCGAGCCGGCACTCGGCCCTGTTGCCTTCATGCATCGTCCTTCAGCGATGGACAACCCGGCCGCACCGCTCGGCCACCATTGGCAGGACGCCACGCACGTGACCTTTGGCGTTCTGACAGGAGGTATCTATTCCCGCAAATGGCAGTTGGAGAGCTCCGTGTTCAACAGCCGCGATCCGGATGAGAATCGGTGGGATTTCGATCCCATCAGGCTCGATTCCTATTCCGGACGGCTGACT
>DHJO01000031.1:0-806 GCA_002404375.1 Gemmatimonadales bacterium UBA4718 | reverse complement strand
GAGACCCGATGGTCGAACGCATTCTTGGTGGAGAGCGAGGCGATTCTCGATCGGCACAACACATTTTTCGGCCGAAGCGAGCTGGTGGATAAGGGTGCCGACGATCTCGTCGTCGACAACCCTGTCGTCACACGAAATGGAACGGTGCTCCCCGGCTTTCCTGCCAGCCGGAGATTCAACGTCGGTGCGCTACAGCTTGGCTATATCCGGGAAGTAGCAAGAACGCATTGGGCCACCATTGGACTCGGCACCGCCGGGACCCTCAATTTCGTTCCGGCTGCGTTGGAGCCATACTACGGTTCCAGAAATCCGACGGGTGTGTTCGTCTTCTTGCGAATGCGCCCGTTTCATTCAAGCCGATCCTCGACGCGCATGAACAACATGGGTGGAATGCAAACGAACCGCGAGCATGATTAGAACGCTGCGCCTCGCTCTCGCGCTCACTGTGTTTCTGTGCCCGGCGCGCGCCTGGGCCCACGCCCACTTGAAGCGCAGCGAGCCGGCCGCAGGATCAAGAGTCGCGGGCTCACCACAACTGATTCGACTGTGGTTCTCTGAGCAACCAGAGCTTTCGATGACCTTCATTTCCTTGAAGGATGCGAGCGGGAAAGAGTGGGTCCTCGACAGCCCACAGAAGGATCCAACCGATCCGCTCGCGGTTTCAGTTCGTGTCTCCCAGCCGCTACCGGCGGGGCGATACACGGTCGCGTGGCGGACAGCTGCGTCCGACGGCCATCCTTCGCATGGTACTTTCAGCTTCGTCGTTTTGACAGAGATAGCGCTTCCGACAAAGAATTCGGCAGAGG
>DHJO01000035.1:3712-4496 GCA_002404375.1 Gemmatimonadales bacterium UBA4718 | reverse complement strand
ACATCGAGGTTTCCGCAAGCGGACACCGACACGAGCGCTGCGAGCGCCCAGATTTCCGGGCGCCGCAAAAGTTTGCTGGTCAAAGTGATAGTCCTTTTCATTTTGGGTCTCCCGGTTAGAAGGCGAGCTCGACGAGGCCCGTGAACGTGCGGAAATTCGGGTACGAGAACGTATCGAACCGGAATGAGTAAGGATCGCCGGCCAGACCCGCTACCTCTGGGTCATAACCGGAGTACTTGGTCTTCGTCCACAAATTGCGACCTACTATGCCTACCTTGATCCCGTTTGCGCCAATGCTGCTGAATCTCGAGACAGCGCCTGCAGGGAAAGTGTAGTTGACGGCCAATTCCTTGAGTCTGACATACGTGCCGTTCTCGACGAAGAAGTCGATTGCATTGATGCCGTTGTAGAAGAAGTTGTAGTACGACTGCGGCTTGCGCTCGATGAGAGGCTTGGACCGCTGATCGTAAATGCGATCGCGGTTCTCGAAGAAGGGCCACTGGCGCGTGCCGTTGTAGATGTTGCCGCCCTTTACCCAGTTGACGAGGGCGCTGATGTTGAAGCCGTGCGTGCCGATTTGCGGGGCGAAGCCCATGTTGAAATCGGGATTCACGTCCCCGATCTGCACTTTTGATTCACCCTTCGAGTTGACGTAGAAGATCGGTGTCTCCTGGACGGTGCGCCACGTCTCGCGCCGCACTACATAGCCTTCCTCGTTGACGAGGACAGAGTCCGAGCTCCACGTCTGGCCCGGTCCTGAAAGGGCTTTCTTGGCCGGATCCTC
>DHJO01000035.1:972-3497 GCA_002404375.1 Gemmatimonadales bacterium UBA4718 | reverse complement strand
GTCGCTGCCGAGAGCGGAACGAGCAGGATTTGATCGGTAGTTGTCTTGTCCGAATTGGTGTACTCGAAGCGATAGCGTCCCAGGAAATCGAGGTTCAAGCCGTACTCGGTTTCTGTCGAGTGCGCGGGCTGCAGGAGCTTGTTCCCAAGGTTCTGCTTCGACGGAGAGCCGCCTACGATTGCGAATGTTTCGTATTGTGCGTTGAAGACGGGACGAAGACCGGCGGTCCCCTTCGAAGCGCGCAGCTTGAACTCGTCGACGCCGGGGAGGTGGAGATTCTCCGAGACTCTCCATGCGGCCGAATACCGATAATAGTTCTTGCTGCGGGCCGCCGAGCCGAACAGAGAGGATTCGTCGCGCCGGATGAGACCGTCGAGAATGTAGGCGCCCTTGAAGTCGAAAGTCGAAACCAGGAACGTCCCCTTTGTGCGGATAGCCTCGGAGCTGGAGCTGGGGGTCAGGCTGCTGTTGTCCACCGCGGTGAATTCCGGAGTCTTGGTAACGGTGAGCTTTGCTGCGTTGAGCTGAAAACTCGTCAGATACTGATCTTCGTACGAGTAGCTGGCGCGCGTGGTGTTGGTGAGCGAACCGAATGTGCGGATGCTGGTCAGGTTCGCGCCGGCGTTGTAGCTGCGGCCATGGTTGTCATGTTGAAACAGATTGCCGTCGGTTGGATTGCCCGATGCGTCGAGAAATCCGAACGGTGTTAGCGACTTGAACGAGTTCGACTCCTCATCGTAGTTGAAGCTGCCGTCGGCACTCAGCCAGTCGAACAGGCGGTAGCGCGTTCTTCCGGTGCCGGTGAAGCGGGTGCGGTCAGTCCGATTTTGTATGTTGGCCAGAGAATAGAGCGGGTTCGACGCGTTCGAGATTTTGTCAGGGATCTGCGCGCGGTACGGCGTGCCATCGGGATTCGGCAAAAACAGATTGACGTCCGGCTCGACGAAGGTGAGCGCGAAGAATGGCGAACCGGGACCCTGTGTGGTCTGATCGTTGTTTGATTTTGCGTAGAAGAGGCCATACGATGCGTCGAGCTTGTCGTTGAAGACCTGATCGAGATTCACCCGGGCGTTCTGGCGGTTGTATCCCTTGATTCCGAAGAGAATTCCATCGGTTTTCGTGTTCTGGAATGACGCGTTGTAGTTGGTCGTCCCCTTCCGCTCCCCAGCGGACACGTAGTTGGTGAGGAATGTCCCGGGGTGAAGCGCGTCCTTCTGCGGGTTGTATATAACCTTGTAAGGGTTATCAGCGATGCCGTCGGGCTTGGGAATGCGGGCTCCGCCCGAAGTGCGAAGGTAATCGCCAGTAACCGGATCGATCTCCCACGCGTGGGCCTCCGCCCGCGGTATGAGCTTGGGTACCTCGGAGCGGCCTACCTCGTTGCGGACCGTTACGACCAGCTCGCCCTCGGGGTCGTTTGCTCCACGCTTGGTGAAGATCTGGATCACTCCGTTCGCGGCGTTCGATCCGTAAAGAGACGATGCTGCGGCGCCCTTTACGACCTCAACTCTTTCGATGTCTTCCGAGTTGATGTCGGCGAGAGTGAAGTTGCTAATTGCGCCATCGATGATCACCAGCGGATCCTGCGTACCGGTGAGGCTCGTTGCGGCGCGCAACCGGACTGCGGGCGGCGCACCAGGCTCTCCAGAGGCGTCCAGGACGGATACGCCAGGGACCTTTCCAGCCAGTCCGCCAAGCGGAGTCACTGACGGAGTCTCCTTTAGCTGATCCGCCGAGACCACTCCGACTGCAAACGGAATCTTTTTCGTTTCCGTCGCGCTCCCGGTACCGGTGACCACGACCTCGTTCAGCTGTACCACGTCACGCGTCAGCGAAAAGCTCTGCTGCTGCGTGCCGGCTGTGAGCGTTACCGCGTGCTGGACGGGCGAGTAGCCGATGTACCGGGCGGTGAGCTGAACCGTCTGTCCCTTTACGCGATCCGCCGGAAGCCTGATGGTGTAGCTACCGTCCGGCGCAGTGTTCGCGCCGAGGTGGAAGTCGGGGAAGAACACCGACGCTCCGCCAATCGGCCTTCCTGCCTCGGCAGTCACCGTGCCTGTGATGACGGCCGTCTCTTGCGACAATGCCGGATTGGCGCCGACGCCCAATGCGTAAAGCGCTCCAGCGACCAGCAAAATTCTAAACGACCTAACTCTCCTCATGGTATGTCCCCCCAAAAAGGATGTCCTGCCGAATGGAGTCGGACGACTTGATTCCGCAGGGAAAAACATTATGGAACAGGATTGCTTTTGATGCATCGAGAGAGCGTTCATCATCTGCTCTCAATGCGATCGACCACGAGCAAAAGCCTCGACAGGACGGGTAGGCCGGGCGGGGGGTTTGGTCTCGCGGACGACACGAAAGTGAGAAGTTGCGCTGATTAGCGCAATACCCAACTGTAAAGACGGTCGGGAAAGACGGTTGAGCCAAGACGTCTGGTGTTGACCTTTTCGGGTTTCCGATCTAGACTCAACCATCCCCAACGAAGGCGGATTATGCGGCAAGCAGTTTTCCCACGCCGCCAT
>DHJO01000035.1:467-905 GCA_002404375.1 Gemmatimonadales bacterium UBA4718 | reverse complement strand
GCGAGCCCTGTACGCGCAGAACTTCGGTTCGATCGCCGGAACCACCATTGATGCCCAGACGGGAATGCCAATTGTCGGGGCTTCCATCACCATCCCGACCCTATCCCGCTCCGTCGTCTCCGACGACGCGGGGCATTTCCTCCATTCCACTCTCGACGCGGGGTCGTACGTCGTCCAGGTCCACGCGGTGGGCTACATACCTTCGGCCAAGGCCTTCGATGTCGCCACGGGCCAAAGCGTCACGCACACATTCGAATTGACGACGGTCCCACCAGTCATGGCCAAGGTCGTGGTCCACGGAAATAGCGCGAGCGTCGGACGCAGATTCGAAGACTTCGACCGGAGGCGTGCCCAGGGGCGTGGCCAGTTCCTGACGCGGGCTGAAATCGAGTCACGTAACTCGATCAACATGTCGGACCTCCTTCAAACCATGCGCGG
>DHJO01000035.1:0-233 GCA_002404375.1 Gemmatimonadales bacterium UBA4718 | reverse complement strand
ACGTTCGGGCCAAGCACCCCGGTCAAGGACATCCAGGGACTCGAGGTCTATCTCGGTCCATCGGAGACTCCGGCCGAATACCTCGGACCTGATTCGGGGTGCGGCGTTATCGGAATCTGGACAAAGGCATCGCCCTACTAGTTGGGGTGCACCAGGCGGACCTTGGTCTGTCCGCGCGGAATCGGCTCGAGCGTCTCTCGTCCTCCCGGCCAGCGAACCCAGACAGCGTCTGC
>DHJO01000214.1:20943-21739 GCA_002404375.1 Gemmatimonadales bacterium UBA4718 | reverse complement strand
ACATTCGTGTGGCGCTCGTTCTACGCGATGCGCGTAAAGAGCGCGGTGGCTTGATCAAGTCACTGTTCGCTCGGAAGCCGATCGAGGCGCTCCTTGCAGAGGGAGAAAATCCGAACGGACTGAGACGCGCACTCGGTGCCGGCGATCTGATCATGCTCGCGATTGGAGCAGTGATCGGCGCCGGTATCTTCGGCTCGATCGGATCGGCGGCGGCCGGGCAGGTGGACGCGACTGGACACGTCATTCGGCTCGGTGCCGGTCCTGCGCTCGTGATCTCGTTCCTGTTGCTGGGCGTATGCTGCGGCCTTGCCGGTCTGTGCTACGCCGAACTCGCATCCATGATTCCGCAGGCAGGCAGTGCCTACGCGTACTCATACGCGACACTCGGTGAGTTGGTGGCGTGGATCATCGGATGGGACCTCATCCTCGAGTACGCCGTGGGCAACGTAGCAGTGGCGATTTCGTGGGGTGACTACTTCAAATCACTCGTCGGAGATTGGGTTTCCATTCCGGTCTGGCTCACGACGGGCTATCGAACGGCTTTGCTCAGCTCAAATCCGGAGGTGCACGGACTTCTCGACACGGCGCCGCGCATCGCGGGAATGCCCATTCTGATCAATGTCCCCGCATTCGCAATTGTCGCGCTGATAACGTGGCTCCTTCTGCTTGGTGTGAGAGAGAGTGCGCGCGCAAACAACGTGATGGTCGGGGTCAAGCTCCTCGTGCTCGCCCTCTTCATCATAATGGGGACGCAGCACATCAATGCCGCGAACTATCACCCATTCGCTCCGAATGG
>DHJO01000214.1:12801-20807 GCA_002404375.1 Gemmatimonadales bacterium UBA4718 | reverse complement strand
CCGCAGAGGAATCTGCCGATAGGAATTCTCGGCGGCCTCGCGATCTGTACGGTGATTTACATCGTCATCGGCGCGGTTCTGACCGGAATGGTGCCCTCGAAGGATCTTGGCACGGCAGCGGATCCCCTCGCGTACGCGCTCAAGGCAACTGGCATGACGAGCATCGCCAAGGTCGTGGCGCTCGGCGCGGTATTCTCGATGGCGGCGGTACTACTCGTCTTCCAGTACGGCCAGCCGCGCATCTTCTTCGCCATGGCGCGGGATGGACTGCTGCCGCACTGGGCGAGCAAGATCCACGGAAAGTATCGCACTCCCTATATCACGACGATTCTCACAGGCGTGTTTGTCGCGCTGTGGTCGCTCATAGGAGATGCTGGGGAGACGTACGACCTCACTAATATCGGGACGCTTTTCGCGTTCGCGCTCGTATGCACAGGGGTTATCGTGCTGCGCTACACCGATCCATCGCGCCATCGGCCTTTCCGCGTTCCATTCGTGCACGTGGTAGGGATAGTCGGCGCTGGACTCTGCATATTCGTCATGCAGGGCCTACCGCATCTCGCGTGGGTGCGGTTCGGGTGGTGGCTTCTGATTGGTCTCGCACTGTACATCATTTACGGGTACGGCCACTCGACTCTTCGACGTGGGACAGCGCCGGTTCCGGTCGAGCCGCCGCCCCCTATCGCGGTGGACTGAAACTGCAACCTCACACCCGTTCAGTTGCAGTAAAATGCACAAATCCTTTCCCCCGTTATGATCTATAAGACCCTCCGTCGAATTCCCCTGACATCGTGGATACTGATCGCGATGGTGGTCGGAGTCCTCGTGGGTGTGTTCGCCCCGACCCTCGCGGTTTCGCTCAAGCCGTTGTCCACTGTGTTCCTGAGGATGATCAAATCGATCATCGTGCCGCTCATCTTCGGAACGCTGGTGGTCGGAATAGCCGGGCACGGAGACGACATGAAGCGGGTCGGCCGCCTCGCCCTCAAGTCGATCATTTACTTCGAGATCGTGACGACGCTGGCGCTCGTCATCGGGCTGGTCGCTGTGAATCTCGTGCGCCCGGGTGAGGGAGTGACGCTGGCCGCCTCGGCCGATGCCGGTAAGGAGCTCGCGCACAATACCCAGACGGGGGCCGGATTCCTCGAGCATCTCGTGCCTACGAGCTTCTTCGACGCCGCGGCGAAAAACGAGGTGCTACAGGTTGTCTTTTTCGCCGTGATTTTCGCCGTTGCACTGTCCAAAGTTCAGGGACGCTCCAAGGAAATAGTTCTCGCCGGATGCGAAGGCCTCGCAGACGTGATGTTCAANNACAGTCGCGCAAGGGGGCTTGGGTGTTCTGGTCAACCTCGGCAAGCTCATTCTCACGCTATACGGCGCGCTGATCGTTTTCTTCCTGGCGGTTCTGCTGCCGATCGCCGTGCTGTTCAAGGTTCCCCTGAGGCGATTCATTCGCGCCGTCAGGTCGCCGGCATTGATCGCTTTCTCGACAACATCGTCCGAGGCGGCGCTGCCGCTCGCGATGCAATCGATGGAAGCGATCGGAGTCCCGCGACGGATCGTCGCGTTCGTGATGCCGACCGGTTACTCGTTCAACCTCGACGGATCTACGCTCTACCTGGCGGTAGCGTCGCTCTTCGTCGCGCAGGCGGCGGGCGTTGCGATGACGCTAACGACTCAACTGCTCATGATGGTGACGCTCATGATCACGAGCAAAGGGGTCGCCGCTGTTCCGCGCGCGGCGCTCGTCATTCTGTCCGGTACGCTGGCGACTTTCGGACTCCCGCTGGAGGGAGTCGCGATCATTCTCGGTGTGGATTCAATCATGGACATGGCGCGCACGGCCACGAATCTCGTTGGCAATTGTCTCGCGACGGTCGTGATGGCTAAGTGGGAAGGCGAATTCGGCGCGCCGCAGCCCGAAGTGCTCCTCGCGCAGGAAGGACTTCTTCCGATCGAAGCTGTGCCCCCGGCACCGCGGACTTCAGGCGCTGTTCCAAGCGCTTCCTGAGAGGAGATCCGCGCCCCATCAGGCCTCCGCTCAACGCCACAGCCACGGCCGCGCGCTCGTCCGTAAATAGCTGACGCGCGAGGGCGCGGATATGGAGCACGAGCTCCTCGGCAGCGAGAGTGATGAGAGCATTTGCGCGTTGATCGCCCGCGGCCGCCGTGCTGAAAACGACGGGAGCGAGCGTGGCAAATGCGCGAGCGTCGGCCGCTGCTGCCCACGGAATGAGATCCTGTACATCCTCGCAATTGGTGGCGGACAGGATGGGAAAGAGAAGAGCCGTGGCCGGCTCGCGTCCGTCGCTGGACGCGGCGACAATGCCCAACGCGCGCTTGCCGATCCAGCCACCGCTCCCTTCGTCTCCAAACGTCGGACCCCAACCGCCGCAACGCACTATCTCTCCGGCCGGACTGCGCCCGTAGGCGATCGAGCCGGTCCCAACGACCAGAAGAATTCCCGCGCGGTCATCGAATGCGTCGTACATCGCGATCAAGCCATCGGAATCGATGACGACCTCTTCCGCGAGCTCTTTCGCATCGAGCGCGGAATGCAGCGCGCGACGCTCCTCCTCACGTCCCGTCCCGGCGACGCCGCAGTAGAGAACTCGAGGAAATACGGCGCCCGGCTGCGCGATCTCGCTGAGGGCGCGCGTAACCAGCTCAGCGATGACGTCTGCGGAGCGGCCAGCCTCCCCGGGAGAAACCGCGGACTTTGGTCCGTCGACGGTGGCCAGAACCTCGCCCTCGGCGGTGCCGACGAGGACGCGGGTCTTCGATCCGCCACCGTCGACGCCAACTACGATCTCACTCATTCCAGCGATCTCCCTCGTTCGGCGCGGGGTGGGTGAACGACGAAAGGATGCCGACTCCCATCGTGAACGACGTCCCGATCAGCACGTACCACGGGAACGCGATGTGTGAAAGGGGGGTGAGAGCGTCAGTCATCGAAGGTAGAATCGTCATCATCCATTTCGCGAACACGACAAAGCTCATTGCAATGATTCCGACCGCCATGCCGAGGATTGCATCCCGCTGGATCGCGCGCCGCCACAGCATGCCGAGGAAGAAGCCGCCGAGCAAGGCGCCATACGTAAACGACGCGATCGAAAGCGCGATGACGACGACCGGCGTTCCCTGCTGCTTGTAGAGCAGAGCGGCGATGAGAAGGACGGCGCCCCAGAAAAGCGTAAACAGCTTCGCCATCTTCAGGGTGCGCGGATCTTCCGCACTCCTGCCGGACAGGGGCAGGTAGATGTCGTGAGTCGTCGACGCCGCCAGGGAGTTCATCGCGCCGGAGTGCGCACTCATCGTGGCCGCGAGTACGGCGGCGACAATCAACCCCCTCAATCCATTGGGCATCGAATCCACGACGAAGGTCGGAAAGATCGAATCAGGCACCGCGAACGCACGGGCGTGATAGTACGCGTACAATCCGATTCCAATCATCAGGAAAAGCGTGAACTGGAAGAACACTGCTACTCCGCTCCCAATCAGAGCTTTGCGCGATTCCTTAAGGCTGGACGCGGCGAGCAAACGCTGGACGATCAGCTGATCGGCGCCGTGCGAGGCCATCGACAGAAATGCGCCACCGATCAGTCCGGCGAACAGAGTGTATGGCTTGTCGAACCCGAAATAGACATCGATGACTTTGAGCTTGCCGGCGTCGCGCGCCTGACTCAGGATCGCGCCCCAGCCGCCGGTCACTCCCTTGCCGATCAGATACAGGGCGGAGAATCCGCCCAGCAGGTAAACGCTCGTCTGAAGAACATCGGTCCACACGACCGCGCGCATTCCGCCGTGGTAGGTGTAGATGAGTGTCAACGCGCCGAGCACGAGGATGGCGACGGGCATGACGTACTGAGGTGGCACCGACGGCCCGAGTATTAGCGCGATCGGAATCGCCGTCGCGAACACGCGGACGGAGTCGGCGAACGCGCGCGTGACCATGAAGACGATCGACGCAAAGCGGCGCGTTCCGACGCCGAAGCGTTTCTCGAGCAACGCGTAGGCGGTGACGAGATCGCCCTGGTAATACCTCGGCAGCAGCGTGTACGCGACGACGATGCGCCCTATCAGATAGCCGGCGGCAATCTGGAGGAAGCCGAGGTTGGTTGTATAGGCCAGTCCCGGAATGCTGATGAATGTCAGCGCGCTGGTCTCCGTGGCGACTACGGAGAAGAGAACCGCCCACCAAGGAATCTGGTGTCCAGCTACGAAGTAGTCCTTGGAATCCTTCTGGTTGCGGCCGAGCCATATTCCGAGGACTGTCGTCGCGATCAGGTACGCTGCCAGTACAACAAAATCGAGGGCGGTGAAATTGGTCTTCATTTCACCGCCCTCGATTTGTACTGCTTGCCAGCAGAGGTTTTACGCAGAGAATGAGCTTCCGCAGCCACACCCGCCGGTCGAATTGGGATTCTTGAAGGTGAATCCGGAGCCTTGCATCGAAGTCACGTAGTCGATCGTGACCCCGTTCAGGTACTGCGCGGAGAACGGATCCACGAAGACGTTGAATCCTTCGCGCGGGACGATGAGATCGTCTTCCGCGGCGCGGTCTTCGATGACCAGGCTGTACTTGAAGCCGCTGCAGCCGCCGGGCTGAACGCTCACGCGCAGCCCACCCTGCTCGGCGGTAACGCCTTCGGCATCCATAAACTTCTTGACCTCGACGCCAGCGTTCGGCGTGACAGCGAGATCGATTTCGGGCTGTGACGAAACTGACATTTATCCTCCGGTACTACGTGAAATTTAGGCTGATACGTCTACCCGGGGTAGTGTCCTTTATGCCGGTACGCCTACTCCGGCTAGTGTCGCCGGCTCCTCTCTGAAGGACCTCGCGATCCAGCCGAATGCCACTACCGCTATCGCGAGCATTATCAGCCCTTCCAGCAGGTTCCCGAGCACCAGCTTACCGATGCCGAACAGAGTGGAGTACACTGCTACGATTCCGGCGATCCAGTTCGTCCAGGCCAGCGCGCCGCCCGGAATGCTCTCTCGGCCGAAGCCGGCGCGCTCCGAAACGCGTACCCACCCGGGCCCCCCAGGGCGCACCCGCCGGTAGAACGCCTCCAGTACCCTGTCAGGCTCCGGTTTGGTGGCAAAGGTCACCCCTAACCAGACGACTGTACTCACCGCTACGGTAACAAGCATCACCCAGGCGTCGGCGCGGAGGTCACTGGCGGGGAAGCGGGGCCTGATAATATTGATCGCGGCGATGGAGACGACGAACGAGGCGATCATCGCGCTGATCTCGCTCCAGGCGTTGATCCGCCACCAGTACCAGCGGAGAATCAGGACGAGTCCCGTACCGGAGCCGAGCGCGAGGAGGAATTTCCACGCGCCCTCGATAGTTCCTAGATAATGAGTAACGACCGCGGACGCTAGGAACAGGAAGATCGTCGCCCACCGCGAAATCGCCACGTAATGCTTCTCCGTGGCGGTGCGGTTGAGGAATCGCTTGTAGAAGTCGTTGACGAGATAGGACGCACCCCAATTGAGCTGAGTTCCGACGGTGGACATGTAAGCAGCCGCGAAGCCCGCCATCATGAAGCCACGCCACGGAGTCGGCAAAAGATCTACAAACGCCTGGACGTACGCGGCTTCATGATCGTGGGTCGGGCCAATCCCGGCGGGATAGAGCAAAACGGTGCAGAGGCCGGTAATGATCCACGGCCACGGTCTGATCGCGTAATGCGCGACATTGAAGAAGAGAGTGGCCAGAACCCCATCTCGTTCTGTTTTGGCGGAAAAGATTCGCTGCGCCACGTAACCGCCGCCGCCGGGCTCCGCACCGGGGTACCATGCCGCCCACCATTGGACCGAGAGGAACACGCCCAACGCGAGCAGGGGCATCCACGGATAGGCCTCCATTCCATTTGGGGTCATTTTCACCGGAAGTACCGACAACGCGGCGTCGGCGCTTCCGAAATGAGTCGTCAGGCCCTCCTTGAGCTTGTCCATTCCGCCCACGGCGCGCACCGCGTACACGGCGAGTACTATGACCGCGCTCATCTTGATGACGAACTGGACGAGATCGGTCCACAGCACCGCCCACATGCCCGCGCCCGCCGAATACGCGACTGTGATGATGAAACAGATCCCGACCGCGATCACTTCTCCGGGAACGTTGAATCCGAGGAGGCTGACGTCTCGGAGGCCGAGCGAGATCGTCAGGATCTTGATCATCGCCTTGGTCACCCAGCCAAGGATTATCAGGTTGATCGGGATGGCGAGGTAGAGCGCCCGGAACCCGCGCAGTGCGGCGGCCGGCCGGCCACTGTAGCGGATTTCTGCAAACTCGACATCGGTCATTACGTGCGCTCGCCGCCACAGGCGGGCGAAGAAGAAAACGGTCAACATGCCGCTCATCAGCATGTTCCACCAAAGCCAGTTTCCGGCGACGCCGTGCGCGGAGACGAGACCTGTCACGACGAGTGGCGTATCGGCCGCGAACGTGGTCGCGACCATCGATGCACCGGCCAGCCACCAGGTGACCTGACGGCCCGACAGGAAGTACTCGTTGAGGCTCTCGCCTCCGCGTTTTGTGAAGTAGAGTCCGATGCCTACCGAGAGAATGAAGTAGGCAGCAACAATCGCCCAGTCGATCGCAGTCAGCGCCATAGGTCAGGGATTGGGGTGGCTAGGCAAGACGTTTGCGTTGGTGCCCGGTCAGTCAGCGTCCCGGAACGCCAGCGACTATCATATGGTACCAGCGACACAACCAAAATTACCGGACAATCCTCGATGATGCGATACAATCGGCTGCTGGCGGTTCTCCTTCCCTTATGCGGCGCCTGCGTGGTAGTCAACAAGCAGGCCGACCCGACGAACGAGCTGGCGGAAGGGAAGGTCACGCCGGGGATATCGGTGCTGCTTCGTGATAGCATACAACTGATTCGCGGAAAGCGCATTGGTCTCCTCACGAACCAGACCGGCATCGACGAGCACGGAGATTCGGATATCGATCTGCTCAGAGGCAATAGAGCTCACGACGCCAAGGTCAATCTGGTTCAGCTCTTCTCGCCGGAGCACGGGCTGCGCGGGACGGAAGACAGGGAGAACATTGCCAGCGGGATCGACGCGGAGAGCAGACTGCCGGTTTATTCACTCTACGGGCAGCAGACGATGGCGCCGCCCGACAGCATTCTCCGCTCGCTCGACGCGCTCGTCTTCGATCTCCAGGACATTGGCGCGCGAACGTGGACGTACGTCGGGGCGATGGTCTACGCGATGCGCGCATCGGCGAGGGTACACAAGCCGATCATCGTGCTCGACCGGCCGAATCCCATCAGCGGCTACGTCATCGAAGGCCCGGTTCTCGACAGCTCACTGGCGAACCCGGAGGATCCCGCGCCAGGCCGACCTGGCCAGGCGTTCGCGATCTGGCCGATTCCGTTGCGGCACGGGATGACGATCGGGGAGCTGGCGCTCTACTACAACGACGTACTGAAGATCCGCGCCGACCTTCACGTCGTGCCGGTGCAGGGGTGGCGGCGCGATGTGTGGTTCGACCTCACCGGGCTTCCATGGGTAAAGCCATCGCCGAATATGCCGTCGCTTCAGAGCGCGATGCTCTATCCCGGACTCGTGGCTTTCGAGTCAACGAATCTGTCGGTGGGCCGAGGAATGCCTGACGCGTTTCAGCGTGTCGGAGCGCCTTGGCTGAACGCCGCGGCAACCGTGGCGATTTTGAGGGACAGGGAGATTCCCGGCGTACGCTTCTACGTCGAGAGCTTCACTCCCGTGGGACCAACCGACGGAAAATACCCGGGTCAGACCATTCCCGGGATCAGGATCCTCGTCACCAATCGAAGCGCGCTGCAATCGGTCCGCGTGGGGGCGACCTTGCTCTGGGCGATCAACAAGACTGCCGGGAGAAAACTGACAATCGATAGCCGCGGCTTCGATCTGCGCTTTGGATCTCCCAGAGTGAGAGAGGCGCTACTTCGCGGCGAAGATCCGGATGTGCTGATTGACCGCGAGTACAAGTCGGCGTACGC
>DHJO01000214.1:10149-12670 GCA_002404375.1 Gemmatimonadales bacterium UBA4718 | reverse complement strand
AGTGGCAGAGCGGCTAGTTCTGAGTTCACGACGTCGGGACGTCAATAGGGGCGTTACGGCACAAGCAGTGGATCAGAATGCCGCGGAGATAAGTCTGGGCGTCGTGAACTCGCAACTAACGGCTACGCTACTCACGACTCGCACCCGTTCAGTTGTAGTTCATTGCAAGCACACGTCTTGCAAAGCCTAGCGCTCTGTAGTCCAACAAAACTCCTGGAGGCACAGAATGCGTGTTCTCATGGTCTCGCTGTCTATGCTGGCGCTCGCTGCGTGCAGCGGGCGGCAGGTCGAAGTGCGCACTGGACCCGAGCCGGCCACTGAAACCGCGATTCATCTGACGAATAATCTGAGTCAGGCGGTGAACGTTTACGTGGTCAGCGGTGGGAACGACATCTTCCTCAAGCAGGTGGCGGCGAACAGCGTCGAGCAGCTTCCGGTGTCAGGAGTTCCCGCGGGCGCGACTGTGAACCTCCGGGCTGTCACGGTCGACAACACCCGCACGTACACAAAGAACAGCGTGACACTCACGAGCATGTACGAGTGGCGCCTGCCGTGACGAACATGTGTCTCAGCAGGTAGACCACTTGCTGGCGATAGATCGTTGAAGGGCTTAGTTTTAGGGGGCCGTCGTGCAAGACACGCCGGCCCTTTTTTGTGCGCCGTCAGCCCGAGGAGCCGGCACGTCGGCCGATCCCCGTTTACCGCCGGCCCCTGCTGAATGCCAACTCCCACCGATTACGTAAAGAAAACGTTCCTGCGGGTGGTCGATCCGGCGGTGGGTTTTCTCGCGCGGCATAACGTCAGTCCGAACGCGATTACGACCGTCGGGACATTGCTGACGATTGCCGCCGGCGTGGTCTACGCGACGGGTCACATCATGACCGCGGGCTGGTTGATGTCGGTCACCGCGGTCTTCGACGTAATCGATGGACAGGTGGCGAGAAGAGCCGGAAGGTCGACGGTTTTTGGCGCGTTCTACGATTCTACGCTCGACCGGGTCGCCGACGGCGCGCTGATGGCGGGGCTCACGGTGTTCTACATGACGAGCCCGGTTCACCACAACATCTACATGGTCGTTGTCTGCCTCGTGGGAATTATCGGGACCTTTCTCGTCTCGTACACGCGGGCGCGAGCGGAGTCCCTGGGCATCGACGCGAAAGTCGGAGTGATGCAGCGTCCCGAGCGCATAGTCCTCCTCTCGGCGCCACAGGCGCTGTTCGGGCTTTTCTGGAACGGCTGGGTGTTGATGGGGATTATTATTCTTCTTAGCGTGACTGCCTGGATCACGGCAGTGCAGCGGATCGCGTTCGTCTATCGCTTTACCAAACACCTCGCATCGCCGCCGATCCGCATGGTCAGTGATCCAGTATCTCCGCCGAAGGCGGGAGCATCAGCGACGCGTCGGGCACAATCCTAATAACAACAAACGGAGATAGAACTTGGGCAGATCGTCCTCTAGTCCCGCCCCGAAGTCCATAGCGCCGGCCACCGGCCGCCTTGGCATACTGACGCCGGGCCTCGGTGCAGTCGCCACAACATTCATGGCTGGAGTCGAAAGCATTCGGCGCGGTCGATCCAAGCCGATAGGATCGCTGACGCAGATGGCGACCATCCGTCTTGGCAAGAGAACCGAAAAGCGCGCTCCGCTCATCAAGGATCTCGTTCCGCTCGCCAAGCTGGACGACCTCGTCTTCGGCGCATGGGATCCGATTCCCGACGACGCGCTCACTGCTGCCCGGAAGGCGGGAGTGCTGGACGAGCGTGACATCGAGCCCATCGCCGATTTTCTGCGCAGCATCAAGCCGATGCCCGCCGTGTTCGACAACAAGTACGTCACGCGTATTCACGGCACGAACGTGAAGAAGGGGAAAACCAAGCGCGATCTGGCCGAGCAGCTGCGTCAGGACATGCGCGACTTCAAGGCAAAGAACAAGTGCGATCGCCTCGTGATCGTCTGGTGCGCTTCCACCGAGATTTACATCAAAGCCGGGCCGCAGCACGCGACGATCGAGCAGTTCGAGAAGGCGATGGAGAAGAACGACGACGCGATCGCTCCGTCCATGCTTTACGCCTATGCGGCGATCATGGAAGGCATTCCATTCGCGAACGGAGCCCCCAATCTCTGCGTCGATACTCCCGCGCTGCTGAAGCTGGCGCAGGATAGAGGTGTTCCGATTTCCGGGAAGGATTTCAAGACCGGTCAGACGTGGATGAAAACGATCATCGCTCCAGGGCTAAAGGCGCGCATGCTCGGTCTCGCCGGATGGTACTCCACGAATATCCTTGGTAACCGCGATGGCGAAGTGCTCGATGATCCTCAGTCGTTCAAGACAAAGGAAGAGTCGAAGCTCAGTGTGCTCCATACCATTTTGCAGCCCGAGATCTATCCGGACCTTTACAAGGATTTTACCCACGTCGTGCGAATCAATTACTACCCGCCACGCGGTGACAACAAGGAAGGCTGGGACAACATCGACATCATCGGGTGGATGAACTACCCGATGCAGATCAAGATCAACTT
>DHJO01000214.1:7700-10014 GCA_002404375.1 Gemmatimonadales bacterium UBA4718 | reverse complement strand
CGACATCTGATGGGTGAAGACCAGATCACTCACCTGGGCCTGGAGTACTACGCCTAATGCTCTGCCGCTTCGCGTTGTTGCCGCTGACAGTCGCAGCTCTCGCGAGCTGTGGTCCGAATCCGAAGGCCCGAGAGCTCCGGCTATGGTCCGACAACTACGCCCTCCATATCACCACGGACCCGATGCCGCCGCGCGCGCTTGAGCCGATTGTCTATCGAATAGTCGTGCAGGACAAGAAGACCGGCCAACTGATCGAGACCGGAGAAGGAAGAATTTTCGCGACGAGCGTAGATCGCGCGAACACGAGCGACGGACTAAAGAAGGAGAAGGAACTCGGCACCTACTCCGCGCGTCTTTTCTTCGCGACCACCGGGGACTGGCAGGCCGCGCTCCAGTTCCGGCGCGAGAAGAATCCACGGATGGCGTTGGAGCGCGTTGACTGGACACAGACCATTCATCCGGCATCGGAACCGGGTACGTAGCGCTCGCATGCGTCATTTTTTCAGAACGCAGCTCACGCCGGTGGAGGTGCTCCGGATCGCGGATGAATTCTTTCCGGAGATCGGCATGGAACGCACGGGCCACACGGCGCGGTCACGGATGTTCGCGGGCGACTTGGGGAAGCTCCAGCTAAGCGTGCGCAAGGAAGGCGGCCACTACACTTTCGTCGAGATTGCCACCGACCAGATGGGCGAGAGTCGTCTCGACCGCAACGCCAAGAAATTCTTCGTCGAGCTGCACAAGGCGGGCGACCCGCGCCACCGCATCGAAGCGGCGTACTAGGATGGCGCGGTCGAGTACCGCCGCATCGAGGCCGGCGAACGTACGACAGAATTCGGGTCGCCCGGATGGAGACGGGTCGCTGTCGCGGGAACAGAAACTCGAGCTGTACTACTACATGCGGCTCACGCGTTCGCTCGAGGAGCGGCTGGTCAATCTCTATCGCCAGACGAAAGTAATCGGCGGTCTCTTCCGCTCCCTCGGCCAGGAGGCCGACGCAGTAGGCAGCGCCTACGCACTCGACCGGTCGAAGGGTGATGTGCTTTCGCCGCTCATCCGGAACCTTGGCTCGATGCTGGTGCAGGGTGCCAAGCCCAATGAGATAATCAAGCAATACATGGCTAAGGGCGATTCACCAACACGAGGCCGAGAGCTCAACATTCATTACGGCGACCTGGTGCGGGGATTCATCGGGCAGATCTCGCATCTCGGTGACATGGTGCCGGTAATGGCCGGCGTCACGCTCTCCTTCAAGATGCGAAGCCAGGATAGAGTTGGCCTTGTCTACGTCGGAGATGGTGCCACATCAACGGGAGCATTTCACGAAGGAATCAACTTCGCCGCGGTTCAGCGCTGTCCCCTGGTGGTCGTCGTGGAGAACAACGGCTACGCCTACTCGACGCCCCTGAAGAAACAGACTGCGGCCAGGCAGCTCGTCGACAAGGCGATCGGATACGGGATAGCCGGGGAGCAAGCGGACGGGAACGATGTGATCGCGACCTACGAGGTGACGAAGCGCGCCGTCGATCGCGCGCGCGCCGGCGAGGGAGTCACGCTCGTCGAGCTGATCACCTACCGCCGCAAGGGGCACGCCGAGCACGACAACCAGTCGTACGTGCCGCCGGGGGAGATCGACCGGTGGGCGAGCGAGAATGATCCGATCGATCGATATGCCAAGCGCCTCCTGAGCGAAGGGTTTGCTCAATCGGAGCTCGCCGCAATCGATGCTCGGGTGCAGGAAGAGATCGATCGCGCGACCGACGAAGCGGAAGCATCGCCGATGCCGGATCCGACCGATGCGCTGGCGGGGATCTACGCGGATCCGCCAGCTATTGCTCCACTCTGGTTCCGCGAAGGAATCAGGTCGGCGGTGGATGTACACGAGCGTCCCTCGAGCTGGGGGACGCACGATGGCTGAAGTCACCTATCTCGAAGCAATTCGGGAAGCGTTGTTCGAGGAGATGGACCGCGACGAGAACGTGTTTTGCCTCGGCGAAGACATCGGAGCCTACGGCGGCGCTTTCAAAGTGACCGAAGGTCTAATGGCGAAGTACGGCGAGCAACGCGTGATCGACACTCCGATTTCGGAGGCCGCCATCATTGGGGCCGCGGCGGGGGCGGCGCACATGGGAATGCGGCCGGTGTGCGAGATGCAGTTCATCGACTTCATCTCGACCGGCTACGACATGCTCACGAATTATGTGGCGACGGCGAGGTATCGAGCGATGCTCCCGTGCCCGATGGTAGTGCGCGGACCGAGCGGCGGATACGTGAGGGGCGGTCCATTTCATTCGCAGAATCCGGAAGCGGCGTT
>DHJO01000214.1:417-7625 GCA_002404375.1 Gemmatimonadales bacterium UBA4718 | reverse complement strand
TTCGAGCACAAGTATCTCTATCGGCGAATCAAGGAGGAGATGCCGTCGGGCGACCACCTGACGCCCATTGGGAAAGCACGGACCGCGAGGGAAGGGAAGGACGTTTCCATCATCACCTATGCGGCGACCGTCTGGAAGGCGCTTGAGGCGGCGGAGCAGGTCGAGAAAAAGGATGGACTCTCCGTTGAGGTGATCGACCTTCGGACGATTTTGCCGATGGACGATGAGGCGATCATCGCGACGGTGAAGAAAACGAATCGGGTGCTGATCGTGCATGAAGACACTCGCACCGGCGGGGTAGCCGGCGAGATTACCGCGCGGATCAACGAGAACGCGTTCGAGTGGCTGGACGCGCCCGTGCTTCGCGTCACTGCGGCGGACGTGCCTCTGCCGTACTCTCCGCCGCTCGAGGATTACGTACTTCCCCAGACCTCCGACATTGTGTTGGGATTGCGGAAGCTTGCCGCTTACTGATGGCGTCGCCGGAGCTCGATCGTGAGGGGAGCATAGCGAGAAACGTCGGCGTCGGGTGCGTTACTACAGTCGCCGGTTTTTTCGGCGGCGGAATGATCGCCATATTCATTGGCAAGGTCGTTGGAAGTGTCCAGGGATGTAAGCCGCCGGAGGGACTTCCGGCGTGCAATTGGTGGGTGTATGCTGCTATTGGAGCGGTTCTGGGAGCGCTCACACTTCCTGTTGTTGCCTTGATACGTCTGAACCAGGCTCGGCCTGACAAATAAGCGAAGGAAGGAGAAGCCGTGGCACGTGTAGACATCATCATGCCGCAGATGGGCGAGTCGATCGCCGAGGGCACACTTTCGAAGTGGCTGAAGAAAGTGGGCGACGAGGTGAAGCGCGACGAGCCGATCTTCGAGATCTCGACCGACAAGGTCGACGCTGAGATTCCCGCGCCGGCGGCGGGCGTGCTCGCTGAGATCCTGGTTAAGGAAGGCGAGACGGTTGCCGTTCAGACGGTTGTGGCGCGGCTCGAAACGGAGAAGGGCGCGGTGGTGTCGGCACAGGCGGCGTCGCCCGCACCGTCCGCACCGCCGCCCCCCCAACGCGAAGCTACCCCCGCCTCGGGTCCAGCCCGCCAGCAGCCTCCCGCGCCCGCCATCGCTGCATCGCACTCCGGGAACGGGAATTCATTCGAGGATCGCGTACGCACCAAGTCGTCGCCCCTCGTGCGAAAGATTGCCGCTGAGCATGGCCTGAACATCTCCTCAATGCAGGGCACCGGCATCGCCGGACGCGTCACGAAACGCGACATCGTCGGCTTCATCGACTCGGGTGTCGCGAGGCCCGCCGCTCCCGGAGTAAGAGCGGGCGGCTGGGCTGGCGGCCACGCGCTGCCGATGCCTGAGCCATGGGCGGGAGACGTCGTCGAGCCGATGTCGAAGATGCGCGCGCTCATCAGCGAGCACATGGTCGCGTCCCGGCACACCTCCGCGCACGTCACTTCCTTCATCGAGATCGATTTCACGCGTATCGCGCGCATCCGCGCGGAGAAACGCGCCGAGTTCGAGGCAGCGACCGGCCAGAAGCTGACCTACATGCCGTTCATCATCAAAGCGGTGACTCTGGGGCTTCGGGCGTTCCCGGTGATGAACTCGTCGGTTGCGGGGACCAACGTTATCTATAGAAAGCAGGTCAATATTGGCATCGCGGTCGCGCTCGACTGGGGCCTGATCGTGCCCGTCATCAAGCACGCTGACGACCTCTCGGTCTCGGGAATCACCCGGGCGCTCAACGACCTCGCCGCCCGCGCGCGCGCGAAGAAGCTTTCGCCCGAGGAGGTGCAGGAAGGAACATTCACGATCACGAACCCTGGAGTGTTCGGGTCTCTGATGGGCACTCCGATCATCAATCAGCCGCAGGTCGCGATCCTCGGCGTCGGAGCGATCGAGAAGCGGCCCAAGGTGCTGCCCGGCGCCGACGGAGAAGACACGATTGCGATCCGCACTTGTGCTTATTTTTCAATATCGTTCGATCATCGTGTCATCGACGGCGCAGTCGCCGACCAGTTCCTGGCTTTTGTGAAGAAAACCATCGAGACATTTCCGGAGACCGGACTCTAAAAATGCCCAAGGCTCTCACCATTCAGCGCTCGACGGTTCCTTCGGCCGAGCGCGCAAATTACACCAAGCGACTCAAGGTCCTTCGGTCCCATTACGCCGCGGCCAACTGCCGGTTCTGGGTTTTTGAGGAGTCTTCGCTTCCGGGCGCTTTCATCGAGTTCACGGAAGCGGATGACCAGCAAACGCTGAGCGTCGCCCACGCCAACGCCCCGCACAAGACACTCGATCCGTCGCGCGTGTACCAGGAGATCGAGCTTTAAGATGCCGGCGCGCTCGCTCGAAGTTGGCGGACAGAAGTGGGAAGTGTACCCGTCCGGGCACATCACGCAGTACACTCAGGATGAATACGGTCTGTTGTTCACGCGCGGCGGAGGAAAGGATCGCGAGATTCGCGTGACACGATATTCGCCGCAGGGAACACGCTCGCGGGAGCAGGCGTTCGCCGAGCTGTCAGATGCTCAGCTGAAGGAGTTGTTCGAGCAATCCCAGCCAAGCTTTACCTCGCCTGAGGCCGGTTACGAGCGGTGAACGACGAGGCGGGCGGGCCGAGATTCGTCGACCTGCATACGCACTCGACCGCCTCTGACGGCATTCTCCCTCCCGAGGGAGTAATCGAGGCCGCGGCGCGATGCGGGTTGGCGGCGCTCGCGCTTACGGATCACGACACTATTGACGGTGTCCGCGCGGCGCGTCAAGCCGCGGAGCGCGTGGGCATTCGCGTGATCGCGGGGGTGGAGCTGAGCGCGTTCGACGAAGAGCGGGAAGTACACGTGCTCGCGCTCCATCTTTCCCATCTGGATGCGCTAGAGAAGCGTTTGGCGGACTTACGCGTGTCGCGCCATGTTAGAGCCGGAAAGATCGTGGAGAAACTCAACGCACTCGGGATTCCGCTCACGCTCGACGAAGTCCTTCAGCAAGCGAATGGCGGCGCCGTTGGCCGGCCACACGTCGCGCGCGCGTTGATTGCGCGCGGGTTCGTAGCAGACTTCCGCGACGCGTTCACGAGGTACCTCGGCAACAACGGGAGCGCGTTTGTGGCGAAGGAGCGGCTCTCGATACAGGATGCGATCGGGATCGCGCACGAAGCGGGAGCGATCGCGGTCTGGGCGCACCCGTCGGAGGGCGGACGCCGTGAGCGTCTCGAGCCGCTCGTGGCGGCAGGGCTCGATGGAGTCGAGATCAGGCATCCGAGTCATTCCGGCGAAGACATAAAACGGCTGCAGGCGCTAACCGATTTCTTTGGGCTCGTGCCGAGTGGCGGATCTGATTGGCACGGGGCATCCGACGGACCGCGCCGCCTTGGAATGATGAACATTCCCTCCGAGTGGTTGGACCGGCAAGATGAAAGAGTCGCCGCACTGACATCTTCCACGAGAGGGTGATGGAGCGTTTCAAGTGGAGCTGAAAGGGCGTACTGCCTTGGTAACCGGCGCCGGCACGCGCGTGGGAAGAGGCATCGCGCTCGCGCTCGGCAAGGCGGGGATGCGCGTCGGCGTCCACTATGCCGGCTCGGGAAAGGGGGCGCGCGAAACCGCTGAGGAAATCGTTCGCGGAGGAAGCGACGCGCGCACACTGCCGGGCGACCTCATGGATCCAGCTACCGGCCCGCGCCTAATCGAGCACGCGGTAAAGGTGTTCGGCTCGCTCGACGTGCTCGTCAATTCGGCGGCTGTAATGCTTCGGACTCCGGTGGGCGAAGTCCTCGTGGAAGACTGGGACGCGATGTTCGCGCTGAACCTTCGCGCGCCGTTCTTTCTTTGTCAGGCGGCCGCCCGCGTGATGCGCGACCGCGGCGGCTCGATCGTCAACATTGCGGATCTGGCCGCATTCGAGACATGGCGCGGGTACATCCCACATGCCATCACCAAGGCTGGCGTAGTGCAGATGACGCGCGGCCTGGCGCACGCGCTTGCGCCGAAGATCCGCGTCAACGCGATTGCTCCGGGACCAGTGCTGCTGCCGGAGGGTTGGACTCAGGAAGAGGCTGACAAGCTCATCTCCACGACGCCATTGGGCCGGCTCGGCTCGCCCGAGGATGTCGCGCAGGCCGTCCTGTATCTCCTCAGCGCGGACTACGTCACCGGCGAGACGATTATCGTCGACGGAGGACGTCACGTTCGGACCTGAGTAGGGATGCGCGCGCGGCCGCGGTTATATTTCACACCGCGTTAAGTGTTTCTCGCTCTCGGTTGTGTTTCTCTCTAAGTGAGTCCTGTGGCGACAATTCGCGACTACGATGTTGTAATCGTCGGTGCGGGGCCGGCAGGAATGACCGCCGCCCTCTATACCGGCCGCGCGATGCTGCGCACTGCCGTGCTCGAGCGCGGATTTCCGGGCGGGGAGCTACTAAACACCGAGTACCTGGACGACGTGATCGGGTTCCCAAAGGTTCTCGGTCACGAGCTGGCGGAGAAATTTGCCGCGCACGCCAAGCAGTTCGGCGCTGAGTTCTTCGAAACCACCAGTGTCACGTCGGTGAAGAAGATGCCCGATGGGTATTTCCACACCGAGACCGAGACGGGGGATATTTTCCGTTCTCCCGCGGCGATCGTAACCGCTGGGGGAACACCGATCAAGCTCGGAATTCCCGGCGAGCTGGAATATGCCGGGAGGGGAGTGTCGTACTGCGCGATCTGCGATGCTGCTTTCTTCAAGCAGCAGGTAGTCGCTGTTGTCGGAGGCGGCGATGCCGCGGTCGAGGAGGGCGATTTCCTCACGAGATACGCGAACAAGGTTTACCTCATTCACAGACGCCACGAATTCCGCGCGTCCAAGATTCTGCAGCAGCACGTGTTCGACAATCCGAAGATCGAAGTGATCTGGGACACAGTGGCGGAGGAAGTCGAAGGCGATCCGCAGAGCGGAATGACGGGATTGAGGATCCACAATCTCGTGACGCAGGAGCGGAGACTTCTGGATGCGACGGGACTGTTCGTGTTCATCGGGTTCCGTCCCAACACGGGCGTGATCGCTGGCCACTTCGATCACGACATCATGGGATACGTGCTGACGGACAATGCGATGATGACTTCGATGCCGGGGCTGTTCGTCGCGGGTGATCTGCGCGCTCAGCTGACGCGCCAGGTCACGACGGCTTCAGGCGACGCCACGACCGCGGCGATCGCGGCCGACAAATACATCACCCGGTTCAAGGAGATGCAGCGAGAGGGCTCGACCACGGCGGAGCGGGAGGCTCTGGAGAGCTCGCACGTGAGTGCGGGAGGCTACACCTGATGCGCTGCGAAGCGACCTGCGCAAGGTGAACGTCCAGACCTTGACCGTCGGCGCGTTTCAGGAGAACTCATACCTGATAATCGATGACCGCACTTATCGCGCAGTGATGATCGATCCCGGCGGTGAAGGCGACAAGCTGGTGGATGCGATCGACAATTCAGCGGCCAAGCTCGAAGCGATTTGGATCACGCATGCGCACGTCGATCACGTCGGCGGCATCGCGTCGATCAAACGGCGGTGGGACGTTCCGATCTATCTGCATCCGCTCGACCGACGTTTGTACGAGGCCGCGTCGCGACAGGCCGAGGTTTATGGAATTCCGTTTGAGGAGCCCCCTCCGCCAGACCGGGAATTCGCCGACGGCCAGGTGCTCAAGCTGGGTGAAATCGAAATGGAGGTCATGCACGCTCCCGGACATTCGCCCGGTCACGTCGTCATTCACGGTGACGGAATCGCGCTGGTAGGCGATTGTCTCTTTGCCGGATCGATTGGAAGGACCGATCTTCCTTTTTCGAACCCGCCGCAGCTCGCGGCTTCGCTCGAGAAGATCTCAGCTCTCGCTCCCGAGACCGTGGTTTATCCCGGTCACGGGATGGAGACAACGATCGCCGAGGAGCGGTTGTCGAATCCATTTCTCAACGGCACCGCCCGCATCGTCGGGCGTTAACTCGAAACAACCATGAGCGAAAAGACACGAAGCGAAAAGGACCCGCTCGGAACCCTCGAAGTTCCCGCGGACGCTTTGTACGGCGTGCAGACGTTGCGGGCAGTGCAGAACTTTCCGATCAGCGGATTGCGTCCGCTGCCAGCGTTCATCGACGCGACTGTACACATCAAACGCGCCGCTGCGCTCACTCACAAGGAGACGGGCAGGCTCGAGCCGCGCCTTGCCGATGCGATCGTGAAGGCGGCGGACGAAGTGCTGGCGGGAAAGCACCGCGAGCAATTCGTCGTGGATGTGTATCAAGCTGGCGCCGGCACTTCGCACAACATGAACTGCAACGAGGTGCTCGCCAATCGCGCCAACGAGATACTCGGCGGAAAACGAGGCACCTACACCCCGGTTCATCCGAACGATCACGTCAACATGGCGCAATCGACGAACGACGTGATCCCGACGGCGATTCGTCTTGGTTGCCTGATGGAGCTGGGCGGGCTCGAAGACGTGTTCAACGAGCTTGCGAAAGCGTTCGAGAAGAAAGGCAAGGAATTCGACGACGTGCTCAAGTCCGGGCGCACGCATCTACAGGACGCGATGCCGATCCGACTGGGGCAGGAGCTTGATGCGTACGCCGGCTCGCTGCGTCGAGGGCTCAAGCGCGTAGTCGAAGCGGCTGATTATCTGCGTGATCTCGGGATTGGTGGCAGCGCCGTAGGAACCGGGGTGAACGTCGAGCCGGATTATCCCAGGCTAATGCTCAAGAATCTGAGCAAGGCCACCAAGCTGAAATTGCGGGAGGGAGAGGATCGCATTCAGCTGATGCAAAGCATGGGGGACGTCGCCGGCTTCAGCGCGCAGCTCAGAGTGCTGGCCGTGGACCTGAGCAAGATCGCGAGTGACCTGCGCCTGCTCGCGAGTGGCCCACGTACGGGTCTCGACGAGATCCGGCTGCCGGCGGTGCAGCCGGGGTCGTCGATCATGCCCGGCAAAGTCAATCCATCGATTCCAGAGATGGTGAATCAGGTCTGCTTCCAGGTATTCGGAAACGACGCGTGCGTGACCGTCGCCGCCGAGCACGGACAGCTGGAGCTGAACGTGATGATGCCCGTCATCGCGCACAATGTCCTCTTTTCGATGATGATTCTCACGAACAGCGCGCGGGTCTTCACGGAGAAGACAGTAAAGGGGATCGAGGCGAACGAGGAGCAGTGCGAGTACTGGCTGGAGCGCTCGGC
>DHJO01000214.1:0-188 GCA_002404375.1 Gemmatimonadales bacterium UBA4718 | reverse complement strand
CAGTCGGTCAAGGAGAACGTTCTGATCCGCGATCTTGTGAAGCGAGAGAAAGTGCTGCCGGCAAAAGAGATCGACGAAGTCCTGGACTTACGGAAAATGACGGAGATCGGGGTACCCGGAGGGAAGCACGGCGGCGTAGCCGGCGGGTAACTGCAACCGAACGGCCTAGGTATCAACTGAACTGAACG
>DHJO01000219.1 GCA_002404375.1 Gemmatimonadales bacterium UBA4718 | reverse complement strand
ACACGACCATGTATGAGCGCGACGACCCGTCCGGCAAACGGTCCCGCCGATAGTTGCTCGTACATAGTTGTCGCAGCCTTGAGATCCGTTTTTTCCGACTCGTCGATAACCGGGTAGACCACGTACGCCTGTCGCCCCTTCTCCGTCTCCCGGGCGACAAATTCCAGCACGCGTTCCCTCGCCTTCTCCGGGCGCATCACGGTAGTAACGGGCTGCCTTCCGGCCGGACGCTCGTCGAGCGTGCTGACATCCAGGTCTCCGTAAAACGTGAGAGCGAGCGAGCGTGGAATCGGAGTCGCGCTCATGAGCAACACGTCCGGGGAGTCTCCTTTCGCGGACAACGCGGCGCGCTGCTCCACACCGAACCGGTGCTGCTCGTCGATCGTCACGAATCCGAGACGACCGAACACCGCCGCCTCCTGGACCAGCGCGTGGGTTCCGATCGCCAGGAGCGGCGCGCTGCTCGCGAGCTTCGCCGCTGCGCCCTTTCTCGCCCCGGACTTGAGACTTCCCGTAACGAGAATCGGTTGGATTCCAATTGGCTCGAGAAACCGCGTCAAAGTCCGTGCGTGTTGCTCAGCCAGGAGCTCAGTGGGAGCCATGATCGCAGCCTGATAGCCGTTCTCCATGGCGAGCAGTGCCGCAAACAGAGCCACGATAGTCTTGCCGCTGCCGACATCGCCTTGCAGCAGACGGTGCATCTTCCGATCGCTGGTCATGTCGGCGACTATCTCGCGCAGCGCGATGGTTTGTGCGTTTGTGAGCGTGAACGGGAGCGCTTGCTTGAGAGCCGAAGTCAGCTCGCGCTTGTTCTGGAACGCGATACCGTGCCGCTTCTCTCTCACCAGAGCATTCGCGCGGCGGTGGAGTATGTGGACGAACAGCAACTCTTCGAATGCCAGCCTCGACCGCCCCTGTGCACCTTCGGCAATCGATTGGGGACGGTGGACCATCCGCATCGCTTCGCGCAGAGACGGCACTCCGGCTAGCCGGAGTACGTCGTCCGGCAGATACTCCTTGAGCAGCGGGAGAAGGGTGTCGAGGTGCGCGTCGATGACACCGCGAATGACCTTGAACGAGAGGCCCTCCGTTGCCGGATACACGGCCAGAACCTTGCCGCCCTTCACACCGTCGTCGTCCTTGCCGAGGTGGATGTATTCGCGGGGCTGGAGCTGGCGGCCGTGATAGAACCGGACCGGCCCAGTGAGAAGCATCATGTCGCCTTTCTCGATTGTTCGGTCGAGAAACGGCTGGCCGGGCCACGACGCTTCGATCATGCCCGTGTCGTCCTTGAGGACCGCCTGAAAGATCCTCAGGCCGCGGCGGGTGGGGATGATTCCCTTGGAGATCACTCTCCCGATGATCGTCCCATCCATCCCCGGCTCGAGGGAAGAGATCGGACTGATTGTGCTCGCGTCCTCGTACCGGTGCGGGATGTGGAAGAGGAGATCACGCGCTGTAATGACTCCGAGGCGTCTCAGCGCTTCCGCGCGGGCAGGTCCGACACCTTTNNAGGTAGGTGACGGGCATGTCGAGATAGATTTTCCCGGGGCGCGCCTCAGTGCGAGCCGGCATTCAGCCTTCGAGAACCTCGCGCGCAAATTCCGTCGGGTCAAACTCCACGAGGTCGGTAACTTTTTCTCCCATGCCGACGAATTTCACCGGGACGTCGAGGGCTTCGTGAACGGCGAGCACGATCCCTCCCTTTGCCGTGCCGTCGATCTTTGTGACGACGAGACCCGTAACCGGAATCGCTTCGGCGAAGGTCTTTGCCTGCATCACGGCATTCTGCCCAATCGTGCCGTCGAGAACAAGCAGGGTCTCGTGCGGCGCGGACGGAAGACGTTTTCCGATTACGCGATTGATTTTCTTCATTTCGTCCATCAGCGATCCGCTCGTGTGCAGGCGGCCGGCGGTATCGACGATCACTACGTCCTTGTTGCGATTGACGCCCGCTTCGACGGCGTCGAACGCGACGGACGCCGGATCAGATCCGGCATTGCCACCGACGAAATCGGCACCCGAGCGCTCTGCCCAGTTGCGAAGCTGGTCGATCGCCCCGGCGCGAAAAGTGTCCGCTGCCCCGACAAGAGCCGACATCTTATTCCGCTTGAGCAGGTCGGAGAATTTCCCGATGAAGGTGGTCTTCCCGGCACCGTTGACGCCAACGACGAGGATTACTGTCGGCGCCGATTTGGCCTGAATGATTCGGGGATCGCTGTTTCCGGACCGCAGCGAGGTCTCGATCGCCGTTCTCAGCGCGCCGAGAAACTGATCCTGCGTCTTTATCAATCCGCGCCGGGCATCCGACTCGATCTCGGCGACGAGACGCATCGTTGTTGGAACGCCAAAGTCCGCCTCGAGGAGAACCTCCTCCAGCTTCTCTAGTGAGCCCTCTATTGCCCCCGCCCGCGCGACTGCGGTGACGTCGGTGAGCGCAACGTCTCTTATTCTGGTCCAAAGCGAGCGGGTGGGTACATCGCCGGCACGCCTTACTATCCTGCCTGGCATTTCGGAGTGAGCTGATTGAAGGCGAAAAAAAACCCGGACGTTGAAGTCCGGGTTGAAGATAAGTCCTGAGCCCCTCGGCGTGCTTACTCCGTCGCGTTCGGTACGTGCGCCTCGCTCAGGCTCGCCAGCGTCTGATTTCTCATCTTCTGGAAGAGCGCGCGCTCGCTGGCTGGAATTGGTTCCCCGCCCTTGCTCTGCAGGGCGAGCTTCGGATCGTGCGCGACTCCGCCAACGCGGATCTCGAAATGGAGGTGCGGGCCGGTTGCCCAACCAGTCATTCCGACGAAGCCAATTGTCGAGCCCATCGCCACGTGAAGCCCCGGACGCATTTCCGGCGCGAAATTCCGCATGTGGCCGTAGCGGCTGACCATTCCGTTCCTGTGACGGATGTCGATCATGTTGCCGTAACCACCATTGCGCCCGACAAATATCACAACACCGTCGCCGATTGCGCGGACAGGTGTGCCCATTGGCGCCGCGTAGTCGGTTCCAGTGTGATTGCGCCACTCACCGAAGAGGGGATGCTTGCGCATGCCGAAAATGCTGCTGATGCGCCGGAAAGCGACGGGTGCGCGCAAAAACGCAGCACGCAAGGACATTCCGCTGGCATCGTAGTACTGGGTGCTGCCGCCGCCGGGAGGATCGAAGTGAATCGCCTCGAGTGGGTTATGGCTATTGGAGAGCGCGAGGCGCGCGCCGAGGATTTTGTTGACGATGATTGCGCCGTTCGGCTTCTGGAGCCGCTCGACGAGGATGTGAAACTTGTCGCCCTGAGCCAAGTCGCGGCTCATGTCGACTTTGTACTCGAAGATGTCGGCAAGGGACCAGGCGAGTTTGTGGCGCGCTTCGGCAGGGAGAACGCCCACGCCGCTCTCGTTCAGGGCGTTGTAGAGACTCGAGTGAATTACGCCGACAATCGAGAGAGTGTCGACGAGCTCGGTCTTCGAGGCCGTTACTACGAGGGGGGAGAGCAGGAAATCGGCAGGCTCCAGACCCGGCTCCGTAACAACAACCGGCTGCATCGGGAAAACCTGTTTCTTTTCGAGCGCAGGGGTAAGCCAAATAGCGACCAGTCCAAGGGTCGCCACGATAGCATAGCTAACTGGTCTTATGCGTGCCTGCCTCAATCCATCTGTCTCCGAATGAATGTCGGAATCTCCATATCGCTGAGATCCTGTTCAGGAGACGATCGATCCTTCTCCGGTGTCACAGGCGGATTGACCGTCGGCGGATTGCGCCGCGGGATCTCCGCGAGGGTGCTCCTCGACGCCCCATTTCCCCTCGATGGGCGGAGTGGAATGACGGGTGAGCCGCGAACGAGCGGAGAAGGCGTGGCGATCACGCTTTGCTGCGTGGAGGCCGACTGCTGCCGCTCCCGATCGAAGCCGGTGGCGATGACGGTAACGCGGATCTCGCCCTGCATCGCCGGCTCGTGCACGGCACCGAAGATGATCTCTGCGTCTTCGCCGACCGCATCGTGGATGATCTCGTTGATCTGGTGGACTTCCCCGAGCGTCAGGTCGGCGCCGCCGGTGATGTTGACCAGCACTCCGGTCGCTCCGGAAACGGAGACGTTGTCGAGCAGCGGGCTGGCGATGGCCTGTTGGGCGGCCTCGATGGCGCGGTTTTCACCACGGCCAATACCCGTGCCCATTAGGGCGGATCCACCTTCCTGCATGACGGTGCGGACGTCGGCGAAATCGACGTTGACGAGACCGGTGACACTGATCAGCGACGAGATCCCCTGGGTCGCGTGCAACAGCACCTCGTCCGCCTTCTTGAGGGCGTCCTGGAACGGGATGCCTTTGCCGACTACGGCAAGGAG
>DHJO01000092.1 GCA_002404375.1 Gemmatimonadales bacterium UBA4718 | reverse complement strand
CCAGTCGGAAGCGGTCAAGCGCCCGCAAGTCGTCAGGCGCCAGAAAGTCATCGCGGCGAAAGGGAGGAAGAAAAGCTTCTTCGAGTCGCAAAAGCGCGGGACGTAAGTCCTCTTCCAGAAAGAAGAGCAGCCGGTCTCGTCGTACCGTGGCTCGCGTGAAGCGTGTTGCAACGGGTGTAGTCCAGCAGGCCGCGGGGTTGGGCGAGCGCGCTGTCGATACAGTTACGGAATTCGTCCAGGATCGCTTTTAGCTCTCAGGGCGTTCGGCAGCCGCTCTCCCCTCGACGGCGGTTGCCGCGCCACGGTCGGTGTGCGCTCTCAGCCACTGCTCGACCTCAGTGAAGACGCGCTCGCGGCCGTAGTCGACCGTGATGATGTGCCCTGCGCCTTCGGTCCAGATTAGTTTCTTTTGCTGCGCGCCTAGTGCTTTCAACGCGAACTCGGCGATTTCAGGCGGGCAACGCGGATCTTCGCGGGATTGGATTATCAAAGTGGGCGCTTTGACGCGCGGAAGCGATTTTCTCGCGAGCTTCACGACTTTCGACAACTCGAATAGCGCGCGTCCCGTGATGGCGCCATAGGCAAGATTTTTCTCTCGCTCGATTGGATCGCGGATCGACCGCGGATCTCTCGAGTTCACCTCTCCCACAAATTTTTCCCAGGCCCAATGAGTCGACGCCGCCAGTCTCAACGCTCGCGGCATTCCGAGATACGGCGCAATCAAGACCACTGCAGGGATATCATCGAGCCCAGCGGCGAGGAGCACTGCCAGCGCGCCCCCCATCGAGAGCCCGACGATAGAGACAGAGTTGTGTCGACGGCGCATTTCCGCGAGCGCGCTCTTCGCTGCTGAGATCCAGTCTGCAGCCCGCGATTTTCCGAAAGCATCCATGTTGCGCCCATGCCCCGGCAGTAATGGCGCGTACAGGCTGAATCTGGATTTGTGCAGCTTCCGGGCGAGCAACGCGAGCGTCTGGGGTGTGTCACCAAAACCATGCAGGAGGAGGACTCCCGGTGAGCCCTCCTCCTGCAGATCGATCGTTTGCGCGCCTCGAATTACCCGCGCTGTGTCAGCGCTCTGTTGCCCGTCCATTCAGTGTCACTGGGGCGATAGCTCTCTCGTCATCGACAGTGGGGAATCAGTATCGTGCCCGTTGCCAAGCCCCGCAGCGAGAGAGTTGGGCTCGATCAGGAAAGTCATTCCCTTCCTCTCCGCGATTCCAGCTGACACGAGTCGGCTGAGCGCCAGCGCGATCGACTCGCGGGTCGCGCCGACCATCTCGCAGAGAAGGCGGTGGTGGTTGTTCTCGAGCTTCAATCGCCCATCATCCGTCGTGAAGCTGCGATCAGTGCTGAGGTGTGAGAGCGTTGATATGAGCCGCTGGTCGACGTTCAGTGCCGCAAGCTCATGCAGCTTCTCGAGCAGATACGCGCGCTCGGACATTATCTGCGACAGCAGCGGCAGTGTCTGTCCGGGCTGCTCTCTCACGAAGGCGCGAAACTGCGCCCCACTGAGAAACAGAGTCTTCGTTTCTTCGGATGCGCCAGCGTCAGTTACGTAATCGCTGTTCGGTGACAGACCTTCACTGCCGAATGTCTGCCCCGCAGTGGCGATCACGGGAACGAATCCGCGCCCGACCTTGATCTTGTTGCGCAGAACGATGTGCCCATTGAGAACGACGAAGACGCCGTCTGCCGCCGCACCGCGTTGATAGAGCTGGAATCCGGCTGGCCAGGTTGCCCTCGCGCCGTACCCTGCAATCGGCACCACTTCTTCCGGTGTGAGACGTGATCGTCTCGCTTCCGCTCGCGTAGTTCTTGTCAACTTTCGTCCAGGCGTGCTTTCATCAACCACGATCATCGCAATGTCCGGGCCTGAGACAGCGCGCGTCATGCGAGCTGCATTTCAGTTTTTCTGTAGCAATCCTGTTGCCACCTGCAACGCTCGCGTTGCCGCATCAAAGCGTTGAGCGATGTCTGTCAGCTCCCGAGTTGTTGCAGTTTCGTCGCCAAGTCGAATTGCTTCGTTTACCGACGGCAGCACCATCGTCGAGTAACCGTTGTTCTCGTCAGAGGCGTAAATCAGGTTCCTGAACCAAGGCCGTGTCACAAGCCCCCGTGCTCTTGTAAGCTCTCGTTCAACTCCTAGAAGCGTAGAGTTGACCTGCTTCGCTGTGACGGGAGACAATTGAGTCGCCAGCGCTCGGTCTCGCGCAGCTGAGAACGTGACGGCTGCGCTTTCCATTCTTCCAACTGCTCCGGATAGTTCGGCAGCGGACAATTTCCAATGCTTGTCGGACATTGCCTGACCGACCTGCGAAGCGAACCGCTTCATCGTGCGCGCGTACTCCACGTAGTCGTACGGAAGAATCTCTGCGTTTGCGAGCCGCAGCAGCGCCACCGCACCAATGCGCGCGTTCGTAGCGTGGTACTCGAAATTCGGGTCGCCGAACTTCGACATCCAATGATACGAATCGTAGGCGGAGTGGTAGACACCCTGCGGTCCGCTGAATCCCCAATCCACAATTGGAATCCCGAGATGATTGTAAAAACCCGCGAAGTCGGAGCCGCCACCAGGGTCACCCATCTGTGGCTCGAGCGTGTCTGCGGCGAGGTTCGCCCGTTTTCTCCAGACATCGTACACGCTGCCCTTATGACTCGGGTCAGGCACTTCCTTGGCAACGTCGCGCAGTAGCGCGCGTAACGATGGAGATCCACCGCTATTGAAGTCCGGCCCTTGGGCAACGTCATCCTGGTTGAGATAGGCAACTGCATTCCTGCTCAGACGCAACGAGTCTTCCTCGACGAATTCAGTCGAGCCGAGCAGTCCCCATTCTTCGGCATCCCACGTCGCGAATATGATCGTGCGCTTTGGTCTCCGCCCCGCCTTCACCTGCTCGGCAATCGTTCGCGCTGCTTCGAGCACGCTGACGGTGCCGCTGACGTTGTCGGCGGCTCCAGGTCCCCACGCGTCTCGATGGCCGCCCACCAGAACGATCTCGTCCGGAAATTCCGCTCCACGAATCGTTCCGAATGTGTCCCAGATCTGTTTGTATGGATTTGTGGTCGCATCAGTCGTCACTGCAATTCGAGCCTGTACTGGGCCGGGCCCGACATGGTACCTGAAGGAAAGACCACCCTGCCACGGTTGAGGAATCGACTTTCCGCCTAATCCGCGAAGCAGCTCGGCTGCATTGCCATACGAGACGGGCAATACCGGGATGTGCGGGATGTCCATTTCGGCGACCGGGATTCGCCGCGCGTTTGGCGTGCTCGGATATCCCGGAGTGCTCGGATCGCCATTCGGATTCATGACGCTCCCACGCTGAATTCCGTGCGATGGACGCATTGGGCCAGCCGGGTAAACATCGCCGCGCACGTATCCGTCATCGGCGGGATCGCTGTAGATGATCAGGCCGAGTGCTCCGTGTTTCTCCGCCTCTCTCGCCTTGATGCCGCGGTATGATCGCCCGTACCGTGCGATCGCGATTCTGCCCTTGACGGACACGCCCATCGAATCGAGCTGAGCATAGTCCTCGATCAGCCCATAATTCACGTAGACGACATCGCCATGCACATCGCCAGCCGCGCCATAGCCATTGAATGCCGCTACTTGCGGATATGCGGAAGACGTCGTGTCTTCTGGAATGACTCCTTCTTTCAGATCGAGCTCGACCGGATTGGGTGCGATCCGCCAGACCCGTGTGCTCACCGGGTGCGGCATCCAGACGCTATAGGAGCGCACCTCCGTCTCGAGTCCCCAGGATTTCATCTGGTTGATCACATAGTCGCGGGTCCGCGCCTGCGCCGGGGTACCAGCCATGTGTGGCTGCAGCGAAAGAAATCTCGAGTGCGCTGAAGCGCTCGACGGCGACGGACGCGCTATTGCGTCTGCCTCAGTCGCCCGCTCGGCAACTGCTGCCTGTTTAGAATAGCCGGGAGTCGTCTGCGCCCGTAACGGCAGGGCCAGTGCGAGCATTGCGATCAGAACTGGTTTGCTCATTCCGTGTGATGTCCTGTGTGTGATGGTGTTTCCAGTGATACCCGTGTCCGCGCTCACTCGTCGAGTTGATCGAGCGCTGCTTTGATGGCCTCGCGTAGTCTGGCCTCGCCCTGCTCGCCGGGAGCGATACCTCCGGCCAGCGAATCAAACTTGGAGAGCATCTCCGCTTCCACGAACTTGTCCGGCTCGCGCATCCCTAATGACTCGAGAGTTCGAATCGCCAGTCGTCGGAGCAGATCGAGCGTTGATCGCTCGAGATTCTTTAGAGACTCCGGATTTACGGTGGGCGCGATCGGCGTGCGATCGCGCCTCCGTCTTGGCGCTTCCAGGAGCGCGGAGATCGATCCCAGCTTGACGACAAACGATCCGGGAGAATGTTCTCTCCATTCACTGACAACTCCACGCCTGCGAAGGGACGGCAGTAGCGAGAGAATCCCTTCCCGGATCGCGGAGACTCCGTTTGGACTCTGATTACCGCGCCCCGTTATCACCAGAACCTCGGCCGCCCGACTGATTTGTCGCTCGCGAAGCCATGCTTCGGTTCGAAAGCGGGCATCAGCCACTGAAGGGAGCGATTCCCTGAGATTGAGCGTGTTCTTCGACCCGAACTCTGCTTCGTCGAAGGCTCTCAGGACCGAGCTACGGGAGATTCTACTTGATCGCATTCTGGAGAACGTGGCCGTCGAGTTTTTCCTGCGGGGTCACATGAACGATCGCCGCGAGCGTTGGAGCCATATCCACCACCCCCGCGAACTCGTCATACCGTCCCGGTTTGACGCTAGTGCCGTAGAAAATGATCGGCACATGAGCATCTATATCGTTCGGACTACCGTGCTGCGCTATGTAACCTGAGAGCCAGTAGTTATACGGTGAAAGAGTAACTACCAGGGCGGCTTTATCCTCATCCGAAAACATGTGCAGCCAGCGTCGCGCGATTCTGTCGTTCACAGTATCCCGTTCAGCGAGCTCTGAAATCCTGTCCGCGCGAGCGACCCCCGGCACCTTCAGAAATGCCGCGCGAACCGCCCGCACCAGCGAGTCACGATTGATGCGGGCCTTGCTCAACGCGGCGCGATCGAGCTCGAGCACTCCACCATCGAATGAAAATCCGTTGCCGGTGTACGCCCCTGCGACGAAGTTGAGCCCGTATCCCGGTACTCCAGCTGCAGACAGTGAGTTGCTGAGATCCCGAAGCAGGGGGCGTGGATTGACGCGAATAGCGCCCGCGTTCGGATCGTGCGCGTGAATTTCCGGATAGGGGGTAAGCCCATGATCGGCTGTAAGCGCAACAACGATGTCGCGAGGGTTCCGGACTCGGTATAGAGAATCCAGAAACACCCCAAGGGCACGGTCGAGTCGAAGGATTTGATCGTGAACTTCGCGCGAGTCAGGCCCGTAACGGTGGCCAACCGCATCGGTTGTCGAGAGCGAGATGGACAGCAAGTCCGTCTGCGGCCCGGCACCCAGATTCAGCGCGTTCACCCCTGCCATGGCGAAATCGAGCGTCAGCTCGTCCATCCATGGAAACTCGGAAAGCAATCGGGTCGCTGTGTCGGGAGAATTCGACTCGAGGTGCGGAAACGTGAAGCCGTTGCCTCCGCTTTCTATCGGAACGCTGTCAGGCTCGCTGTAAGCGCTATCGGGCAGCAGCAGGTTCCACGCTTTCCCCGCATAGCTCGCCGGCAGCTTTCGCGCGTTGAACGCGCGAACCCATTCCGGCAGAGTAGAGCCATAATACGTACTCGTGGTGAAAAGCCCGTTTGATGCGTACCAGAAAACCGGCTGCTTGGATCTGCCGATGGGAAGGATCGCCGCCCGGTCCTTTCTGGAAACGGAAAGAATGCGGGTGCGAGGATCCTTTGCTATCAGCCAATCCGTCAGCGTGGTTCCGCGAAAGCGAAACGGCGAGGCGCCGAGACCCGGCGCATCTATGAGACTGACAGTTGTGTCGTTCACGCCGGCGGTGTTTGCAGATATGCCGGTGTGTACCGGATATCGGCCTGACATTATCACCGAATGCCCAGGCGCCGTCTCGGTTATCGCATGATCCTGGAATCCATTGGTGAATACCGCGCCACCGTTGTACAGTCTCCCCAGGCCTCCGGTGAGCTGCTGCGCAAAGCGCGTTAGATAGTCCGGGCGCATCGCATCGACCGTGATGAAGACCACCAGCTTGGGCGTTCGCTCGTTGTTCGCCTGTCCGGCTGCAGGATATGCAACAAGCCACGCCAATAAAGCCGGGAGCGAAAGCGCGAATCGACGGATCGTTATCACTGTGTTGAAATTGATGTTATTTACACTGCGCGGGCGCACCGACGGGTAGTCCGAATGCCGTGGTCACCGCGATCTTCCATCCCTCTGGCGTTTTGACGAACACTCGCTCGGATACCCCGCTCGAGGTCGTATCCTTTTGGGTCACAGTGTAGCAGTAGGTGCCGTAGACGACACCAGACGCAACTGATGTCACGCGCAGATTCCTGGCAATCAGAGTGTCCGGCCAGGTAGAATCCCGTCGAGCGCTCCAGTTTTCGTACCCGAGCTCGAGTCCGGTCGGACCATTACGCGCCAGGGATCTGGTGTGAAGATAAGTGGCGAGATACCGCGCGCGGTCACGTTTGTGTATCGCATCAATATTCTCTTCGAACAGCTGGCGCGCTTCAACGGTATCGGACCCGGTCGTCGCTCGCGCCGGTGCCCCAGTGTTCATCGGCATGGGACGACATGCGGCTGCCGCGATGAGAAGTGCGGGGAGTCGGCCGGATGAGAGTCTCGCCAATGACATAACGTCTCTTCGAAGAAGTCTCCGGTATGTTAACCGGAGATGGTGGCATTGGCGACTCCGATCCGCGCTATTGCGCGATGATCTTCTCGATAATTGAGAGCCCGCGCGCAAGATCTTCCCTTTCCATTATCAGCGGAGGAAGAATACGGAGCGTATGCTCGCCGGCGGTCAGCGTGAGAATACCCTCGTCCCATCCCCTCTTGACGATGTCGCCGGCGGGTTCCAGAACGTCGAGTCCCCAGATGAAGCCCGTTCCGCGTATCGCACGAACTCTCCCTGAGCGACGCGCAATCGCATCGAGCTGTTCTCCGAGCCACGCGCCATTCTCGCGAACAGACTCGAGCAACGCCGGATCGGAGAGGCGTTCCAGTACGTGCGCGGCGACTGCGGATACAAGAGGACCACCGCCAAACGTGGTTCCGTGATCCCCCGGCTGGATTGCCGCAGCGATTTCCTCCGATACGAGAACGGCACCCATGGGCAGTCCGCCGGCCAAAGGCTTGGCGAGCGTAAGCATGTCGGGAACAACCCCGCTTCTCTCGTACGCGAACAGATGGCCCGTTCT
>DHJO01000158.1:18694-20942 GCA_002404375.1 Gemmatimonadales bacterium UBA4718 | reverse complement strand
ACGGCAACGACGACGGCGGAAGCCATTAAACCGGCGTCGGGGGTAGCAGGATCCTCGTCGGCCTGCTACCCCAGCCAACCCGTTCCAGCCAAATTCCCGTGATGCAGTTATTCGCCACATCCGCATTCGCCCCACCGCCAAGTCTTCGCGTCAGGCGCGACAAAGCGGAGCGAATACTCAACGGTCTGAGAGCCGCCGTCGTCTTTCTTCTCACGGCGTCGGCACTCATGTACGCGCCGCATCTGTCGCGGACACTGAACACAGCGAACGTATTGGTGCTCGGGCCGATGCTCGCCTGGACTGTCGCGCAATATCTGATCTGGTATAGACGCCCGGAGCTCCCCGACTGGCTGTCCGCCGTAAATCCGATCGTCGATGTCACCGCTGTCACTGCGATCATCGGGGGATACGCGGTCGCACAGTCCGGAGTGCTGGCGCTCCGGTCCCCCATCTTCCTCATGTACTTCGTCGTACTGGCGGGCAGGCCGGTCGCGTCGTCGGTGAGAAAGGCGGCGTTCATTTCCGCGCTCTCGTGGCTCGAGTACGCCGCACTGCTGTTTTGGCTATGGGTGGCGAATCGCGTTCCCCTCGTCATCAACCCGATCGACGCCGTCCAGCTCGCCCGAGTCACGCCCCTGGATGAAGCAGCCAAACTCGTGCTCCTCGGCATCTTCGGCCTGGTGTCCACGTACGCGACCTACTGGGTGGAAGACGTGGTGCGCGAGGCGAGCAAGGAGTCGGCCGAGCGGCAACGAGTCGTAACGCGCCTCGTCCAGGCCGAGCTGGATACGCTGAAGCTCCAGCTGAACCCGCATTTCCTTTTCAACGCGCTCAACAGCGCTATGGCTCTCATCGCCACCGATCCCCCGGCTGCCGAACGGATGGTATCGGAGCTGAGCGACTTTCTCCGGCTGGTACTCTCGACATCGAGCGAGCAGGAGGTGCCGCTCGAGCGAGAGCTGGGACTTCTCGATAGGTACGTCGCGATCCAGCGCGTTCGGTTCCAGGACCGCCTTACAGTGAGCTGCGACATCGAGGACGGAGTACGGGCGGCAATGGTGCCGAGCCTGTTGCTCCAGCCGCTCGTGGAGAACGCAATCAGGCACGGCATCGGTCCACGCGCGGGCGCGGGATACGTCCAGGTGACCGCGCGCAGAATCGGCGACACGCTCACCATTGCGATTCTCGACGATGGCGTCGGCGTCACTACACGCAGATCGCGCGAGCGCTCGCGCGGAACGGGACTCGGGCTTATCAACACGAGAACGCGGCTCATCCACCTCTACGGCGAGGGTCATGAGTTCGAGAGCGGCCCCCGCGATGAGGGCGGCTACGCGGTCAGGATCACGATTCCGCTCAGACTGGGCCGGCTCCTCCCCGCCCGCATCGGAACGCAGGCGGCGGACAATCTCACCGCAGTGGGGCAGTCGTGATCGAGCAGACTTTCCGCGTGCTGATAGTCGACGACGAGGCCCTTGCGCGGCAAAGACTCGTTACGCTGCTCAGCCGCGTTCCCGGCATCGAGATCGTGGCTGAATGTCAGAACGGCCTCGAGGCCGTTGCAGCGATCAGAGCGCATCAGCCCGACCTCGTTTTTCTGGACGTCCAGATGCCCGAGCTGGATGGATTCGACGTAATCACCGAAGTCGGCACCGACAAAATGCCGCCGGTCATATTCGTCACCGCATTCGACGACTACGCAGTCTCGGCGTTCGAGTTCGGCGCGTTCGACTATCTGCTCAAGCCAGTGGATCACGTGCGCTTCCACCAGACGCTCGATCGCGCGAAGAAGCGGCTCAAGGATTCGCCGGGTCCGAGTGTGTCTTCCCAGCTGAGTGCGCTGCTAAAGTACGTCGGTCAGCTCGACGCGCCGAAGAACAGGATCGGCGTGAAGGTGAACGGCAAAATTCTCTTCCTCGATCCCGACGAGATCTTCTGGATCCAGGCGCGCGACGACCTCGCGCGGATCCACCTGGCCGAGGTCGCCTACGACGTGAGAGAGCCGCTCAGCCGGCTCGAGGCGAGACTTCCGCACAATCGTTTCCTGCGCGTCCACCGCTCGACCATCGTCAATACCGCGCAAGTGCGCGAGGCGCAGCCTTTCGATCAGGGCGATCAGCTGCTGATCCTTCGCAACGGCAAGCGAATTACAACGGGACGAAGCTACAGGAAAGCAGTGCAGGAATTTCTCAAGCGCGCGACATGAGATCGTAGTGCACGCTTCCTTCTAATGCATCGCGCGGGGTCG
>DHJO01000158.1:4355-18630 GCA_002404375.1 Gemmatimonadales bacterium UBA4718 | reverse complement strand
CCACGACGACTACTTCTTGGCCGCCCTGAGCGCACGGATCGCCGCGCCGAGCTGGTCGATTTCGCGGCCGTACTCCGCCCAATTTCCCGCGCGCTGCGCGGCGATCGCGCGGTCGTAGTGCGATTGCGCCTCCCGCAGGAGATCGGCAGTCGCGCCTGAGGGAGCTTGTTCCGGCGAGGGGGAAGGCCCGCCGCCTGTCACGACTGGTTGGCTCGCCCCAAGAGTGCTCAGAGAATCCTGAATGCTCGTCCGCGTCTGTTGAGCGGCGCCTTGGCCGAACAGCGCGTCCAGCCCTTCTTCCAGAGTCTCGCCCATCACCACTCTGTTCTCGTGCGCAACGACGACGCGCTTCAGCTCGGGAATGGTGCCGCCTTCGGCACGCAGATAGATCGGCTGCACGTAGATCAGAGATTCCTCGATGGGAATCACGAGCAGCTCGCCGCGAATGACCTCTGACCCGCGCTGATCCCAGAGCGTCAACTGTCGCGAGATCTCCGTATCCTGATTGATGCGATTGGCAATCTGCTTGGGTCCGTAAACGAGGCTTTGCTTCGGAAAGCGATACACCGAAAGCTTGCCGTAATTATCGCCATCCATCCGCGCGACCATCCACGCCGCGAGATTGTCCTTCCCGCGAGGAGTGAACGGCGTCATGAAAATGAATTCCGGATTCTTCTCGCCCGGAAGCTTCATGATGATGTGCCTCTGGAACGGGTTTTCGTTCGTGCCTTTCGCCAGGCCACCTGGTATCTCCCATTGGTCCTCACGGTGGTAGAACGTCTGTGGCTCCAGCATGTGATACGTCGTGTGCAGCGCCGCCTGAATACGAAAGAGATCGCCGGGATATCGAAGGTGGCGCCTGATATCCGCGGGCATTTGGCTCAGCGGCTTGAAGATCGCGCCAAAGATGTGGGCATAAGTCTGCACCACCGGATCGGCTGAGTCCGCAATGTACGCATCGACGGTCCCGTCGTAGGCATCGATCACCACCTTGACGCTGTTGCGCATGTAGTTCGTGCCGTCGTTGGTGCGCTGCGAGTACGGGTACATGTCGCTCGTAGTGTACGCATCCAGAATCCACTTCAGCTGCCCAGCGTCGTTGATGGTCAGGTATGGGTCGTTGTCGAAGTCGAGAAACGGCAGCGCGTTGGTGGCTCGATCCATCACGTTTCTCCGATAGATGATCTTGGCGTTTCCCCGGATGTCATCCGAGAGAAGGATCTTCAGGGAGCTGAGCTGGAACGCGTACAGCACTCGACGAATGAGCGAGCCGATTGGGACGCCGCCGCGTCCGGTGTAGTTCGCGTAAATGTTCTCCTCGCCAGACGGATAGTCGAACTCCTTCTGCTTCGTGCCGACGAACACGTAATCGTTGGTCAGCTCGCCGTAGTAGATCTGCGGGCGCGTCAGCTTGATGGAGATCGTGGAGGCCGGCGGCAGATCCTTGATGAAGAGAACCGGCAGGCCTTCGGTCGTCACCTGGTTGACGGGCGCCATCGTGAGACCCATCCCGTGAGTGAACGTCAGCCGCTCGTTGATGAACGTGCGCGTGGGGAGCGATTCGGAATTCAGCTCGCGCGCGGCGACGTGGACCTGCCGGTATCTGCCGTCGATCATATATCGGTCGTCGTCGACCGAGACGAAATCGTAATAGGTGCGGATTTCCTGGAGCTGGCTGAGCGTCTGCTTCAGGAGAGGCCGCTCCCACAATCTAATGTTGTCGACGGTAGCGGCGTTCGCCTTGATCTCGGCGTTCGTGAGTTGCACTTCGCCGGAGAGGTCGCGCGACTCCACGTGGTCGAGTCCCCACGCCTTGCGCGTTGCGTCAATGTGGTTGCGCAGGTAGGGAGTCTCCCGCGACAGCTCATTCGGCGACACCACCAGCTTCTGGTACGCTGCCGGAACCAGACCGCGGGCCAGCACGCTTATGACGGCGTAAAAGACCGTTGCGGATATCGCAGTCCATATCAGTTTCCCGCGCACGATTCCGGCGGCGACCCACGCGGCGGCAACAAGGGCCGCGATCGCGGACACATAAAGTCCAGGAAGCGCGACGTGCACGTCGGTGTAGCTGGCGCCCAGAAGTGGACCTGTCGTCGAATAAAGCAGGCTCGCCGTGTCGACAATCCAGAGGCGCAGACCGAGAAGCACGAACAGAACGACCAGCAGCGCGCCAAGATGGCGCGCCGCGCGGGGCTTGGCCGATGCACGGCGGGGCGGCAGGGTGATGTCGTTCCGCATCCAGTACATCACCGCCACCGCGACTATCGAAAGAAATGTGAGCGTGATCAGAGTGCCGAGCACGCCCGAGATCAGTGGAAGCCTGAATAGATAAAAAGAGATATCGCGCCCGAATAAAGGATCGCGGGTGCCGATGGGAACTCCGTTGAAGCCCTTGAGGACCACCAGCCACGACGCACTCGCGGAGACGGCGGTGAGGAACGCCAGCACGAGCGCGCCCGGAAGGAATAGTCGAGTGAGCATACGCGACACATCGACGCTCACACCGTCGCCGCGATTCACGTACAAGACCGGAAACCCGGTGCCCGTCCCACGGGCAAGCCGTACGTTGCCGTAGATATAACCGAAGGCGAACAGGCCCCCGATGAGAAAGAGACCGATCCGCCAGATCAACGACGTGGCGAACACCGACTGGAAGCCGATCTCCCTGAACCAGAGCCAGTCCGTGGCAAAGCTTGCCAGCCAGGGTACCACGACGAGGGCGACGAAGAGCCCCACAACGATCCACAGCACAATTCTTCGGAGGGATCTCGGCAGAGGTGGCAGCCGCGCGGGCCCTGGGCGCTCGAAAGGTGATGTCATGTGGGGATCAAAATGCCACCCGAAGGAACCTCCTGCCACCCGTCCGCGGCGATCCGCCTGTCCCGGTACGGTGTCTGCACCGTAGGATAGGGTTCATTCAAGAGGATCGGGTTCATTCAAGGAGGGTTCGATGCCACGCGGAGACAAATCCAAATACACGAATAAAGAGAAGCGGCAGGCGGAGCACATCGAGGAGGGCTACGAGAACCGCGGCGTGCCCGAGCAGGAGGCTGAGCGCCGAGCCTGGGCGACTGTGAACAAAGTCCATGGCGGTGGCGAGAAGCCGGGTGGCGGAGGATACGGCAAACCGGAGGACCACGAGCCGATGCGGAAGGGCGGTAGGAAGTCCCACGGAGGTTAGCCCGAAGGCGCTTTCGCCTCGCAAACGCCGGTAGCAAGAACGTCAAAAGGGCATCCATCGGATGCCCTTTTTGCAATGCTGTTTAAGCTTGGCGCGTTTCGCGCGCCGAGATTCAGGAGTGGGGGCCGGAGGCCAGTTTGGTCGTGATGACTACCACACCATAAGACGCGTCAGGCCCGTATTTCTCGAGCGCGCGATGACCCTTTATGACCTGAACGGAGGCAACCTGCTCCGCGCTCAGCGATGGTACCTGATCCCTTGGGTACCGGACACCATCGACGATGAAAAGCAGTGGAAGTTGGTTGGCCGACGAGGGAGCGATCGAGCTTGCGAGCGTCGGCGGAGCCGCGCGCGGTGAGAGAGCGCGCTCAGCCGTGCAGGCGGTGGCGGTGACGATTGATACAAGTGCGGTGATCAGACGTGCGGTTTTCATTTTTTCCCCCCGAAGCGGCGACAACCTCATCAGTAAGCATTGGCTGTGCCAGCCTCCCCAGACGCCAATAACATAGGGCCAAGCTCAGCAGTAGACTAGGGTCGGGGCTTCCAGGCGCCCTTCGCCACGTCTGGAATGAAGCCGTCCAGCCCGGCGGGCGGGAAATCCAGGGTCTGCCCTTTTTGGGCGCTCATGTACGCCGCCATCAGGATCTGAACGACCTCCACCCCGTCCTCAAAGGTCAACATCGGCTTCTCGCCGCGAAGGAAAGCCCGTGCCATGTGACGGTTCTCGGCTGCGTAACCGTACGCAGACGCTTCGTCCGCGACGACCGGCATCAGCCCCATTTCCGCGTTCTGCTTTTCGACGAGATCCTCGCCGGCCTTTCCCTGTACTTCCCTGCTGAAGAACATCTTGAGGCTGCTGTCGAGAGTATTCCAGGAAAGCGAGTACTCCGGTCCGAGCAATTCCGCGGAGAGTCGCAACCCGGCACCGATGAAGCTCCACGACGTCGTGACTTCTCCGATCAGCGTCTCGCCCGCTTCGGATTCGTATTCGATTGTCGCGCGCGCGAAATCTTCGGAAGGACGCTTCGTGTAGTCGACTTCCTTTCCCATCGCCTGCGAAAGACGCTTAGCGTATTCCGGACGACTCCATTTTAACGACGCGATGTGCGCGCTGATCCGCATCGGCTTGATCGACGAGCGTGGAGCGCCTGGCTTGGTGAGGAGGTGCCGGACGACTTCGACCGAGTGACACATCATGTCGTTGAGAACGCCTCCGCCCTGAAGCGTTCCCTGCCAGAACCACGGCATGTGCGGGCCACTGTGCTCCTCCGCCGCTCGGGCGAGGTATGGGCGCCCGGTGAGCGCCGCGCCTCGCGCCCAGATAAGCTCACGCCCGCGCGTTATGTCGGGCGCAAATAGCTGATTCTCCAGATATCCCGTGTTCAATCCCACGCTTTGCGCGAGAGCGGCGACCTTTTTCGCTTCGGCGACATTTCGCGCCAGAGGTTTTTCGCAGGCGAGACCACGCAGTGTACCGGCTCCGCTCTTTATCGCGTCCACGATCTCTTCGATATTCCCGATGCGCGCCTGGTTCGGGCCGCAGAGCCAGAGCGCGTTGATCGCGGGATCGGCAACCATGTCACGAATGGATTTGTACGGCCTTGCCTCGCCGACGTCGTGCTCCCGCGCAAGCGCGGCGGTGGACGCCGCATTCTTTTCGTTGGGACTCCAGACGCCACGCACGTCCGCGTCGCGCACGGAGGCAAACGACTGGATGTGAAACCGGGCGTTGAAGCCGCTGCCGACGAATCCGATTCCGAGGCGTTCGCTGCTCATCTCACTCTCCGCGTAAGTTCTCCGTCACCCCGCGTCATCAAGGAGTCAGGCGAAGCTTTGTTGGGTCGAACTTGGCGTAGCTCACGCCGAGCTTGGCCAACGCTTCTGGCGGACAGCCATTCCAGTTCGGATTGAATGTGCTGCCGATGTAGCGGAGGTCTTTCACTCCGATGCGGCTTGACCAGAAGCCAGACGAAGTGAGATCGCGGAATCGATTGAAAAAGGTGACGCCGTCGGCCATGGTAGCCGGCGCACGCGCGGGCCACGCGATGTCGTTCAGAATCTGCTCGCGTTGGGACACAGTCAAATCGGCAAAGGGCTTTCCGAGTCTCGTGGTCGACTGCGCGTCGATCCACGCCAGCCCGGAGCGCATCCATTTCTGGTTGTTGGGACGGTCCGTCATGATGAAGTCCATGAACTCGGGCACGCCGGCATCCGTTGCGCTGCCGGAGCGCTCGTCACGCGGAATGATCATGTCGGCGAGGATCCCCACTGTCCGGAATTCCGCCGGTGTGAAGAACTTCGGGGCGAACGCGATTCCCTCATCCGCAAGGCTCCGCGCGTCGTCCACAAAGCGCCATGCTTTTTCGTGATCCACCCTCGAGAGGCCGAGCGCAGCGGCGATTGGAAGCACCGACAGCAGCTGGACGGCCTCGCGACGGCTCATGTCTTTCGTCGTCGGCGCCGTATCGTCGGCTCCGGATGTCGGCGCTGCGCTGGTCAGCTTTTCGTTCTCGTTCGACATTAGAGTGCCCCCCGCTTCCGTTCCTGCGCGATGTACTCACTCGTGCGCATCGACAGCGCGAGTATCGTCCACGTCGGATTCTTGTCGGCCTGTGATACGAATGGGCCCCCGTCGGTGACGAAGAGATTCTTCACGTCGTGCGCGCGGCAATTCGCATCGACCGCCGATTTGCCGGGATCACTGCCCATGCGGACTGTGCCCAGCTCGTGGATGATCTCCCCGCCCCTTGCGATGCCATAGCCTTTGGTTTGATCGGGCATCACGTCGAAGACGTGACCACCCATGTCGGCGATCAGCGCGCGGAAAGTCTCCTGCATGTGGCGAACCTGGTTGTATTCGTAGTCGGCCCACTGCCAGTGGAACCGCAGCACCGGGATTCCGTATTTGTCCTTCACGGTCGGATCGATCTCACAATAGCTCTTGTCGTTTGGAATCATCTCGCCGCGCCCGGAGAAGTAAACCGAGGCGCCATAATAGCGGCGGTAATCGTCCTTCAACGCCTTTCCGTATCCGCCGCCCGAAGGATAGCTCTGAATGCCGCCCATGAATCCGTAGCTCGGCGGGTACAATCCGCCTCCCACTTCGACGTGATATCCGCGAGGGAATCCCAATTTCTTGTTGTCGCCCCACCAAGGCATGTAGACGTGCATCCCGCCCACGCCGTCCTCATTATGAGGTACGTGGTCCGCCATCTTCGGGATGAATCCGGAAACTCCGCTGCCAGTGGTGTCGGTGAGATATTTGCCCACGACGCCGCTCGAGTTGGCGAGCCCATCGGGAAATTTCGTCGATTTTGAATTGAGGAGGAGGCGCGCCGTCTCGCACGCACTCGCCGCCAGCACTACGACTCGAGCTTTGGCGTGGTTCTCCTGGCCGGTCTTCGTCTCGATGTATGTGACGCCATTCGCCAGACCCTTATCGCTGAGGGTGACTTCGCGGGCCATAGCGTTGGTGACCAGCGTCAGCCTTCCAGTCTTGAGCGCTGGCGCGATCAGAACGTTGGTGGACGAAAAATTTGAATTGGTCATGCAGCCACGATTGCATTGGCCGCAGTAGTGACAGGCAGCACGACCGTTGTGGTTCCTCGTGATGATCGACAGCCGAGCCGCGACGCAGGTGATGTTGAGACGGTCGGCTGCATCCTTGATCATCAGCTCGTAACAGCGCGGTTTCGGCGGCGGCAGGAAATAACCGCCGGGATGGTTCGGGAGGTTGTCGTTGTTGCCGAACACGCCGATCAGCTTGTCAATGCGATCATAGTAGGGCGCCACATCCTGGTAGCCGATCGGCCAGTCGTCGCCGAGTCCGTCGCGGCTTTTTGCCTTGAAATCGTCGGGACCGAAGCGAAGAGAGATCCGCCCCCAGTGATTCGTACGCCCGCCGACCATTCTCGCGCGCCACCACTTGAAATCCGTTCCCTCTGCGTTAGTGAATGGCTCGCCCTCGAGCTCCCAACCGCCCACGCAGGCGTCGAATTCGCCAAACGGACGGTCCCTCGTGGACGCGCCCCTGCGCGGCGAATCGTACGGCATCTTGAGCATGACCGAATCGCGGGTGTTGTCCCACGGACCGCCGGCCTCCAGGAGAAGAACGTTTGCGCCCGCGCGCGTGAGAGCATACGCTGCCATTCCGCCGCCGGCTCCCGATCCTACGATGCAGACATCGTATGTCTTGCGCTGCGGAGGTAGGACGAAACTCATCGATTATCCACCGTTGAGGACACGAGAAAGTAAGGCAGGAGCGCGGACGCCACTAGGGCAAACCGACGTCATATTTGTGTGGTCGCGCCGGGCTCTTTCGAACGGAGTTGGGTGCGAAATCAAGGCCTGAGTACATACCCTTAGCCGTGACGTAAGGCGCTCGAGGACAGTCTGAATACCGAGCGAACTTCTCACGCCCACTCTCTCGCGTGTGCCCATGCCCTTCACAAGTGACACCGCGAATCTGTACCGGATCGAGACGACTCGAAAGGCCGTGATTCTCACGATGCTTGGCGGAGAAGAAGTGCGCGGAAACGTCTTCATCCATTTTTCCTCGTACCGCCCATTCGAGCTCGAGGACGTATCGGAGCTGTTCAACTCCGATTCTCCTTTTTTCCCACTCGAGCTGGATAACGCCGAAGTAATTCTCGTCGCAAAAGAGCGAGTCGCGGAGCTCGCGGCTGACAGAGGCGAAGTCCCGTCAGACCTTCCTCCCCGCGATCAACCATCCCCGACCGCGCTCCTTCAGGTGCTTCTGGTGGGAGGCGAAGTGCGACTCGGCTCGATTCGGCTCGACGCCCCGCCCGACCGGGCTCGGGTGCTCGATTATCTGAATGCGCTGACCTCCCGCTTTCTCACGCTTTATACCTCAAACGAAGCACGGCTGATCAACCGCTCGTTGATCGACCGCGTTCGTCCACTGGACTGATTGACTGACATGGCCCAGCTAGATCGCTTTCTCAACCTCCTCGTGTCCAACAACGCCTCGGCATTGAATCTGTCCGAAGGCGAGGTTGCGACTGTGACGATAAAGGATTCTGCCCGCCCCGTGATGAAGCAGGCCCTCACCAGCGCGCAGATTCTCAATCTGGTGCGGGAGATCTCGCCGTCCAATGCGCCCCACGCGCTCGACATTCACGGCAACACACGATTCGAATATTCGTCTTCGGACGGAACGTTCGAAGTCGTGCTCACCCAGAACGGCAAGATTTCGGCGCGTATCGAGCGAAAGGCAATTGCGTCCAACGGCGCGAAACCAGCTGCGGCACAACCTATTGCGGCCATTCCACAGCAAGATGCCCCAAAGGTCCAAACCCCAAAGGCGGAAGCATCGAAAGTCGATGCGCCGCGCGCCCCCGCTGCGAAAGTGTCAGCGACTGGCAACCGCGCGCTGGACAAGATTGAAGGTCTTTTGCGCGTGCTGGTCGGCCACAACGCGTCGGACCTGCACCTTCGCGCGGGCTCGCCGCCCATGCTGCGCGCCAGCGGTGAGATCGAACCGATCGCCGGTGAGGCAGTCCTGAGCTCTGAGGACATCGATATCATGCTGAGCGCAGTGATGCTCGAGCAGAATCGGCAGGAGTTCAAGGAAATCAACGACACTGACTTCGCGCACGAGATCGTCGGGCTCGCCCGCTTCCGCGGCAACGCGCTGCGCGAGCGCAAGGGAACAGGCGCCGTATTCCGCGCGATTCCCGCCGCCGTCGTCACCGTCGAGCAGATGGGCATTTCGCAGGAAGTTCAGCGTCTCTGTCACCTCACCAAGGGACTGGTGCTGGTCACTGGCCCAACCGGGTCGGGTAAGTCGACAACGCTCTGCGCGCTGATTGACCTGATCAACCGCACACGCTCGGATCACGTGATCACGATCGAGGATCCGATCGAGTTCGTTCACGAGAGCAAGAAGTGTCTGATCACGCAGCGTCACGTCGGCGTGCACACGTCGTCGTTCAAGCACGCTCTGCGCGCGGCGCTTCGCGAAGATCCTGACATCGTGCTTGTAGGCGAGCTGCGCGATCTCGAGACAGTCTCAATGGCGATCGAAACCGCCGAGACCGGTCACCTCGTTTTCGGCACGGTGCACACATCGACTGCCGTGAGCACCATCGACCGCGTGATCGATCAGTTCCCGCCCGACAGACAGGCGCAGATCCGCGTCATGCTGTCGGAGTCGCTCAAGGGCGTCATATCGCAGGTGCTCTGCAAGAAGATCGGGGGCGGCCGAGTGGCGGCGCGCGAAATCATGCTCTCGACCCCGTCGGTCTCGAACCTGATTCGAGAGGGCAAGACGTTCCAGCTGCCATCCGTGCTCCAGACCTCGCGCCGGCTGGGAATGGTGACGATGAACGATGCGCTGATCGAGCTCGTCGACTCCAACCAGGTCGAGCCGCAGGAAGCCTACCTCAAGGCGACGGACAAGGTTGGCATCATCCACATGCTGAAACAGCGCGGCAAGGACGTGAGCTTTGCCGATGTTGACGACGCGCGAGCCGCCGGCGTGGCGAACGGGCCTGAGGCTACTGGACCTACTGGACCGTCGAAGGCTACTGGACCGTCGAAGGCTACGGCACGGCCTACTTCGGCAGGCAGATAGAACTCCTTCGACTTGTGTGAAAAGCGCCCTCCTCATGGAGGGCGCTTTTTATTTGGGGCTATTCCAGGATATGCGGGGCACCCGCGGCGCCTCGCGTGTGACGGACGAGAACGAGCAGCGGGATCAAAGCAAGAATCAACACCGCGCTAAGAACATAGATCCTGCTGTACGCAATGACGCTGGCCTGACCCATCAGCTCTCGGTCGAGAATGCTGATCGCCCGCGCGCGCGCGGTCCAGGAGTCGGCGCCACGCGCAACCATTGCCCGAGTCAGCATGTCGAGGCGGCCCAGCGTCGTCGGATCGCCGCTCGCCAGGTGCTCGGCAAGTATGGCGCGGAATTGGGCGGTGTAGTGCGACAACAGGGTAGCTATCGCGGCGATGCCAAGTGATCCCCCCAGCTGCCGGAAGAAGTTGTACAGTCCGGTGCCCTGCGGCAGCTCAGCGTGCGTGAGCTCGGCGAGCGTGATGGTGGTTAGCGGGACGAACATCATGCCCAGCCCGACTCCGCGCATGATTAGCGCCGAGAAAAAGTCGGTGCCGCCGCTCTCGCCGGTGATGCGCGAGAGCTTGAACATCGCTCCCGCGAATAGCAGCGCACCAATCGTAATCAGGATGCGCGGGTCGTATTTGTTGGTGAGCCGTCCAACGATCGCCATCGACACCGCGGTCGCCAGTGCGCCAGGCGCCAGAAGTATGCCCGTCTGCTGCGCCGTCATCTGAAGGTTCCCCTGCAGAAACACGGGAAGCGTGAATACCGAAGCGAACAGACCCACTCCCATCACCACGCCGAGGAGCGTGCCTACCCACATCTGACGGTGTCGCAGGACCCTGAAGTCGATCACAGGGTGTTCGATCGTGAGCTCGCGCCAGACGAGCGCGACACCCGCCACGACCGCTGTAAACGCTAAGGTCGTCATCGAGCGAGACTCGAACCAGTCCTCGCGCTGACCGTACTCGAGCAGGTACTGCAGCGACCCGACGCTCATCGCGAGCAGCCCGATTCCGATGTAGTCCACCGACGGTGGCCGTTGCTGGTCCTCCGGGTCGTGCACGTACCCGATGATCATCGCGGCGGCGAGCATGCCGAGGGGGATGTTGATGTAGAAAATCCACGGCCAGCCGTAGTTGTCCGTGAGAAATCCGCCGAGCGTCGGCCCGATGGTGGGGCCGACCATGACACCGAGTCCGAAAAGGGCCATCGCGGTGCCTGCCTCCTTTCTCGGAAAGGATTCGAACAGCACCGCCTGCGACACCGTCATGAGCGCGCCACCGCCCAGACCTTGAATGATTCGCCAGAACACCAGCGCCGCGAGGGAATGCGACGCTCCACAAAGGAAGCTCGCTACAGTGAAGATGATGATGGAGCCGACGAAGTAGCGCTTTCGTCCGAAGAATTCCCCGAGCCAGCCGGTGAGAGGGATGATGATCACGCTGGCGAGTATGTATCCGGTCGAGACCCAGGCGATCTCGTCCAGACTCGCGCCCAGGTTCCCCATCATGTCCGGCAGCGCCACGTTCACGATGGAGCTGTCGATGACCTGCATCAGCGCCGCGAGCACCACGGCGAAGGCGATCAGGTATTTGTGTTCGGCGCCCTCCGGTGGCGCGGCCAGGGGCTCGGTGAGCGGTCTATCGTCGTCAGCGGTATCGGCGTTGATTGCGCCCGCAATCGTCATGAGATGCAATAATAAGTGGTAGGCATCTCAGGCGAAGCTCATCCGACAATGCTTAAATCATGGAGTCCCGGAGGAATCGATTCGCGCTTGACGCGCGGCCGCTGAGTCCGCGGTCTTGAGCGCCTTCCCGACGGCCTTCGCACCGGGAATTTGCGAGCCGGCAAACACGCTGTCCTTCTCGCGTTGAGTAAGCTCCTGTTTTTTCGCAGTCTCTTCCGTGCCGCACGCCACTACGCCCGCAGCGAGTAGTGCGAGCACCAATCCATTAAATCGTGACGACAAAAACCCTCCGAATCAGGTAGGTGTGTTGCTCGTAAGCTGACGAGGGGCCGCTTTCGGAAGCATCTGGTTGTGCTCACTCAGCAATCTCGTCGTGAAGCGCTGGCCTTCCGAAATCCGCTCGACCTCGAGTGCGATCGCGTCCACTGCCTGCTCGATGCGGGCCAGCCGCGCCTCAGTCAACTGCGGCACTGATTCTCCCTCCAGCCGCCGTTCCTCTTTCTTGTGTGCAACCGTTGCGCGCGCGATCGCGCTGATTGAGTACGCAACCGAGGTGAAAAACGTCACCGCGATCATCACTTTCGCCGCATCGTCCATATGTCCCTTCGCTTGTTGTCTACTTCAATACGGGTGTCAACCGACTTTTGTTTTTCCTTGCGGCACTAGGCAGGCGCTCCCGCCGTGGGCGATTCCGCGCCTGTTCCTCCTCCCGCCTTCGGCTTGAAGAGTACCGCGAACAGAATGAACACCAGCGCGGCTCCCGCGGACGGAACAAGCCAGATCCCGTGCCAATCGTGCGTAACCTTGAGACACTGATGCGCGGCCGCCGCCGCATCGGTGCAGGCGGAGTTCGGCGTCGCAAACCGGTTGACGACCCATCCCGAAGCGAATGCGCCAATGAAGTAGCCGAGCCCATTGGTGACGAAGTTGATGAGACCCTGCGCGGCCGCGCGTATTTTCTCGCCTGCCCGCTGATCAGTGTAGATCTGCCCGCTCACGAAGAAGAAATCGTAGCAGACGCCGTGAAGTAGAATGCCCAGGTAAATGAGCGACATCACCGGCCCGTTGGCGCCCATTCCGAATGCCAGATAGCGCAGTGCCCACGCGGCCATGCCGACGAGCATGATCACCTTGATTCCGAATCTGCGCAGCACGAACGGTAGCAGCAGCATGAAAATGATCTCCGACATCTGACCGAAAGTCTGAATGAATGCCGGATTCGGGGCGCCCACTTCGTTGAGGAAAGGATTCGCGAAGGTGTAATAGAACTGGAGCGGGATGCAGAGCAGGAACGATCCCGCCACGAAGATGAAGAAATCGCGGTTGCGCAGGAGCTGGAGCGCGTCGAGCCCGAGCGCGTCGTGCACGCTGAAGCTTCCGCCAGCGGCTTTCGGCGGAGTGTGTGGGAGCAAGAGAGAATAGGCCGCCATGACGATCGACGCTCCCGCCGCCAGTCTCATCGGCAACACGAGGGCGTCGGCGTGAAACACGCCGCCCACGATGATTCCGGCGACGATCCATCCTATCGTGCCGAGCACGCGAATGAACGGGAAGTCACGGCCGGGATCGCGCACATGGTGAAATGAGATCGAGTTCGTCAACGACAGTGTCGGCATGTAGCAGAGGGCGTACAAAATCAGCAGCGGATAAAACGTGGCGAAAGACGTCTGGAGCGAAACCAGCCACATCAGCGCGCCGCCGAGCAGGTGCAGAACGGCGAGAAGTTTTTCGCTGGAGAAGTATCTGTCTGCTATGACGCCCATGAAAAAGGGCGAAGCCAGAGCGGCGATAGCTGTCGCGCCGTAGGCGAGCCCGATCTGACGGTCGGTGAAATGGAGGGTCTGACCGAGATAGGTGCCCATCGTTACGAACCACACCCCCCAGATGAAGTACTGGAGGAACATCATGATCGAGAGCCGCGAGCGGACCCCGGTCACTTGATCTCCCGGATGCGAATGTTGCGGAGCCAGAGCGTCCCGTCGTGATCACCCTGGAGGCCGATGTAGCCGCTCGCCGCGCGTCCATAGTGAGGATACGCAACGAACTTGCTCGCCTTGACCTTCGCCTCCCAATCGGGGCTCGCCAGATCGTACTCGAGCAACTTCTGGCCGTTCATCCAGTGCTGTACGTTGTTGCGGTTCACGACAATGAGCGTGGAGTTCCATTCACCGGCCGGCTTGACGACGCCGGCTGGCGAGGGATAGAGCGCGTAGTCAGCGCCCGCTGATGTGAGCCTGCTTTGCCCATCCGGATGTCTCGCATCGTCCAGCAGCTGATATTCGGGAGCGCTCCAGTAGATGTGATCGTACTCCTCAGTGCCGCGATAGAACACGCCGGCGTTTCCGCCCGGGGCAATTTTCCAGTCGAGCGCAAGCTCGAAGTTGCCGAATTGGTCCTTTGTGATGATGTCGTTTGCGGATCCCGTCTTGGTCAGGATGCCATCGACGATCGTCCAGCCGGCGGGAAGAGACTGCGCCTTGTAGCCCCGCCACGCCGAGGTGCTGGTACCGTCGAACAGTGAGCGCCATCCGGCCGCGCGTTGTTCCGCCGTCAATGGCGTCGCGCCCGACGCGGTGCTACTTGCGGCGGGGACGCTGTTACCGACCGACGTGCAACCCGCGGCAACGAATGCCAGCTGGGAGATGATCGCCGCACGCGCGGCAGCTCCGTGTATCATGTATTCCTCATGAAGAATTAGTCAGACTGCCCAACCGGCGCGATACTCTCGCGTCAGGTATTGATTCGCATCCGCGATGTTGGTTACCGCCATGCGCTCGCCGTCGTACAGAAGCTTTCTTCCCTGCCCCGTGCGGAGCGC
>DHJO01000158.1:3757-4269 GCA_002404375.1 Gemmatimonadales bacterium UBA4718 | reverse complement strand
CCGTCGTACCAATTGAGCTTGACCGGCGGCTGCGCGCCGCGCGCGGGGAACTGGTAGTGAACCGCGGTCGCGACAGGATAGGAGACGGGCTTGTTGTAGCCGCGCGCTTCGCGGGTGCCCGCCTTGGCGCCCGGGTCGGGCGGAATCGGCATTGTGCCCCATTGCGTGGACGTGGCCTCGATGCTCGTCGGGTAAGTCAGCCCGAGCGCCCAGTAGGGGTGATCGATCAGATGGGCGCCCATGTCACCCAGCGCACCCACGCCGAAGTTGACCCATCCCCGCCAGTTGAATGGATGGTAAATCGGATGATACGGCACATCCTCAGCGATTGGCCCGAGGTACAGATCCCAATGCAATCCCGGCGGCACCGGATACGACCCGAGCGCCGACGCGAGCAGGGTGTTCACATAGCCGAAGCTGTACGGATTTCCAAAGGGGCTCCCAGGCGAAGCAGGCGGCGGAGATCCTGTGGGGCGCGGGACTCCCTGCGGCCAGAAAACCACGGGGCGATT
>DHJO01000158.1:702-3684 GCA_002404375.1 Gemmatimonadales bacterium UBA4718 | reverse complement strand
TTCGGATTCGCGAGCGCCATCTCACGCAGCACGCGCGCCTCGTGAACCGAGTACGTGAGCGGCTTTTGTACGTAGACATGCTTGCCGCTCTGCATTGCGGCCTTCGCGGCAACCGCGTGGACATGGTCCGGTGTCGCAATCACGACACCATCAATGTCCTTCTGCTTGTCGAGCATCTCGCGGAAATCGGAATAACGCGCGGCTTTGTCGAATTTCTGCTTGAGCGTGATTCCTTCCGGCCGGTCCTTCTGACCGTCCTTCAGCTTCTCGGCGACCTTGCTCTCGGAATAACCAAAGTCGACATCGGCAAAGGCGACGAGATTCTCCGTCTTTGCCAGCTCGAGAGCGTTCTCTGATCCCATCCCTCCAAATCCGATCACGGCAAAGTTAATGGTGTCGCTAGGCGCTTGATATCCGACCCCGCCCAACACATGACGCGGCACGATCATTACGCCGAGTCCGATTTTCCCCGCATCCGCGACGAACTCCCGCCGCGTGACTTTCTTTCCGGTCATCTAAAGCGTTCCCCCAGATGTGATGTATTCAGAGGCGTGACGGCGGTCAGTATCTCAGCGCGTGCAGATAGTTGTAGCTGTTGCGGATCGTAGCGATCGGATCGGCCGGTTGGTCGTGCTCGACGAAGTAATGCCTGAAGCCGGCCTTGTCGCTCTGCGCCAGGATGGAGCGGAAGTCGATTTTTCCCTCACCTACATCCACCATCTTGTTGTCGGGCGGCCCGGCCGAATCCTTTATGTGTGCCAGGCCGAACCGGTGCGGAAAGCGATTGAAGTAATCGAGGGGATCTCCACCGCCAAAGACGACCCAGTAGATATCCATCTCGAAGTCGACGAGCTTGGGATCCGTCTCGCCGAGGAGAATGTCCAGCGGCCTGACTCCGTCAATCGGCGTCAACTCGAAGTTGTGGTTATGGTACGCGAAACGAAGTCCTGACGATTTTGCCTGCGCACCAACCTTGTTGAACTGCGCTGCTATCCCCTTCCAGTCGGCCACGGTGCGTCTCTTCTCTTCCGGGATCCACGGAAGCGTCACCCACTTGTGTCCGATTGCCTTGGAGTCATCCAGCACCTTCTGCCAGTTCTGGAAGGAGTCGTAGGGCAGATGTGTCGAGGGGGATTCGAGGCGGTATCGCTTGAGGAGGTCCCGGACCTGGCGCGGGGTGCGTCCGAAATATCCGGCGAACTCGACTTCCTTGTAGCCGATCGCGGCAACACTGGCGAGAGTGCCGGGCATGTCGGCCTTCATCAGATCGCGAACGGTGTAGAGCTGCAGCCCGACGCGATCGATCTTGCGGCGGGGGGCGACGATTGCGGCGGCGGCGGTGTCGCGGCTCACGACTCCGAGGGCTGCCACACCCAGAGTCGCGAGGAAGTTGCGGCGTGTCTGTGTTGTCACAGTGTGTGGGTGAGGGTGGCGCTAGTATGGAGCGCGGGCGCGCTCTTCGCAATAAAGCCTGGCGGTGTTCGCGGGCCTTGAGGGAATTCCCTGTGGCTCACGCGTTATCTCCCCGTCACCTCCAGGCGCGTGTATACGTACCGTCCGTTGTATCCAAACGGCCAAGCGGGCGGCCACGGAGAACGCGAAGAGGACCGACGGCCTGGAGCATCGCATTGACACCTCGTGGCAGGTGTGAGATTTCGCTGATCGGAAAAGACCTTACGGCTTTCCCGGGCGCTCTGCAAGTTATGAACGACCAGCGATGGGAGATTCGATGAGAAGATTGCCGTATCTGGCTGGAAGTCTTTTCGCCGTCGTGGCGGCCGGCTGCGCTGTGCAGCAAAAAGCGCCAGCAGCAAGTGGAAAGGCGGTCGTAGAGGGCTACGTGCGCGCGTGGAACAAGCACGATTTCGCCGCGCTCGACACCATTCTGGCGCCGGACGCGATCCATGAGGACCTCGCTCAGAATTTTCACGGAAAGGGAAAGTCCGCGATCGCGGACTTCATGCGCCAGAATATCGCTGCCGAGCCGGATCTGAATTGGCAGGTCACGAACAGCATCGAGGACGGGCGGTTTGTCGCGCTCGAGTGGACGTGGACTGGCACTTACACCGGCCCGGATGCGACCGGGAAGATCGTGACCAAGAAAAGGATTTCGGGCAAAGGCGCTTCGTTCGTGGAGGTCGAGAACGGGAAAATCAAACGCTTCGCCGACTACTACGACGACGCGAGCTTTTTTCGCTAATAGAGTCCGTTCCTTTCACCGTGCCGCCTCGTTTCAAGTCCGTAAACCTTTCAGGGCCATGACGATACCGTGACTATGACGGACTCGTACGGATCCCGGAGATGCGGACTCTGCAGTTGGCGAGTGGCCAATTCCCGTTCACAATCGTCCTGATGTTGAATCTTTCACAGTGATTGGGGTCCATGCGTTATAAGATTATCGCTACCATTTCTCTCGTCGCCGTTGGCGCTCTGGCCACCGGTTGCTCCCGAAACAAACCAGCTGCCGGCGCGCCTACGCCAGTAGCCTCGGACCGCGCGGCGACGGATGCCGCAGCCGCCGAAGCCGCGAAGCTCCGCGAAGAGGCAGACCGTGCCGCCGCCGCAGCTAAAGCCGACGCCGATCGTGCCGCAGCTTCACGCGCGCAGGTTCAGAGCACGCTCACCGCGCCTGTTCGATTCGAGTTCGATCGCTCAGTGCTGACCGACGAGGCACTCCAGCTGCTCGACGCGAAGGTCGCTGCGTTGCAGGCCAATCCCTCGATCCGTGTCAGGATTGAAGGCAATGCCGATGACAGCGGCTCCGACGAATACAACATGGCTCTCAGTCAGAGGCGTGCTGCTATCGCGCACCGGTATTTTACCGAGCGCGGAATCGACGGTTCGCGGCTACAGATCGTGAGCTTCGGTGAAGAAAAGCCGACGTGCACCGCAAATCGTGACGAGCCCTGCCGCGCGCAGAATCGACGCGACGAGTTTGTGGTACTGTCGGGACTCTAAGCCGGGCAGAAACAAAAACGCCGC
>DHJO01000158.1:0-551 GCA_002404375.1 Gemmatimonadales bacterium UBA4718 | reverse complement strand
CGGGTGAAGCGTCCGAAGAAGTTGCTCCACCCTCTCGAGCTCGTCAGCCAGGACTGTTCGTTTGCCGCGCGGAGTCTCGCTTCAGTCAGCCCAATCGTGCGACGAGCGCGCGGCTTCCCGGTGCCGGCATCAGGCTCGTTGATCTTGGCCAGCGTTTGCTCTTTCTTGAGCGTGGTTGCGCTCGCGTCCCGATTCGCCCGCGGACCGAAGAGTTTGTCCCTGAGATTTTTCATCATCGCTGTGTCTGGTGGTTGGTTATCAGGCGGATTGAGGATTCGTCCACGAGCGCCTGGGCGGAGGAAAGGCGTCGCCAGTAGCGCCGGGATACGGCCTCGCAGTCGAGGCAGATCGGAAGTGCGGGCTGGTGGGGAATTCCCGCACATGATCACTTTGGTGAAGCTACGGCTGAATCTAAGTGCTTTGTGCTCAACTAGGGATTCAAATTGGACTGAATCCGGCATTGCAGAACTTCCTAAGTAGCTGGGGGGAGACTTGAACTCCCGACCCCGGCATTACGAGTGCCGTGCTCTAACCAGCTGAGCTACCCAGCC
>DHJO01000130.1:3615-4795 GCA_002404375.1 Gemmatimonadales bacterium UBA4718 | reverse complement strand
CGCATCCGAAAAGTGCTTGTCTGCTGCAACGTTCGTTAGGTAGCGCGCCTACCGGCTCCGACCCTGCTTCTTCAAGTCAGACCCACACCCCAGAGCCCGAGCGCGTGCAAATTCGACTCCTGGAATCCGCTGTATCTCCGGAAGCGCGCGATCTGGCGCAGTAGCATAGAGAATCGGTCTGGTAGGGACTTGTCCAATCTCCGTTACGCCGACCCGTTGGAGGGCTGTTCGATCGGCTTCGGTTATCGGCCGCGTAAAGAAGATCTGAACCGGTACATCGTAGAGACGCGGATTGGGCACGTTAAGGACATAATCCGCCATGCCTTTCTCGCCGACGATCTTCGGTAGCGTCGTCGCATCAATCTCGACTCGGATTACAGCGACGTTAAACCGATGCAAGACAGTTCCTCCGAGAGCAGTCACGGCTCGGACGTCCTCATCAGCCGGCACACGATTTTCGTTCTTTGAGCGAAGACGAAGGTCCACCAGGATCATCCCCGACGCGGGTAGGTGTGAAAAGTCTCCGCCGCACATGTAGTAGCGAACACCGCGAGAGGCTGAGTTGCGCGGGCGTGGAGTAACAGTCGAATCGACAGCACCAGCTCGGGTCACCTGCGTAAGATGAGGTTGCGACACGTTGGGTGCTGCGTTCCGACATGCGCTGACGGTCAGCGCCAAGCCGAGAATCGAGAGAGAAAAATATCCGACCATGGTGTGGTGGCTGGGCTACCTAACGCCAATTGGGTCGACTACTTGGACTGCTTAAACGAGCGTTGCAAGCGAAACTTTCGCGAGGTTTGCCCATTCACCCAAGCGCTTCGCTTCGGAATGCGCGTTACGACTTCGAGTTAGGCACATAAGATGGAATCATCGCGTCATTGGGCTGCAAGATCAATGCAGCCCAAATGCGGATCGTCGCATTTGTTTCTGGAGGCGTGTCGGACCGCTCTTCCTCTCAGAGTCGATCTGCAGGACTCTTTACCCCCATCGCGCCACGGTTCAACACGTGCGTATAGATCATCGTCGTTCGCAAGTCCGTGTGCCCAAGTAGCTCCTGGATGGTTCGAATGTCCGTTCCGGCCTCCAATAAATGCGTCGCGAATGAATGCCTCAGCGAGTGGCACGTCGCGCGCTTGGTGATTCGAGCCTCGCGAGCCGCGGTTGCAAACGCGCGCTGGAT
>DHJO01000130.1:2569-3500 GCA_002404375.1 Gemmatimonadales bacterium UBA4718 | reverse complement strand
TGCGCCGGAAAGAAGTACTGCCACGCCAGCTCCCGTTCCGCAGCCGGATACTTGGCCGAGAAAGCGCCCGGTAGCTTTGCGCCTTTAAGACCGTTGCTAAGATCACGAGCGAATTGCAATTCGACTTTGTGCAATTGTCGTTTCAGGGCAGGGATAGCGGATTGGGGAAGCGGCACACGACGATCCTTGTCTCCCTTCCCAGCCCGTACAGTGATCTCGCTCCGCAGAAAATCCACGTCCTTGACTCTCAAAGATGCCGCCTCCAATACCCGCAGCCCGCTGCCATACATCAGCACCGCGCAAAGCCGTGAAGTTCCCGACAACCTGTCCAGAATTCTCCGGACCTCATCGGGCGCAAGCACCACTGGCAGTTTCCGGGACATCTTGGAGTGAACAATTCCCTCTACGAACCCGACTGGCTTTTTCAGAACCCGGTTAAAGAGAAAGAGAAGCGCTGCCAAAGCCTTAGGTCTTCGGTCCGAACACTGTAACCCTTGAGCCTTACGGCGTGCCGAACTTGCTGTAAGAGACGGAACTTCGACGGCGACGCATCGCCGGTACTGAGATGGGACAGCGGGATGGTCGCGGGTCGAGGCTCAGTCATCCGCCTACGAAACCCTGCTCACGCTCCCGCCGCGACGCCTCAATGATTCGTGCGGCATCTCCACGTTTCAGCGAACCGACCCGCCGCGACGCTGTCAGCCCCTTCCGCCTCCGGTTAACTTCCAAGGGTAGGCAACTCCATAAATGAAGTGACAATGTCAGATAAATCCCGAACTCCAGTAATCGTCGGCGCCGCCCGAACTCCGATCGGCAGATTCCTCGGAGCCCTCTCCCCGTTGAGCGCGCCAGAGCTCGGCGCCGTCGCCATCCGCGAAGCACTCAAACGCTCCAAGGTTCCGGCCGAAGACGTCCAGGAAGTCATCATGGG
>DHJO01000130.1:1509-2492 GCA_002404375.1 Gemmatimonadales bacterium UBA4718 | reverse complement strand
GTCACCGTCAACAAGGTCTGCGGATCCGGGCTCAAGGCGGTGATGCTCGCGTCGCAGGCAATCAAGGCAGGCGACGCGCAAGTGATCGTCGCGGGCGGGCAGGAGTCAATGTCCAACGCGCCGTACTACGTCTACGGCATGCGCAACGGAGTCAAGCTCACCGACCAGAAAATGGTCGACGGCATGATCAAGGACGGACTCTGGTGCGCGTCGTGTGACGTGCACATGGGCCGACACGCCGAGTACACCGCGACGAAAGCGGGCGCGACGAGGGAGGACCAGGACGAGTTCGCCGCTGCATCACACCGTAAGGCCGTGAGCGCGATCGAAGCGGGGAAGTTCAAGAGTGAGATCGCGCGCGTGGAGATCCCCGGCAAGAATGGCCCAACCGTCGTGGATACCGATGAGGGTCCGCGCAAGGACACGACCGTCGAAGCTCTCGCCAAGCTGCGACCTGCGTTTCCGGGGAAGAACGGCCAGAACGAAAACCTCTCAGTCACTGCCGGAAATGCATCCAGCCTCAACGATGGCGCCGCTGCGCTCATCGTCGTCTCCGAGGAATACGCCGAGGCCCACAACCTCGAGATACTCGGCCGCATCACCGGTTACGCCACCGGTGCCACCAAGCCGGAAGATCTCTTCTTCGCCCCAATCAAGGCCGTTAGAAATCTCATGGCCAAAACGGGGAAAAAGATCGAGGACTTCGATTTGATCGAGGCGAACGAGGCATTCGCCTCACAGGCCCTCGCCGATGGCGACGAGCTCGGCTGGGACTGGAAACGGGTCAACGTCAACGGCGGCGCAATCGCTCTAGGCCACCCGATCGGCGCGAGCGGCGCCCGCGTGTTGACGACTCTACTCTACGCGATGAAGGACCGCGGCGCGAAAACGGGCCTCGCGACGCTCTGCCTCGGCGGAGGCGACGCCGTCGCTCTCAGCGTCGAGCGCGCGAATTAGCGCGGATTGACCGCCCAGCCGCACTC
>DHJO01000130.1:399-1460 GCA_002404375.1 Gemmatimonadales bacterium UBA4718 | reverse complement strand
GGCGCGGTCTGGCGGATCGTCGCGTTTTATGCGATCTGGTGCGTCGCGCTCATCGTGTTAGGGGCGTTGGCGGTGTTGATGGTCGGCGCCAAGTCTGTCGATCCACGAGACGTTCTCTTCCAGTGGATCAGCCTTGCCAGCGTGCTCATCGCCACGTGGGTGATGCTGCGGCGCATCGACAAGCTGCCGTGGGGCGAGGTCGGACTCGATCGTGCCGCTGCATCACCGCCGATCCTCATCAGAGGCGCCGCGCTCGGCGGACTCACCATCGGGGCGGCGAGTCTCCTTCTGCTTGCAACGCACATGCTGCGCATCGATCCCAGCGCCCCTGGAAACTGGTGGGGCCAGGCTGGCCACTCGACGATCCTCTTGTTGCCGGCAGCGTTCTTCGAAGAGCTTTTCATTCGTGGCTACGTCTTTGCCATACTGAGACGCACGGCCGGGTGGAAGATGGCGCTCATCATCACCAGCATCGTCTTCGGTCTGCTGCACGTCACGAATCCGGGCGCCGATGCTGAATCGATTCTCGCGGTGATCGTTGCGGGGTTTTTCCTCGGGGTAGTGTTCCTTGCAACCCGGAGTCTTTACGCCGCGGGAGCCGCGCACTTCGCCTGGAATTGGGTAATGTCGGGCGCGCTCCACATCGCAGTGAGTGGGATTCCGTCGAATGACCCGGACTACCGCGTCGTAGATTCCGGTCCCGACTGGCTCACCGGTGGTCCGTGGGGACCGGAGGGCGGACTCGCCGCCGTCGCGACAATGTTCGTTGTTCTCTTTTACCTGTACGGGCGTTATCTGCGCCGCATGGAGTGGAAAGCATGACCGACCGCATCGCGGTTGTCGGGGCGGGTCAAATGGGAAACGGGATCGCGCATGTGTTCGCGCAATCCGGATTCACGGTCGTGATGATCGACGTCTCGCAGGACGCGCTCGACAAGGGGCGCGCGACGATCGCGAAGAACATCGAGCGGCAGGTGAAGAAGGGGACAATTCCTCCCGACGAACAGGTGCAGATCCTCTCGCGCATCGATCTCAGCATGGATCTCGATAGCGTCGCCGAT
>DHJO01000130.1:0-323 GCA_002404375.1 Gemmatimonadales bacterium UBA4718 | reverse complement strand
AACACCAGCTCCATCTCGATAACCGAGATCGCGCGACGCACATCCCGCCCCGACAAAGTGGTCGGGATGCATTTCATGAACCCGGTCCCGGTGATGAAGCTCGTCGAGATCATTCGCGGGCTCGCGACTTCCGACGAGACGACGGAGTACGTCACCGACCTCAGCCTGCGACTCGGCAAGACTCCCGTCGAGGTGAATGACTTTCCGGGCTTCGTCTCCAATCGCGTGCTGATGCCGATGATCAACGAGGCGGTCTATTGCCTGATGGAAGGAGTCGGCGAGCCCGATGCGATCGATCAGGTGATGACGCTCGGCATGAATCA
>DHJO01000033.1:6084-7438 GCA_002404375.1 Gemmatimonadales bacterium UBA4718 | reverse complement strand
AGCTCACCGATGCCGCGCACGGAAGTCACCAAGAAGCTCTGGCAGTACATCAAGCGGAAAGGTCTCCAGGATTCGAAGAACCGCCGCATGATCAACGCCGACGAGAACCTCCGTCCGATCTTTGGTCGCGGCCAGGTCTCCATGTTCGAGATGACCCGACTCGTCAACAAACACCTTCGTAACCCCTAAGCTCCTTGGCAACTCCGTCAAATGCGGGGCGCGCTCAAAAGGCGCGCCCCGTTTCGCAGCAGTCCCGCGCCAATTACCTCTGGGAGAATTTCAAGTCGATCGTCGGCGCACTGGCGATCTTTCTCCTGTTGCGGGCATTCCTCGTCGAGGCTTACCGCATCCCGTCGGGCAGCATGATCCCAACGCTCCTCGTGGGCGACTGGCTCTTCGTGAACAAGGCCATCTTCGGAGCTCACGTGCCATTCACGAACACGAGCCTTCCGGCTTACAGAGAGCCGCGTCGCGGCGACGTGGTGGTGTTCGTCTCGCCGTTCCAGGCAGACGAGGATTCATTGGGACGAGACCCAACGCCGACCTTGGTGAAGCGGCTGGTCGGAACTCCGGGCGATACGCTTTTCATGCGGAACGGAGTCCTGTATGTGAACGGAATCGCGCAGCGTCAGGGATACGGGATGACCACGCAGGTCGATCCGGCGATGGCGGGCTCTGTCGATCCGCTATTCAACTGGCAGAAGAAGGTCGGTCTCAAGTCGTCACGATTTGGGGCCGCGCCCGCCCAGCCGAGCCATGACAACTGGGGTCCGCTCGTCGTGCCGCCTCACAGGCTTTTCATGATGGGCGACAGCCGGTACAACTCCAAGGACAGCCGCTACTGGGGATTCGTGCCGAGGGAAAACGTTCGTGGCAAGCCGCTTTTCGTGTACTACTCGTACAACGCGGACGACAGCGATCGCCCCGCGCCGATGCTCACCGACATCAGGTGGAGCCGGATCGGACACTGGATAAAGTAGTTACGCATCCGTGGGGAACGGCGTCGAATCGGAGGGAAGAGCTTATTCCTCCTATGATTCAGTGGGAAAATCTATGACGACATCCGCTCGGGAGTTACATTGGAGGCCGTGACGAAGCCCCATCCCGTCGAGAAGCGCCGCCGGCTGTTCAAGTCGAGCGAATGGGATTTCGAAGAGCCGGCAGCGTTCACCAGAATCGCGCGATCACCAGTCGAGCTCGCGGTGCTCACGGGCGTGATCATCCGCCTCTTCCGCGCCCTCGTCCTCACCCACGGCACTGCCACCAGCTCCTACCTCGTCGCGGCGCTCGTATTGGGGACGCTCTTCCTGCTTGGAATGGCGACGCTCCACCTGGGGAGATTTCCGGTGCGTGA
>DHJO01000033.1:0-5966 GCA_002404375.1 Gemmatimonadales bacterium UBA4718 | reverse complement strand
TACTGCTCGGCGCCACGGTGTCGTTCATCCGCGGACGCGTGCTCAAGGAGACGGGGAGAGAGGTAGACCCGAAGACGCTCCCCGACGGTCAGCCTTTCATCGAGAGAAGGCAGAGGAACGAGCTCTAGGCTGTTTGCTCGCGACCAGAGATTTTAACTACAACTGAACGGGTGCGAGTGTTCAGTGGCGTAGATGCCAGTGGTCAGTTCACGACGTCGGGACGTCACTCGATAGACTTACGGTACACGCATTCGCCTGTACCCTGATCCGCGCCAGTAACGTCCCGACGTCGTGAACTATCAACTGGCCCCTCCACTACTGACCACTCGCACCCGTTCAGTTGCAGTTGTTTTCAGTCTTTCCTACGCAGCGGTAGTCTCTTCGCAGTACTTGTCGAACGCGCCGACGAGATCCTGCGCGATGTCATCCGCGGTTCTGCCCTCGATCTGATGACGCTCGAGCATGAAGACGAGCTTCCCATCCTTGAGCAGCCCAATCTGCGGTGAGCTCGGAGCGTAACCCGTGAAGTAGCTGCGCGCTCTCTGCACGGCCTCGACGTCCTGTCCGGCGAACACGGTGGTCAGCGTGTCGGGTCGAGTGTCGTGCTGGATCGCCTTCGCGACAGCTGGTCGAGCATTCCTCGCGGCGCAGCCGCAGACGGAGTTGACGACCACGAGCGTGGTGCCTTGCGCACCCTTGAGCTTGGCATCGACTTCCTGAGCGGTGCGCATTTCTTCGACGCCAAGCTGAGTGAGCTCCTGGCGCATTGGCGTTACGAATCTTTCGTCGTACATCGTTTATTCCCTCGTTTCTCGAATGGCGTGCGTTAATAAGGAATACTAATAGCGAGGGACGGGCAGAGGAGTGTTTGGGGAACTGCAACTGAACGAGTGGTGAGCTGCCAGCCTTGAAGCTGATAGCCCTTAGCCTCACTACGTCGGGACGTTATCGTCGCGGATTAGAGCACAATCAATTGTCTGTGACATCACGCCACTGAGTGGCGTCCCGACGTTTTACGGCTATGAGCTATCGGCATTGGTCAGCTGGCAGCTCAACACTCGTTAGGCCGACACCAATTTTCGGTGATTGGTCGGCACGCAGGTTGCACCCTTCCGTCTTCAGCATTTGCCATGGAGGCAAACAATGAGTAAGGGCAAGCAAACAGGCGCAAAAGCCGCTTCGAGTGCGTCGAAGACGCTGAGAGATAATGCGACCGGAGATGAGTCTAAGAGTGCCGCGGGCAGCGCGATGTCTCAGAGGCACGCTCCCGGAAAAGAGACCTCACCGAAGGCGGCAGGAAGTGCTTCCGACACGTTAAGAGATGGCCGGACGAGCAAGAGTTCGAAGTCCGCAGCCGGAAGCGCCATGTCACAGAAGCCTTCCAAATCGTAGCGCCGGAGTACGAAGTGATCGAGCGCCTAGCATAGTGTATGTGCGAGGCGCTCGATCTTTTTGCGCCCTGCGGCCTAACGAACGTTGCAGCTGACAAGCACTTTTCGGATGCGGCTTCGCCNNTGCTTGCAGCTGAACTAAGGCGTTCAGTTGCAGTTGCAGTTTCTACCGCGCGTACGTCACCCACCGCGCCATTTCCCTCATGGAGGGTCTCTTCCCGTACATAAGGAGTCCGACGCGGTATATCCGCGATGCAAGCCATAACGCGACAAGGCATCCGATCGCGAGAAAGCCGAGACTCGCCGCCAGCTCGAGCGGCGGAATCCCTATCACCGCCATTCGTATGGGCATTATGATCGGCGACGAGAACGGGACGAGCGACAACACTCTCGCGGTCGTCCCCGTCGGATTGAGCAGCACCGGCTGGATGAACACAGCTGTGCTGACGATCATTATCATCAACGGGCTCGCCGCCTGTCTCGCCTCTGACTCGCTGTTCACCGACGACCCCACCGCCGCGAAGAGCGACGAGTAGAAGATGAACCCGAACAGGAAAAACAGCAGGAAGATCATCCCCGCCCCCAGCGAGATGTCCGGCAGCGTGAAGCTCATCGTCGGCGCTCCGAGCTTCGCCATGATCGGCGCTCTCAGCTGGAGCAGAATGTAGGTGGTCACGATCCAGATTATCTGCTGAGTAAGCCCAACCGCGCCCACACCGAGGACCTTTCCGGCAAGCAACGTGTCGGTGGGGACGCTCGACATCACGACCTCGGCCACCCGCGTCGTCTTCTCTTCGAGCACACCGCTCATGATCGTCTGGCCGTAGATCACGATGGACGCGTAGAGCAGAAATCCAATCGCAAAGCCGAACATCACGCTCGCCATACCTGAGCCCGCTCGTCCCTTCTCCGTGATTCGCTCGGTGCTGAAGTCGAGCGGGATGAAGGTGATCTCCCTCATTCGAGAATTGTCGAGCCCGACTTTTTCCAGACGTGATGCGAGGATGGTCTCCCGGATCGCGCTCTTGATCTGGGCCATGTCCGCGATCGACGTCGCATTGCGGCCTGCATACCGCGCTGACTCGCCCGCGAGCGTCTGCTGGTCGACGACGACGTAGCCAGTCTTGTCTTTCTGCATCACCTGGTGCGTTGCCAGGCTCTCCGCCTGAGTCAGCGCGGCCGGCGCGATGACTCTGACCTCCGGCATTCGTCCTGGAATCGTGCTGTCACCGGCGATGTTGAGGGCGAGACGATGGCCGAAGCCGTTTCCGGTGGCGTCGAGTATCGCGGTGTTGTAGATGTCGCTCGTCGCCTTGCTGCGCGATGAAAGCCAGGCCGGAACGATGATGATCGCGCTGAAGAAAATGGGCCCGAACAGCGTCGCGATCACGAACCACTTGGAGCGGACCCGTTCCAGGTACTCGCGCTTGATGATCGCCCAGAGCTTAGCCATGTCCCGTCATTCCCTCTTCAATGCCCCCTGCACCCGCGCCCGCTCTGGGCGCGCGGGCACCCGCCCCAACCTTCTGCAGAAAGATCTCATGAAGTGAGGGCTGGATCATCTCGAACCGCTGGACCGACGCACCCGACTCGACAATGCGCCGCAGCAGCGCCTGGGGATCGCCGCCCGGAACCAGCTCGATCTCAAAGAAGCGGTTCGAGTCGTCGGCACGCTTCACAAGGGAGTTATCGCTAAGGATCGAGGCGATCCCGTGCATTCCATCGCCCTCGAGGGCGAGAGCAATATTCCGCTGCCCGTGCTCCTCTTTTACGGCGGTCACCGTTCCATCGAGCACCTTCTCGCCGCGAGCGATGATGCACACCGAGTCGCAGAGACGCTCGGCGTTATCCATCAGGTGAGTGCTGAAGATCACGGTCTTTCCGCGCTTCTTCAGCTCGACGACCGTATCCTTGAGCGCCTGCGCGTTGATCGGGTCGAGCCCACTGAACGGCTCGTCGAGAATGACGAGATCAGGGTCGTGCAGCAGTGTTCCGATGAACTGGACCTTCTGCTGCATCCCGCGCGACAGCTCGTCGACCTTGGACAGACCCCAATCTTTCTCGGGCGTCTTGAGCGACAGGCGCTCGAGCCACTCGTCGATGCGCACCTCCGCTTCGCTTCCCTTCACGCCTTTGAGCTCGGCGAGGAATTTGAGGACGCGCTTCACCTGCATCTTTCGATACAGCCCCCGCTCCTCGGGGAGGTATCCCAACCTCTCGGTGATCTTCGGATCGCTGGACGGACGCCCGAAGATGTGAATGGTGCCCGAATCCGGCGCGATGATGTTGAGGATCATCCGGATCGTCGTCGTCTTACCGGCGCCGTTGGGGCCCAGTAGTCCGTACACGCTTCCCGAAGGAACGCGAAGGGTCAGGTCACGCACCGCCGTATGTTCGGCGTACCGCTTCGTGACGTTGACTATGTCGATTGCGTATTCGGTCATGTACTTTCGCGGGCGTGGGTCGCGCGAAAACAAAATATACGTGGAAATNNGTGGGGCACGCGGGCGCGTCGGCGTATCTGGCGGTCATGGGATTGTTCAATTTCGCGCCGGGCGTGATGAAACCGACCGCGCTCGCGCTCAACATCCTGGTGGCGGCTGTGGCGACGGCGAAATTCTATCGCGCCGGACTATTCTCGTGGTCTTTGTTCTGGCCATTTGCCGTTGCGTCGATTCCAGCGGCGTTCGTTGGAGGCGCGATGATGCTTCCGGCTCGCTGGTATCAGGTCGTCGTCGGCGTGGTTCTCCTGTACGCCGCGGTGTGGATGTTCCGTTCGGCGCTCAGACCTCTCACGGGGCAAACGCATCGACCTCCGCTCTGGGCTGCAATCGTAGCCGGAGCGGCGATCGGATTCCTCTCGGGCCTCACGGGAGTCGGCGGTGGAATATTTCTTAGTCCGCTCCTTCTCTACATGGGATGGGCGGAGACGCGCGCGACGTCCGGAGTTGCCGCGCCCTTCATCCTCGTGAACTCGATCGCGGGCTTGCTCGGCCACTTCTCCAGTGTATCACAGCTCCCGGCGAGCATTCCGATCTGGGGCGCAGCGGCCGTGCTGGGCGGATGGATCGGAGCGAGTTACGGAAGCAAGCGGGCGCCTCCCCCGGTGCTGAGACAGCTCCTGTCCCTGGTACTCGTCGTGGCGGGAGCGAAGCTGATCTTCCATTAGGCTGCCTCCCCCATTCGTCCGATGGTGATGTCGCTGCGAACCACGCAGACTGAATGCAGTCACCTTCAATCAGGTTCGCATGTCGCCATCGAAATCCGGGAGCGCCTCCAGCACACTGGCTGAGCTCTCTTCCCAATTAGCAGCAGCAGTAGAGACGGCCAGCAATTCCATCGTAGCGATTCATGCGCGACGGCGCATTCCGTCGAGTGGAATCGTTTGGCGCGACGGGGTGATTGTCAGCGCCAGCCACACGGTTAAGCGCGATGATGAAACTCCTGTCACGCTCCCGGGCGGCGAAACTACCACCGCCACGATAATCGGCCGAGACTCTGCAACGGACCTGATCGCTCTGCGCGTGGATGGAGCAAAGTCGCACGTCGCTCCTCGGGCGGATGCCGACGCTGTTCGCATTGGCTCGCTCGTTCTCGCGGTCGGACGTCCGGGTCGTGACGTAGCAGCGAGCTTCGGGATCATCAGCGCCATCGCCGATGGCTGGCGGACGTGGCAGGGCGCCCGCATCGATCGTGTGCTCCGTCTCGACCTCGCCGTGTACGACGGCTTCTCGGGCGGGCCGCTCGTAGACGCGTCCGGCGCAGTACTGGGATTGAACAACTCCGCACTGGCACGCGGGACACCGATGGCACTCCCTGCGAAAGCCATAGATCGCGTCGTCGACGAGCTGCTCGAGCGCGGACACGTGCGGCGTCCCTTCATCGGCGTCGCCGTTCAACCGGTCGCGCTCTCCGCCTCTCTCGTGAAGCAGCACGAGCTCGCACGCGACACCGCTCTTCTGATCGTCTCGGTCGCTGACGGATCGCCCGCGGAAAAGGCCGGGATATTCGTCGGTGACGTATTGCTCGAAGCAAACGCAACAGCGCTCAGTCGCCCAACCGATCTGCTGGACGCGCTATCGAGCGTCGGCAGCGGCGACTCGATCAAGCTCAAGTACCTGCGTGGTGGCGCGGTGAAATCCGGATCCGTCACGCCGTCGGATCGTGGAGGGCGCGAATGAACATCTCCACGGTGGGCTCTGCACGGGCGACGTCATCAAGTCTCAACGGAATGAGTGAGCTGCTGCGGCAGGCCGTAGTCGAAGTGCGCAGCGGCGAGAGTGGCAGCGGCACTGGTATTATCTGGGGCGGAGCCGGGCTGGTCGTGACGAATGCGCATTGCGTGCGACGTGGTGCGGCGCTTCAGGTGGGCGACGGCGAAAAGTGGCGCGGAGCACAGGCGCTCGCATACCATCCTCATCATGACCTTGCGCTGCTCGCCGCGCCATCAGTCAGCGGACCGCTGCTCGAGATCCGCGATCCGGACTCCCTGCGCGCCGGAGAGCTCGTGTTCGCGTACGGACATCCGCTCGGAATACGCGATTCACTCGCGATGGGTGTCGTGCACGCCGTCGC
>DHJO01000137.1:2519-3052 GCA_002404375.1 Gemmatimonadales bacterium UBA4718 | reverse complement strand
TGAACTAAGGCGTTAGGTAGCACAACCGACACTAACAGAGAACCACAATCGAGCGATCTAGATTTGTTCTTGCTGTCATCGGACTAGTGTCACTCGGCGCGTGTCACCGGCCAGAGTATTACATCGTCGCCTGCGATCCCGAACCCGCGTCTCGCTCCGCAGTCGCTTGGCAGATCACATCCGCACATCCAGGACTTATCCGCGGACGCATACTCGCTGTTGGGACAGGCGAACCGATAAATCCAGGCCACAATGCGGGCGCCAGACTTCTGCCCGGAGATTCATCTTGGCATCGGTCGGGGTCTGAGGGTGAATTCCAATTCTCCGGAGTTCAGGGCTCTCGCCAGCTTGCAGTAAGAGCATTCGGTTTTATGCCCGCAACGGTCTTAATCACGGTGCCGCCAGACTCTGGGATCGATGTGCTCGCAGCGCTAGAGTCACGCAGCATGACGATCAATGAGGTTTGCGGCACTAGGCAAAGGCGCTGACGGTGATGACAATTCAAGGCGCGTGCTACCTAACGAACGTTGCAG
>DHJO01000137.1:0-2392 GCA_002404375.1 Gemmatimonadales bacterium UBA4718 | reverse complement strand
GAACTAAGGCGTTAGGCGGACAAGGAGCGCTATGCGTGTAAGATCCCAGCATATGCTGCGGGACTTGGGTATTATGGTGCCGTCACCAAGTCCAACTTTTGCGCCAGCGAACCATCCCTGAGCCCGCTCAGCATGAACCACCGGAAACACGCGTCCGCCTTGCTCGCGCTCTTAGCATTGCAGTTGATCCCTGTTGCGTGCAAGGACAAAACGCCGCCCCCTCCCGAGGCCGGCGTGCCCACTCCTCTCCCACCCCCGCCTGAGGCGGCGTCTCCCGAGTCATTTCGGGTGAAGTTTGAGACCACCAAGGGAGATTTTACGGTAGAAGTCACCCGCGCTTGGGCGCCAAAAGGCGCTGATCGATTCTACCGTTTGGTGACGGAAGGCTACTTCAAGGACATCCGCTTTTTCCGTGTTTTGCCAGGATTCATGGCGCAGTTCGGCCTGAGTGGCGATCCTGCGCTCAACGCAAAAATGGACACCCTGCGAATTCCCGATGATCCTGTCACGCAGAGCAACAAACGCGGAATGCTCACCTTCGCTACGGCGGGCCCCAATACGCGGTCGAACCAGTTTTTCATCAACTACGGGGACAACGCGTCGCTCGACACGCAGGGTTTTTCTCCGTTTGGCAGGGTGGTCGACGGCATGAAAGTGGTTGACACGATGTACGGCGTGTACGGCGAGGGTGTGCCAAACGGCGCGGGGCCGAGCCAGGACTCGATCGCAACAAAAGGGAATGAGTATTTGCAACGCGCGTTTCCAAAACTCGACTACATCAAATCGGCCACGCTCGTGAAGTAGCCGACGGTATTTCTTGGATTTCGACGAGGTTGCGGGCCGCTTGATGATCGATCACTCCGCGACGACGGCGCGACGGAGCCAGGACTGCTTGCGTCGACACTGCCGCCTAACGAACGTTGCAGCAGACAAGCACGTTTCTGTATCGCGCTGCGCGCGCAATTGTTAGATGTGCTTGCTGCTGAACTAAGGCGTTGGACGGACGGGTAGCGAACATGCCTATCAAGATTGGTGAAGTAGAAGCGCTCTTCCGGTATCCAGTGAAGTCCATGCGCGGTGAACTTCTCGAGGTCGGCGAGCTGGGCTGGCACGGTCTCGACGGCGACCGGCGCATGGCATTCCGTCGGGTTGACGATCGCGGCGGTTTCCCCTGGCTGACCGCCACCAAGCTTCCGGACCTGATTCTCTTTACTCCACAGCGGCGAGGACCCGCCCTCGAGGGAGACCTCCCGACGCACGTTCGCTCGCCGGAAGGAGAGGAGATGGCTGTCTTCGGCCAAGAATTGGCGACGGAGGTCGGTCGTCGCCATCGTTCACCGGTCCAGATGATGCACTTGAACCGTGGCATCTTCGACGAAGCGAGCATCTCCGTGATTACCTCCGCCACGGTCAGCGAAATCGGAAGGCTTGCGGCGCAGCGTCCAGACGTCCGAAGATTCCGGCCGAACATCGTGATTTCCTCACTGCTGTCAGTCCCCTTCGAGGAGGACGAATGGGTGGGTGGCGTCCTCTCGTTCGGAGAGGGCATCGAGGCCGCCGCCATAGGCGTCACCATGCGCGACGAGCGCTGCGCAATGGTGAACCTCGACCCTGACTCGGGACGCTCCGCCGCCGAGGTGCTGAAGGCGATTGTTCGGGTGAAGGACAACAAGGCTGGCGTCTACGCCACGGTCACTCGACGCGGGCGCCTCGTGGTGGGACAATCCGTGTACTTCGAGCCGGCGACCCAGCATCCGTAGCACGTGTGAACCAACCACCAGTCTGATGCGACGCCGCCCAACATGCGTTGCAGTTGACAAGCGAGCTACGGATTGCTCGCTTCGCTCGCTCTTGTTTTAATCGCTTGCAACTGAACTCTGGCGTTAGGTCGCCGCAACTAAGAACAGGTAGCCGCAACCTGGAACGATCGCGAGCGATACGATGACTGACACCGCAGAGCAGGAATGGCGCGACCTCGGTTTCTTCCACGAGATCGATACAAAGAAGAATGTTCGCAAACTCACAGGCTCCAGGCCCGGGCTACTGCGTTTTCGCGACATACTTCTTGAGTATGTGGCCGATCCCCGAAACGCGGTTAAATCGGAACACGAACACTATGGCCCTTACGGCTCACTAGAAGTAATGACTTGGCCTGACGCCGGAGTCGACCGCCACGCAATTCATGGTTCGTTGGCGGACCTCACGCGGCTGGCACAATTAGTGGAAACGAAACTCTCCGCTGCCAAACCCGGCTCGCTGATTCAAATCCGCGAGGAATTCGCGAGCGACAGTCCGTATACGCTCCTGCTGGATGTCCGCGGCGATGCATTTGATCCCGCATCCCTCGATCCAGATCTCTCTGCCGGCGCTACCTAACGAACGTTGCAGCTGA
>DHJO01000093.1:7176-8314 GCA_002404375.1 Gemmatimonadales bacterium UBA4718 | reverse complement strand
CGGATTAATTGGGACCTGCGCACGCAGGGTATAACGAGCTTTCCGGGAATGATCTTCTGGGGCGCTGGCACCAGCGGACCGGCCGTTCCGCCTGGGCGATATACGGCGCGTCTCGTCGCCGACGGTACGACGCTGAGCACGCCGCTCAAGGTGGTGCGCAATCCGCGGCTCACGGACGTCACTGATGCCGATCTGCGCGCTCAGTTCGCATTCGCGCGGAAGGTGCGCGACAAGGCGGAGGAAGCGAATCAGGCGGTGATCAGGATTCGCCGAGTGAAGGCGCAGGTTGCTGACAGGCTGAAGAAGTCGAACGATGCGACGCTCAAGTCGAAGGCTGACACGCTCGTCGCGCACCTGTCGGCGGTCGAGGAAAATATCTATCAGGTACGGAATCAGAGCGGGCAGGATCCGCTGAACTTCCCGATCAAGGTCAACAACCGTCTGGCGACGTTGTTGTCGATGACGGAGCGAGGCGATGGCGCGCCGACGAATAATATGTCCGAGATCTACGAGATCATGAACAGAGAGCTCAAGGGCTACACAGGCACGCTTGCCAGGGTGTGGGCGACCGATCTCGTCGCCGCGAACGGAGAGCTCGCTCGGCTCAAGCTGATTCCGCTCGATCCGGGGTGCGAGAGCGTAAGCGCACGATGTGGTAATACAATTGCTAGGTAGACGACAACGACCATTCGCATCGAGGATTCATTGTGTCCAACTCACCATCCGACTCCGAGACTTCAGTCGACCCTCGCTTCAAGATCGGTGGCGTCGTGATTATCCTCGCGATGGTCTACGCCCTTGTCCAGCGTACAAGTCTCGCCCCCTTCCCCCACGCGGCCGATGACTTCGTGGGTGGCTTGGCGATCGGACTGGCAATCGGAGGCGTCTTGGCGTGGTTCAGCGGTCGCCGATAGAGTCGGCTTGCGGCTTTCTCATTTCTCTGCAGCATAAACACGCAGCATAATTACTAGTTAGACGGACGAACTATCTGCATGAGACAAAGACGGCGCACGTTAATCGTCCTAGCCATTCTCGCGGCCTTCTTCCTGATCGCATGGTGGCCAATGTGGCACTGCGCCGTCGGACCCTGGGTTCCCGCGACGCCCCAATGCTATTCATTATGGACACCTTCATCTGA
>DHJO01000093.1:0-6951 GCA_002404375.1 Gemmatimonadales bacterium UBA4718 | reverse complement strand
AGTCGGTCGCTCGCAGCTGAACTAAGGCGTTAGATCGCACTCCGTGCTAGTTACCGGAGACCGGCCACGAAGTGGAAGGAACCGCAATGGCTATTGAGGTCCCGAATACGGATCCCATACTGGACCCTGCGTGGGCGCGCGCAGCACTAACCGGCACGTTCGGCGAAGCGCTGAGCGTATTCAACGAGTTAGTTCGGTACGCCGTTCAACTTTTGAAGAGATCTCTCACCACCGGCCCGGATGACATACCGCATCATCTGATTCTGTCTGTTCTCTTTCGGCAAGCCATAGCAACTGCAGACGCTGCCGGTGAGTTAATAGGAGTTGGCGCATGCGACGCAGCGCAGGTCCAGCTCAGAGCTCTTATGGAGGCGCGATGGGGGCTAATGCTCGCGATCAGGGATCCAAAGAAATGGGGGACTCACTTATATGTCGCCTCACGGCGCGAACAGTTAAGCCAGATCAGTAAGGCAATTCCAGGCACGCCGGAGCATGAGTCAGATGGTGAAACGCGCGATCTGATCAACCGCTACGGCGGCAAGCCAGTGATCTCGCCCGACGACGCCGAGAAGCATCGGGAAGCACTGGAGAAAATACTTGAGCGTCCTCAATATGCGGCTATCAGCGCGGGCTTTGCTCAGTTCGTCAAAGAGAAACATCATGAACCGCCTTGGTACTACGACACCGCCGCTCCGAAGAACGAGCGCCTAACCAGCATCTGGAAACTAGCGTCCGAGGTTGGAGCGGCCGGTGAATACAAGTCTATCTATCACCACGCGTCGTATTTTATGCACGGCGGATATACGGGAACTCATCTCACGACCGATGAAAGGGGGGTAGCGGTTACGCCAATTCGCTCCCCTGCGAATGCCCGTCCGGTACTACTTCTCGGTTTCTCACTGTTGGCCGATTGTTGCATGAAGGTCATTGACTACTGGCGGCCCGATGAGAGGACGAGATTTACTCAGAAATACGTCGACGAGTGGAGAGAAGTAATCAGGCAGATGCCCGAAATTAAAATCGGGATGGGCGAGGCCGTTAATCGAACTTGATACGCCCGTGAGATCTAACGAACGTTGCAGCTGCCAAGCACTTCTCGAGTGCGGTCCGTTGGCGTCCACGGCGCGGACACCATCCAGCAGTTGCTGAATGCCGGGCTCCTCGACGAAATCTCCATCGACATCGCGGCGGTACTTCTTGGGTCCGGAGTTCGACTCTTTGACCACCTCGCCGGCACACCAGCCGTCCTTGGCAATCCGACGGTGATCGCGGGCGTCGGCGTTACACACCTACGCTACCCGGTACGTAACGCGTCGTCCTAGCCGAGCCTACTGCTCGCACGCCGGCGCCTGCACCACGACAGCCTTCGCCAACGGAATCTTCCCCGCCGCGGTGAGAGCGCCGTTCAACGCGGTGAGATCCGCACCACTGATTGCACGCCAGGCAGCGATCGACTTCCCAAGATCGTTGCATGCTGAATGGTACGCCGCGAGCATCGCCGCCGTCGGAGCGACGTCGCCGTTCTCGAACGTGCCAAGCTGGTTCAGGATGCGACCAACAAGTTGCACTAGCGTCGGGCGCGCGTTGGCGTTACCTCCGAAGAAACCGCCGCCACCAAAACCGCCGCCCAGCGTGGGCGCACGGCCACCGAGTGTGTCGAGCTTCGAGATGTATTCCCGAATCGATTTCGCGGCGTTGCTCGTGGAGTCGCTTGCGGTCATCGCGCGAAGTTGCGCTCGCGTCGTATCCGTCTGATGGAATACGTCCCACGCGAGGCGCTCCAACGCGTTCAGCTTCCTGATCAATGCGTCCTCGGCCTTGAGCGCGGCGAGGTTCGCCGGCGACCGCGGATCGTTGGTGACGGTCACTTTCTCGCTGTGCGATTTTCCGTTCACGGTGAGACGCACGATGTACGTACCGGGCGGCACGAGCGCACCTTCGGGCGACGCGGGCGTCTCGCCGGGATTGGCGTTGATCTCGAATGAGTGCGTGAATACCGGCGGCGCGTCGTAGCGCAAATCCCAATTCACGCGGTGCATGCCGGCATCCGCCGGGAGCGGTTGCTCGACTTTCACCCAGAAGTTGGGATGCGGCGGACGCGCCGCTTCGGGCACCGGCGTGATGGGATCGCTGGAATAATGCCGCACCACCGCGCCGGCCAAATCGAGCACGTCGAGGGTGACTCTCCGACTCGGCCTCGAGCCAAGCCAGTAGTAGATGATCGCGCCATCGGGCGGATTCAGCGCGTGCGGCACTTCGGGAGGAAACGGCGTGTCGGCGCCGACGTTGCGCCGCACACGCACTGCGCTGTCCGGCTTGAACAGGTGCACGTCCTCGTTCGCCACTGCGTTGCTGAACTGTCGCAGCACTGCATAGTCGTCGAGCACGAAGATGCCGCGACCGTACGTGCCGACGATGAGATCGTTGTCCCTGAACGCGATGTCGCGAAACGACGTCGTCGGCAGGTTTAGCATCAGCGATTGCCAGGAGTCGCCGTCGTCGAACGAGACGTACATCGCGCTCTCGGTGCCGAGGAACAGCAGTCCGGGACGCTTCGGATCCTCGCGCAGGATGCGGGCGTAGCTGCCGTTGGACTCACCGGTGGCAAGGCCGTTGGTGATCAACGTCCACGTCTTCCCGTAATCGCGTGTGCGATACACGTACGGGTTGTAATCGGCAGACCCTCGCGCATCGGCCGTTACGAACGCCTCGGCGCCATTCGTGTGCGACGGCTCCACTGAGTGGATCTGTCCGGGATGAGAGAAATTGGACACGTCGCTCCACGTCCGACCGTTGTCACGAGTGAGCTTCACCAGTCCCGTGTTGATGCCCACCCAGATCGTGCCGCGTGCGACTGTAGATGCGCCAATGGACATGATTGTGCCCCGGATTGGCTCGCCCGGCTTGGGAGTGGCCGTGTCCGGGGGAATCGGGAAGTTCGCCGGATAGCCGAGGTTCGGGCTGATCTTCGTCCAGTGCGCGCCTCCGTCGGAAGTCGACATGAGATACTGATAGCCGGCGAGGAGCCTGTGTGGATCCCACGGATCGAACAGCAGCGGCGCGTCGTTGTTCACACGCAGCCGGAGCGATTGGTCCTGCGCCGGGCTCACATTCACCCACTGCTCGCTTGGATAGGAAATCCTGATGACGCCGTTGCCGGTCGCGTACACCGTGTTGGGATCGAGCGGGTCGGGCAGAATGGTGCCCCACTCCCAGCCGTTCACCGGATCCCAATCGAGCGGCGTCACCGCGCCGAGGTTACCGCGCGCGCGCGTGCGCACGGCGCCGGCGTCCTGCTGCGAGGCGTAAATCCAGTACGGGAACGAGTTGTCTGTAGAGACGTGGTAGACCTGCTCGTTGGACTGGTTGTACCACGAGCTCCACGTATCGCCGCCGTCGAGCGACACGATCGCGCCCTGGTCGTAGCCAAGGATCATGCGCTTGCCGTTGGTGGGGTCGATCCATCCTTGTTGCGGATCGTCGCCGCCGGGCGCGCCTTTGAAACCGGTGAAGGTGTTGCCGCCGTCGCGTGAGATGTACGCGGCAGTGTTGAGGACGTAGACGACGTCCGGATTCTTCGGATCGACGTAGACGCCGCAGTTGTAGCCGCCCTGTCCGTTGCGGATGCGCGTGTCGGCCGCGTCCATCTGCTTCCAGGTGACGCCCCCGTCGACCGAACGGAACAGGCCAACGTTGGTGGTGAAGTAGACGCGCTGTGCGCTGGTGCCGTTTGCGACGGCGATCGACGTGCGACCCGGGATGCGCGGCAACGCACCGCCGGTGAGCTCCTTCCAAGTGACGCCGCCGTCGAGCGATTTATATATGGAAGTGCCGGTAGGACCTTGGGAGCGCTGCGCACCAGCGGGGCCTCCGCCGCCACCCAGTCCACCAGGCGGGACAACGGGTAAACCGCTTGGCGCCGGCGCGGAGTAGTGGCGCACCGTCGTCGCGAACACGACGTCCGGCCGGTCGAACGCGATCGCCAGCTTCTGGATGCCGGTCGAGTCGTCGACGAAGAGCGTGCGCGTCCAGCTCGTCCCGCCATTCGTGGAGCGGAAGACGCCGCGGTCGTAGCTCTTATGGCGGACATCGCCCTGCGCGGCGACGAGAACGATGTTCGCGTCTCGCGGGTCGACGACGATGCTCGGGATCTGCTTCGTCTTCTCGAGGCCGATGTGCGTCCACGTCGCGCCGGCATCGGTGCTCTTGTACATGCCGTTGCCTTCGGCTATTCCACCGCCTGTGATCAGGTCACCGGTGCCAACATAGATCGTGCTGCCGTTTGAAGGCGCGACTTCAAGCGCGCCAATCACCTCGGCGTCTTTGACGTTGTCGAAGATTGGCCACCACGTGGCGCCGGCGTTGGTTGTTTTCCATACACCGCCGGCGGGCATACCGATGTAGAACGTTCCCGGGTCGCCCGTTACGCCGGAGACGGCGGAGATGCGGCCGCCGCGGAAGGGACCGACATTGCGCCATACGAGCCCGGTGAGCAGCTCCGGTCTGATTGATGTCGCCGCAACGGAGATTGCGGCGACGGAGATAACGGCGAAGGTGAGGGCGACAGCGTGTTTCGTGGTCATCGCGGGGCTGGACGGGAAAAGTTGGTGGACTTCTCTAATATGCATCTACGGCCGGTGGTAAGTTTTCGTGTCGCGTAATCAAGTGAATCTCTCACCGATCTGACCCATGTCTTCCATTATCCATTCCCAGACTGCAGACATTCCGTACAACATGACAACGACCGGCTTCGACGTTCCTGGATTCCGAATTGTGGACAATCTGGGGGTAGTACGCGGTGTCGTCGTCCGGTCGCGATCGGTTTTCGGCACCGTGGGCGCCGCTTTCCAGACGCTGGTTGGGGGCAATATCTCACTCTTCACGGAACTCGCTGAACGAACGCGCAAGCAGGCTTTCGATACGATGTTGGTCCAAGCGCATAGGGCGGGGGCCGACGCAGTGATCGGCATCCGCTATGACGCGAACGAATTGATGAAAGGCGTGACGGAGGTATTGTGCTACGGGACCGCCGTTCGCGTCGAGGCGCTGTAAGTCTGAGTCAGGCGATACTCTGACGTAATGCGACCCCTTCGGTATTCCATCAACGTCACATTGGACGGGTGCTGCGATCATCGTGAAGGGATCGCGGACGAAGACATCCATCGCCACGCGATGGAAAACATCGCCCAGGCAGATGCTCTCCTCTTTGGCCGTGTGACTTACCAAATGATGGAGGAGGCGTGGCGGCTGGCGACGCGAACTGTGGTGATGCCTGAGTGGACGGAACCGTTCGCCCGAACGATCGACGCGGCAAAGAAGTACGTCGTATCGAGCACCCTGGACCGAGTCGATTGGAACGCGGAGCTCGTGCGCGGTGACTTGGGGAAGGCCGTTCAGCGGCTCAAGCAGGAGTCGGGTAAGGGGCTGCTCGTGGGAGGCGTGAAGCTCCCGCTGGCGTTGGCGGAGCTGGGATTGATCGATGAGTACGAGTTCGTGGTCCACCCCAGGCTAGCGGGCCATGGGCCGACGTTGTTCGCAGGGCTATCCAAGCGTATCGACTTGAAGCTCGTGAGCCGGCTGGAGTTCGGCTCGGGCGCGGTGGCGATGCGATATGAGCCGCGTAGGTAGCCATCGGGCGAACGCGCCGTTGACGAGGTCCATACGTACGTCCGATTTGTCGGTGATTAGGTGCTGGTGGCTAAGGAACGCTGACGCTGACGAGCGATGTGTGGATTTCTCCCGGGCTTGAGTGATCACCCACGCCATCTAAGGGTAGTTGCCGGGAAGTCAAATGGTTGATCGCCCGTTGAGATCCGAGCCTGCGGCGCACAACGTTCCGGCGCGCCGCCGCTCGCAGCTGAACTTGGGCGTTAGGCGGCACCTCGCACATCTCGCCAAATGATCTTCTCGTCCTTGCGCGCTGAGAAGAAGTCGGCACAACGCCCGTCGCCGACGCCACTCAATCCGCCATCCGCATGGCAGATGATAGTACCTGAGGCGCTGTATACGTTGCTGGGGATATCACAGCACCGCGACGGAAGGTAATAGACGGTCTGCCCCTGGTATTCATATCGGGCGATGAAGGCCGGAGGATTCGCCACGGGTTGGGTCTCAAGCTCCTGGATGAGCGCGGTCAGCCACTCGGGAGCGTCGCTCACCGACGTTGCTGTCGCGCAAGCCGCGCTCAGCGCCACTGCGAGCAACAAGGCCGTAACAGGTGCTTTCATCGGACGCTCCTTCCCTGGAAACCAGTGTGTCCGCCTAACTAATACTTGTACTGCTTGCTTAGACGCCAGAGAAAACGCAAAGGCTGCAAGCCTTGTGCAATTGGCGAGCGCGCCTCCTCTGTCCACCGCGGCGGCGGCGATGCAGATTGGCGTGCCGCCGTCGGCCCGTCGTCAATCATCGCCCTGGACTGCCCATGCAACGACTCGTCTCGCTCGCGCTTCTGCTCGCTTCGGTCTGCGCTCCGGTCGCCGCACGCAGCCAGGACTCCCGCGTACTCGTCTTCTCCAAGACGGCCGGATTCCGCCACAGCTCCATCGGAGCCGGGCGCACAGCTATCCGAAAGCTCGGAGAGGAGAATGGGTTCTCCGTCGACACGACAGAAGACGCCGGCGCCTTCACCTCGAAGAACCTCGCGCGATATCGCGCAGTCGTCTTCCTGAACACCACGGGCGACGTGCTGGACCCCGCACAGCAGGACGATTTCGAGCGCTACATCCAGGCTGGCGGCGGATATGTGGGAATTCATTCCGCCACGGACACTGAATACGACTGGCCGTGGTACGGCAGGCTCGCCGGCGCCTGGTTCAGCGGGCATCCGAACAACCCGAACGTTCGCAAGGGCACGTTCCGTGTGCTCGACAAGAGCCACCCTTCCACCGCGGGACTGCCCGACCGCTGGGATCGCGAGGACGAGTTCTACAACTTCAAGTCGATCGATCCGAC
>DHJO01000087.1:35446-39509 GCA_002404375.1 Gemmatimonadales bacterium UBA4718 | reverse complement strand
CCCCCTTCCCCCTTCCCTCTTCCCTCTTCCCGCTTCCCCGTTAATTCCTCCGACTCCCCGTCAGCCTCAGAATCGCCATGAACATGTTGAGCAGATCGAGGTAGATCCGCACCGCCGCGCCGACGTACTCGTCGGGCCCGTACACATTGCGCAGCCTCCACGTGTCGTAAACCAGTAAGCCGCTGAACAACAGGACCGTCACTGCCGCCAGCCAAAGGCTCACGGCTGCGTTCTGGAAAAAAAAGCTCAAGACCATGGTGGCGATCAGCACCCACAGGCCGACCATGAGAAAGCTCCCCCACGCGCTGAAATCGCGCCGGCTGACGAAAGCGTAGAGCGTGAGAATACCGAAAGCTCCAATCGTGAGGACTGCCGCCTGCGCAATCACGCCTGGCTGAGTCCTTCCGTAGTAGTAGAGCGCCGGTGAGATCGTCACGCCCATTACCAGATTGAACATGAACACCAGGCCGATGTTCATCGGGAACTGGGCCTGCGTTCTCGTCGCTAGCAGGAGCGGCGCGAGAGCACAAAGAAAAGCGATGAAGGGATGCTGGGCGACAGCAACCATCAGCTGCGGCTGGGACAACCCGAACGATGCGCCCACCATCGTCACGAGGACGCTGACCAGGACCAGGGAGTACGTGCGGCGAACGAGCGTCGCCCGCTCCTCCCCAGTGCGGACCAGCGTTCCCGTCTGATATGACACACCCATTTTGACTAACTCCTAAGAGGTTCGAACGTGCGGAATATATTACCCCGCATTTTCCGTAGCGATTCGGTCAAGCAGGGCAGGCAGCCCCTTGATATCGTCGAGAAAGTAGGACGGATGATACGCCTCCAGTTGGTCGCGTCTGAAAGGCCCCCACAGCGCGCCAATGGTGATTACACCCGCTTCATTGCCCGACTGGATGTCGTGCGGTGAATCGCCGACGAAAACCGCTTCGGTGGGTTTGTACTCCAGCTTTTCGAGCGCAGCGCGAACGGGATACGGGTCGGGTTTGTGGATGTGGACCGAGTCGTAGCCGATCGCGACTTCGATGTAGTCGTCAGCGCCGATGAACTTGAGGCCGCGCTCCATCATCATGTTGCCCTTGCTGGTCACCACGCCCATCGGATGCCCGCGCTGATACAGGAGCGCCAGCGTATCGATGACTCCCGCGTACTGGGCCATCAACCGGTCGTGATTTTCCATCTGGAATGTGCGATAGCGATTGAGCAGCCGCTCTCGATCTTCATCCGATTCGACGTAAGGCGTGAGTTGTTTGGGGAGCGGTGTCCCCAATCCCTGGATCCATTCGTCATCGCTCGGCTGCCTGGACCGTCCGTGAAAGGTGTGTTTCATCGAGGCGAGCAGCAGCGCGATCGAATCGATCAGCGTGCCATCCAGGTCGAAGAGAACAGCGAATGGGCGGGTTTCAGGCATACCGGCAAACTAAACGCTCCCGGGGCTGGCTAGGAATGGGAGACCTGAGCGTCGGCAGCACGGCTTCGAGCGTTGTAATGGCAGATTCCCGGCGCGATATTAGAATGATCATGTCCGCCACCGCCACCCCGCGCACGAGCTTCAACAAGCTGTTCGACGAGATCGGGACTGTCGACCAGGTCGGGATCGAGGAGCGCGTTGCCAAGTTCCAGACGCGGAGCATCAAGAAGAGTTCCAAGCTTTGGGGACTCAAGACGGCGGTTTCCATGGTCGATCTCACGACGCTCGAGGGAAAGGACACCCCGGGCAAGATCGCGTCGCTCTGCCAAAAGGCTCGACGACCCAGCTTCGATCCGGATGTGCCGCCGGTTGCCGCCGTTTGCATTTATCCATTTCTGGTAAGACACGCCGCGCGTTGGCTGGCCGATACGGCGATCAAGGTTGCTTCGGTCGCAACGGCGTTTCCTTCGGGACAAAGTCCCCTGGCGCTTCGTCTGGAGGAAGTGAAAACCGCCGTTTCCGACGGAGCCGATGAGATCGACATGGTGATCAACCGCGGACTTTTCCTCGCCGGAGAATTCAGCGCCGTGCAGGACGAGATCGGCGCGGTGGTCGACGCCTGCGGCGATGCTCAGCTCAAGGTGATTCTGGAAGTGAGCGAGCTCGACACTTACGACAATATCCGCGCGGCTTCATTTCTGGCCATGCGGGTGATTCGTCCGGGCGACTTCATCAAGACGAGCACGGGCAAGGCTTCCGGGAGCGCCACGCTCGCCAACACGCAGGTGATGATCGAAGCCATCCGCGATTTCTATCTGGCGACAGGAATCGCAATCGGGATGAAGCCGGCAGGCGGAATCAGAACGGCGAAGCAGGCGCTTCACTATCTCGTCGCGGTCAAGGAAACCCTTGGCGATTCGTGGCTGAACTCGACACGATATCGCTTCGGCGCGAGCTCGCTGCTCAACGATCTGCTGAGGCAGATCGAAAAGGAAAAGACCGGCGCGTACCAGGCACCGTATTACTTCACCGAGTCGGCGGAGAGCTACTGAGATGACAACCCCCAGGACGATCGCCCGACCTTCGGCGGTTGGTGGCTCCATTCCGCAGCTGATATTCGGGGACCTGTGGGAGTACGATCCGGCGCCGGAAACCGCGGATCCCAAGCTCAAGCCGAAGTACGATCTCTTCATCGGCGGCAAGTTCGTCACTCCAAAATCCGGCAAATACTTCGAGTCCGTGAATCCGGCGACGGAAGAAGTTCTGGCCGAGATCGCGCTCGCCGGCCCGGCGGATGTGGATGCGGCCTATCACGCGGCGCAGAAGGCGTTCACTCCCTGGAGTAAGCTGCCTGGCGCCGAGCGTGGGAAATATCTCTATCGCATCGCGCGTCTGATCCAGGATCGCGCGCGCGAATTCGCTGTCGCCGAGACGATGGATGGTGGCAAGCCGATCAAGGAATCGCGCGACTTCGACGTGCCGATGGCGGCCGCGCACTTTTTCTACCACGCGGGCTGGGCCGACAAGCTGGAGTACGCGATGCCGGGCGTCACGGTCGTGCCACTCGGCGTCGTCGGCCAGGTCATACCGTGGAATTTCCCGTTGCTCATGCTCGCCTGGAAAATCGCGCCGGCGCTGGCGATGGGAAACACCGTCGTGCTCAAGCCCGCGGAGACGACGTCGGTCACCGCCCTGAAATTCGCTGAGCTGTTGCTCGAGGCGGAGCTGCCACCCGGCGTCGTGAACTTCGTCTGCGGTGCGGGCGAGACTGGCGCGGCGGTCGTGGGACATCCCACCGCTGCGAAGATCGCGTTCACTGGGTCGACCGAGGTCGGGAAGCTGATCATGCGTCAGCTCGCCGGCACCGACAAGAAGCTGACACTTGAGCTCGGAGGGAAGGCCGCCAACATAGTCTTCGACGATTCTCCGATCGATCAGGCCGTCGAAGGCGTCGTCAACGGAATCTTCTTCAATCAGGGACACGTCTGTTGCGCGGGGAGCAGACTGCTCGTGCAGGAGTCGATCGCGGAGATGTTCGTGTCGAAGCTCAAGAACCGCATCGACGTACTTCGTGTTGGCAATCCGCTCGACAAGAACACCGATGTCGGCGCGATAAACTCGAAGGTGCAGCTCGATCGGATCAGCGAGCTCGTTGATTCGGGCGTGACGGCCGGCGCCGAGATGTACCAGTCGGCGGTGTGTCGTCTGCCGACGAAGGGCTACTACTTCAAGCCAACGGTGTTCACCGGCGTGACGCAGAGCCACCGCATCGCCCGCGAAGAAATCTTCGGACCTGTGTTGAGCGTGCTCACGTTCCGCACGCTCGAGGAAGCCGTCGAGAAGGCGAACAACACGATGTACGGACTTTCTGCCGGCGTCTGGACTGACAAGGGCTCGCGCATTCTCAAGATGAGCACGCTGCTCAAGGCGGGAGTGGTGTGGGCGAACACCTTCAACAAGTTCGATCCGTCGTCGCCGTTTGGCGGCTACAAGGAATCCGGCTTCGGACGCGAAGGCGGACGGCAGGGTCTGATGGATTACGGGAAGGTGGTCTAGCGTGGCGCGCATTCCTGTAACGAAGACGCCCAAGGTGTACGTCGGAGGGCAATTCATCCGCTCCGAGAGCGGACGTGTTTTTCC
>DHJO01000087.1:33231-35307 GCA_002404375.1 Gemmatimonadales bacterium UBA4718 | reverse complement strand
ACGCGCAAGGATCTGCGCAATGCGGTGGAAGCGGCAGCGAAAGCCGGTCCGGACTGGGCGCATCGCACGCCGTACAATCGCGGGCAGATTATTTATCGCCTGGCGGAAATGGTGGAGTCGAGAAGCAGCGAGATCGCGGAGTCGCTGGTGATCTCCGGGGCGGCGACCAAAGCTGCCGCAGCGAAGGAAGTGAGCGCGAGCGTCGACCGTCTCATCTACTACGCCGGGTGGTCGGACAAGTACGAGCAGGTGCTCGGCAACACGAATCCCGTGGCCGGACCGTTTTTCAACTTCACAGTTGCGGAGCCGATGGGGATTGTGGGCATTATCGCCGATGATGCGGCTCCACTGCTGGGCCTGTTGAGTCAGATTGCGCCCGTAATCGTCGCCGGCAACACCTGCGTGTGTCTGGCGTCGCAGGAGTTTCCGTATCCGGCGATCGTGCTCGGCGAGCTACTGGCTGTCTCCGATCTGCCGGGTGGGGTGGTGAACATTCTCACTGGGTTCAGAAAGGAGCTCGTTCCGACCTTCGCGACGCACACGCACATACGTGGTCTGAACGCGATCGTGAACCAGGAAGAGAAGAAGCAGCTGCAGCTGGGTGCGGCGGAGAGCATCAAGCGCGTCCGCGCACGCAAGCGCGACGACCAGTTCGATTGGGCCGATGAAAAATCGCAGGGCGTGTATGAGATTCGCGACTTCATCGAGTTCAAGACCACCTGGCATCCCATCGGGGCCTGATGGTCGCCCAGCAGCAGAACGCGATCGAGATGCGCGCCCTGCGCAAGGTTTACAAGGGAAGTGGAAAGAGCAAACCGGGCGGCTCCTCGTACAGCGCGCGCTGGGGTCCGCCAGGCACCACCGCTCCGCCGTCAGGCGATGTGATCGCGCTCGAGTCGCTCGATCTCGACATCCGCGCGGGAGAATTCTTCGGGCTACTCGGTCCGAACGGCGCGGGAAAGACGACCGCGATCGGAATTCTCACCACGCGGGTGCGCCCCACCTCGGGGAAAGCGATTGTTGCGGGTGCTGATGTTGTGGAGGATTCAGTACGGGTGCGTCAGATGATCGGCGTCGTTCCGCAGCGGCCGAACGCCGACCTGAGTCTCAACGTCCTGGAGAATCTTCAGTTCCACGCCGCGTACTTCGGCATTCCCTCCGACGTTGCGACGAAGCGTGCCTACGAGCTGCTCGAGCGTCTCGGCTTATCCGAGAAGGCGTCCGCGAAAATGGCGGAGATGTCCGGCGGCCAACAGCAGCGGCTCATGATCGTTCGCGCGCTGATGCACGAGCCGGACATCATCTTCCTCGACGAGCCGACCGTCGGCCTCGATCCGCAGGCGCGACTCGGGCTGTGGGATATACTTCGCGATCTGCACGATCGCGGACGCACGATCGTGATGACGACGCATTACATGGACGAAGCGGACAGGCTGTGCGATCGCCTGGCGATCATCGATCGGGGCAAGCTGCTCGCCCTCGACACCCCGCGCGCGCTCAAGGCAAAGGCGCCGGGCGGAACGCTTCTGGAGCTGGTACTGGACGGTGATGCGATGCCGGCCGCGGAGCTCGCCGAGACGCTGGCGGGAATCAGCAGAGTGGAGGCTCAGGACGGAATCCTGCGCGCGCACAGTGATCGCGGTGGCCAGGTTCTCCCGGCTCTAATTGAAGTCGCGGAATCAACAGGGCGCACGGTTACGGATATTCATTTGCTGCAGCCAAGTCTGGAGACGCTGTTCGTGTCGCTCACGGGAAGGAAGCTCGGATGACGGCGGTCGCGCTCGACGCTCCCCGAAGCGAGGTCTCCCCGTCGTCGGTTTTTGCCGCATTGCTGCGACGCGACATGCGAGTCGCTCGGCGCGAGCTGCCATTCTTCCTGCTGCGAACGACGATGCAACCGCTGATGTTCGTGATCGTATTTGGCTACCTGCTGCCCAAGATGGGATTCATGGGCCGTGGCTACACGACGGCGCTTCTCCCGGGAGTGCTCGCTATTAGCCTCACGTTCTCCAGCATTCAGTCCGTCGCGCTGCCGATGGTGCAGGACTTCGGATGGACGAAGGAGATCGAGGACAG
>DHJO01000087.1:32593-33067 GCA_002404375.1 Gemmatimonadales bacterium UBA4718 | reverse complement strand
GCGATCCAGCCGCAGCAGATCGGTCTCATGTTCGGCGTCATTCTGGCGCCGATGATCTTTTTTGGCTGCGCGTATTACCCGTGGCAGGGATTGAGCGCCGTGCCGATCATGAAATACGCGGTGCTGATCAATCCGCTGGTTTATGTAGCCGAGGGAATGCGGGCCTCCCTCACTCCTGGCGCGCCGCACATGTCGCTAGGCATCGTAGTGCTGGCGCTGATTCTCATCACGGGCCTCTTTTGGACGCTCGGCATGCGGTCCTTCATGAAGCGCGCGGTCGGCTAGGTCCCCGCTTGCCGCTCGGTCGGCCGCGTCCAACTGCAGCTTCGCGATTTCAGCAAGATCCATCCGTGGGGCGCGCGGCAACGAAAGTGTGAACGCCGAGCCTTCGCCGAGCACGCTCTCGACGGTAACCTTCCCATCCATCGCGTGGGCCAGATCCTGGCTGATCGCCAGGCCGAGTCCCACGCCCTG
>DHJO01000087.1:30518-32442 GCA_002404375.1 Gemmatimonadales bacterium UBA4718 | reverse complement strand
ATGCAGTTTCCACTGAGCTCGCTCGAGAGCGTAATGGTGCCGCCGGGCTCGGTGAACTTCACGGCGTTGGTCAGCAGGTTGAGCACGATCTGCTGCAGCTTTTCGGGATCCGCGAGAACCGCTGCCGTCTTGCCGGCGCCCCTGTACGAGTAGTGGAGACCCTTCGCGAGAATCTGCGGAGCGATCATTGACTCCGTATCGCGCAGCGCATCGTCGATGGGAACGGCGGTGATGTGGTATTCAGTCTGACCGGCATCGACCTTGGCGAAGTTCAGCACGTCCTGGATCAGCGTCAGAAGGTGCTGCTGGCTGCGCCTGATGCGCGCGATGTCCTGAGCCTGCTCGGCGTTGAGTGGTCCGCGGATACCCATCGCCAATAGCTCAGCGTATCCGCCAATTGCGTTCAGCGGAGTCCGAAGCTCGTGACTCATGCTTGCGAGAAACTCCGACTTCGCCTGGCTTGCAGCCCAGGCCTCTTCTTCGGCCTTCTTCCGCTCTTCGATGTCGACCGCGATGCCAAGCCAGGCATCGACCTTGCCCGATTCATCGAGGGCAGGGCGGCTCCTCGCCAGAAACCAGCAGTAGCCGTCGTCCCGCCCGCGCAATCGCAGCTCGACCTCGTAGTCGCTACCCTCTTTTACAGCCGCTCGCCAGCTCTCGACGACGCGCTCGCGGTCTTCGGGATGAATTGCGGCAATCCACCCGTCGCCGAGTGCTTTTTTCTCGGAGAGGCCGGTGTACTCGTACCAGTAGGGATTGAAGTACGTGATCTGCCCGTCGGAACGCCCGAACCACACGACCTGAGGCGAGAGCTCGAGCAGATTCTCGAATCTGCCTCTGGTGGTGAGTGTCCAACGCTCGAATTGGGTTGCGGCGAGGGCGATGCCGAGCAGGGCGGCGCTGGTGGCGGCCACCACCAATCCAAGCTCGTACGTCCCGAGCACGGCGTGATCAGTCGGTCGCCACCCGGTGGGGCCATGGGTGAAGAAGGCGGCGGCCATCCCTGTGTAGTGCATCCCGGCGACGGCGAGACCCATGAGCAAAGCCGCCCCCGATTTTTTGAGCCAGGACCGTGGCTCCGAGCTTGTCGCGATGAGATTGCGAGTGAGAGCGAGGGCCGCGAACGAGCCTACGATCGCAACGCCGACCGATGCAGCGACGATGAGCGGATCGTAGAGCACGTGGCTGCTCAGTCGCATAGCGGCCATGCCAGTGTAGTGCATACCGGCTATTGCGAATCCCATGAAGATGCTGGCCACAACCAGAAGCCCCGAGCCTACGGCCGCGCGATTGAAGATGGCGAAAGCGATGGCGCACCCGAATACTGCCGCGACAAAGGATAGGAAGACGAGAGGCGCGTCGTACCACACGAGAACGGGCAGGTGCAGAGCGAGCATGCCGACGAAGTGCATGCTCCAGATGCCGAGTCCCATGGCGAGCGCGCCGCCGTAAATCCAGAAGAGGCGGCGCCCGCGTTGAGCGGCGCGAACGCGTAGCGCGATCTCGATGGCGACGTACGCCCCGATCGTGGCGATCAGGACTGAGAGAATAACGAGGTTTGTGCTGTACGATTGGTCAAGCATTGTCAGGGAAGAACCGGCAAGATGCAAGCCCGACAGCGTCGCTTTTCCTGACGAGGGTAAGTCATTGGATTCGTTGGGCTTAAGGGGCTATTTTTGGGCAGGCAGGCGTCGCGCGCTCGTTGCACAAGTGCTCGTAAAGGTGGCAGGAGGCCCACACAAACTGAAATTCTACGCAAAGCTCCTTTGTGGGCTGGTTCTTTCGGCGGTAGGAGGGGCGTCGTTCACTACCGCCCAAGCCCAAGTCAACTGGCGCCAGACCGACTCTGTGAATCTCGGAAAAACCATTGCCCGAGTTGAGATCTCGTCAAGTCGGCAAATAAGGATCACGTCGGTCAACGACG
>DHJO01000087.1:25408-30367 GCA_002404375.1 Gemmatimonadales bacterium UBA4718 | reverse complement strand
CGCTGGCCCGCCGCTCATGCTGTGAAGCGTGCGCGACCACCGAACCCCCCGTTCGACGCAGTAGTCGGCGCACCGGTTACGGCTTCCATAATCGTGCTTCCCGACGGCTCTGTCGACGCAAGCACGCTCAAGGTTATGGGCACCGGCGATGGACAATACGCGATCAAGATGTTGGAGTGGTTCTCAAAGGAGCAAAAATGGACCGCCGGAACTGTGGCTGGCTGCGCGGTCGTGAGTCGCGCCGGAGTGAAAGTGGTTACTCTCGAGATTACGCGGAAGAACGAACTTATGCGGAGGAGATAGAAAACCCTCTTGCGCCGATATATCGCCCGATATAACTTCTGGGCGCAAAGATATATCGCCAGTACTATCATAGGCGCCAACTGACGCCTGACTGGCTCGATAGATCCTAATCTGCGGGGGTTAAGTCAATGCGCGGTGGAAACTGCGGGCCGAGATTCGCTTGGGCGTTCGGGATGCGGCCGGAGAACTTTGGGTTTGATGCCGGCGCCTTTTGGGGGGGCCGCGGCAAATCGCGCGGCGGTCCGTTCGGCGGCGGAAGGATGTTCGACCAGGGTCACCTGAAGTTCGTGATTCTGCAGCTGCTCGACGAGAAGCCGCGACACGGTTACGAGATCATCAAGGAAATCGAGGAGCGCTTTGGTGGGATGTATTCACCGAGCCCGGGAACGGTCTACCCGACTCTGACCATGCTCGAGGATCTCGGCTACGCGCGAGCGAGGCCCGAGGAGAGCGGAAAGAAGATCTACGAGATCACCGATGAAGGCCGCGCGCATCTCGCCGAGAACCAGCCGCTGATCGATGACATCTTCTCGCGCATCGCGGAGTTTGCGAACAACATCTTCGGAGAGCCGATGATGGAGGTGCATCGCGGATTCAAGAACATCGGCCGCGCCATCTATGCGTCGAAGGGGTCGTCGAGATCCGCGGAGCAGATAAAAAAGATCAAGGAGATCCTCGACAAGGCGGCGAGCGACATCGAAGCGGTGTGAGACCAGCCGCACGAAAATGTCAGACGGCCTACTCGGCTGTCTGACATTTTCGCGTCATGGCACCTACCGCCGTCGCGCTCGAGCGTCCGCTACTGAGCTGCCACCACGCGTACGCTATCTGCTTCACTTGGTTCCGCAAAGCGTACCGTAAAAGGTGCTTGGTGGAACGGCCCTACGACGTACAAGAACGGCAGCTGATAGGCTGCGGTGACGGCGATCGGACAGAGACGATCGGTTCCAACGCTCGAGACGCCCAACCGTATTCCGTCCGACATCAGTTGCGACTCGAACACAACGGCAGTATCGCACGGGTTAGAACCGTATTGGAAACTGATGTGGATCGTGTCCATGATTGCTGCACGCTGAGGTGTCTGGATCGCGAAGATATTCACCTGACGCCTTTGGGGCGGACTCGTTGTGTCGTGGCAGGCTGTGCCCAAGACGAAAGCCGATAACAAGACGAGCACGTACGATTCTTTGAGTCTCACAGAAGTCTCCTTGGTTGTCTGACGCTTTCGTTCGGCTGCAAGCACTGCGCCCGCCTCGACGTGTCGCTACACAGTAATAGCAGCGCGTGAATTTCTAATCCGCGCGTGTTCCTCGGTGTTTTAACTGATGCCGCTCGAGTGGGCTCCAGTTTCGCAACAGCGACGAGCCATTCGTCATCAGATAGCGGCGCTCGGGCGAGCGACTCCAGCTCCGCCTCGATGGCGGCACTCTGTTGCGATGCGGCTACTCGTCTGGCTTTCGCGGCAATTGTAAGTCTGCGACCCCGTGAGTGCGGTGGCGCGCTCTCGATCGCCGAGTCGATCCGGTTCATCATGCTCCTTCTGCGCAAAGCGCTCGAATCAGAGAGACCCGCCAATGCCGATGCAGACTTTTGGTCGGCCCATTCGTGCAGTTGCCGCAAGGCAACTTCATATTCGACGCGAGCAGCCTGAACGTCGACGGCATTGCCCAAGCGACATGCAGTGATTTGGGATTCAATGTCAGTCGTCGGCTGTCCGGACAAGCTTACTACCAGGCTCCGTTCGTCGTCGACGCTCACCGCGGCAACAAAGCCTGAGCACGGCGACGAGGCGGATGCCGCGTACACTTCATCGCCGTTCACCTGCGCGATAGCTCTACGCCAACCACTGAGAATTGCGCGCAGTCTCTCCGTCTGAGTCGTCACGCTCTCACGAGCAGCACGGCTTTCGATGGATGACCGATCTGGGAAAGGCGCGGTGCTGGCGGAACCGACTACGTGCCGAGCGATATCCCACTTTCGCTGAACGAGAATCTCGTTTTCGAGCAACGCTGCCGCACTCGCGGGCGGACGAATGAGGTAAACGCTCACTTCTGAATGGGCGGAGCCCATCCGCGCCACTCTGCCTACGCGCTGCTCCAGCCGTGCCGCGGTCCACGGGATATCCAGGTGCACGACAACCTCGGCGTCCTGCAGATTCACGCCTTCGCTCAACAAGTCTGTCGACAGAAGAAGGTCGATCTGCTCAGCGGAAGCCGGCGGCGGAGCATTGAGGGCCCGCGGGGCGAAGCGAGAAAGAGCCTCGCTGCGCGACAGTCTGCCTCCCGCGACACGCGCTCCGTTAGCTGTGAGCATTGCAACGCCACCCAGCTTCGCGAGCTTGCGAAAGAGCATCGAAATGGTCTCGGTGTACTGAGCGAAAGCGACGATCTTGGCTTTCGAATGTGCGGTGCGAAGGCTGGCGATCATGTCGGCGCGCTCGATGTCGAGTGTCGAGAGCGCCGAGTGCGATGCACGAAACCGCTCGAGGGCGTTTGAGTGCATTCTCACGGATTTGAGCAGTGTCGCCGAGTCACCGATTGGAGCAGACAACAGCTCTGGAAACCCGAGTTGGAGGGCGCCGTCGTCGAAGATCCAGGTGCGGAGCTCAGTTTCGGTGGGATAAGTACCCGCTTCGAGCGACGCAATGAGCGCATAGGCTCGCGCGATTCTTCTCCGAAGTGCCTCGCTCAGAGCCGCTTCACTCGACGCCCACTGATGCACGAGACCGCGCGCGATGAGACTTCGGCCCAGGCCTCCGTCGCGAACCGGAATTGGGTCGGGAAGCATCATCAGCTCCCGCACAATCCGAAGATCGTCGGAGACGTGAAGAATTAAGGTTGGGCGTACGCTCGGAATAAGAGCTGTGCTCTTCAGCTGTTCGTGATCGCGGCGCACAACACAGCGAGCGAGCTCCGTCTGCGTCAGTGCATTCACTCGTGAGCCTAGGAAGAGTGAGAGCAGCGCCGACAGATCCTTACGGCGATTGTGGATGGGTGTGGCAGTGAGAAGGAGAAGCTTCGCATGGCGGGCTAGTTCTTTCAACTGACCATACCTTCGCGTCGCCCGATTTCTGGCGTGGTGCGCTTCGTCGATGATCAGCAGATCGTACGAACCGTCATTCGCCTCAGTCCGACTCAACTTCTCGAAACTGACGAAGTCCGCGTCGATTTCTGTGGTGCGAAGTGCGTGCGTCCACATCCGCGACAGCGCAGCGGGCGCGACGACAAGCCGGCGAGCATAGCGGCGCGCAATCGCGGTCGCGACGAAGGTCTTTCCCATTCCCACTTCGTCGCAGAGCAGGGCCCCGCCGAATTCCTCAATCGCGCTATCGAGTCTCGCCACGGCCGACAGCTGGTGCGGCTGGAGCGAGATGGCCCCAATCCTCGCGTCAGCCGGATCTTCACCGAGAATGAGTCGCGCGATGCGGGCGCGGACTTCTTCCGCGGTTGTTAGTCGCAGTGGCTCGTCCAGGAGAGTAGGGGCTGGATCTCTGCGAGTGTCAGTCGATACGCGTCCAACGCCGCGGCGAGCAGCTCGTCGTCAGACGGAACGTCGCGGGACATTGCGCGCGCGCCAAGCGGCGCGAGGCGTTCGCGCGCACACTCCCAATCGCTCGGCAACGGCAATAGGGACACAGTCCACCCGAGGTATCGCCGGTAACCGCCTCGGGCAGGTTCTGCCACAACGTTCAGCCATGCGGAGACGAGCGGGTTGTTGAGGAGCACGGCAAGACCGTGCGCGTCGTCGAGGGTGGTGCAGCTGATCGCGTAGCAAGTGTTGAGCGGGACGATCGGATCACCGGGCTCGATTACCATTGCCCGAGGGGTGAGTCCAAAATCCGCCCAGACCACGCGAGCACGCTCGTAACGCGCGCTCTCGGTGCGGAAAACCGTCCACCACGGCAATCGGCCGTGAAGATCGGTGCGGCTACCGAGCTGATCGCGAAACGGGAGGAGCCACCGGCGCGCCAGAGCAGGAAGCTCTTTGCGAGGAAGGTTGTTATTGCAGTGAGGCCACACGAGATACTCTCGCTGGCCTGTTGTTCTCCAGGCACCGAGAGTCTCGCCGCGGACTAGAGGCCTAAGCATTTCGCGCTCGATCCGGCCGCGGCGGTCGCCTGCTGAGATCGATGCGACGTCATCCTCGATTCCGTCGACGTGAACAATGTATGCTCCGTTACATCCTGTCTTCACTCCGAGCATGGGCCGTCCGAACGCGCTGCCGGCGAAGGGAGTGCCGGCGCTCCGGACACGCTCGAACGCGTTTCGCGCCGGTGGCGGGAGCAGAATCCACGGGCTTCCGGGAGTGTCGTCAAAACGGAGAGCCTCGGTTCTGACAGACCATCGCACGACTCGATCACGCAGTCGGACCTTGGCGTCGCAGCGTGGTTGGGCGGTTGCCGGTGACGGCGTTCTTTTCCGCGAGACGAGGAGCGACGGGTACACCGCTGCCTCGAACTGTGCAGGTGACTCCGCCAGATCCTCGAGGGCGACGAGCTCGGTTCGGTCCAACAGCAGCTGTCGAACTCCACCGCCGGCGAGGGATCGCCACAATTTCGACGGTAGGAGCAGCGCCATTGTCCCGCCCGGTCGCAGAAGCTCACATGAGCGCTCGACGAAGAGAGCGGACATGTCGATCTGAGCGGAAAATCCGCGG
>DHJO01000087.1:22421-25257 GCA_002404375.1 Gemmatimonadales bacterium UBA4718 | reverse complement strand
CGTCGCGCGACATCCCTGATCTGCGTACGGATCGTCAGCTGACGCAACCGAGCATCGCGACTGGGCGGTTGACGGTCGCCGAAGAGATCCTTCGAGCGCAGTGTGATGAGCAGCTCTTTGCGCGTCGCGGTCAATCGTGCGCCTTCGCGCTCGAGAACCTCGATCGCGGCGTTACGCTCGACGCGATCCATCGCCTTCGCCAGAGTTCTCTTTCGCGGTCCCGAGGCACGCATGTAGCGGCTGCGAAGATTTGCCAGCCGGCGTCCGCTCGTCAGGCGCAGCGCATTGTCGAACGCGCCGCCGGATAGCGAATCACCCACCCGGATGTGCCGGTCAAGATTTGGGAGTGGGACGACCTGCATCGGATCGCCTTCGGCGCTCTCGATGACGATCGCGAGCCAGAGCCGCAGCTCGCAAAGCCAGACCGCCATCGGATTCAGGTCGACGCCGAAAATCGAAGTTGTCAGCACCCGCCGCCTGATCTCGGCAACCGAGCCGGGCTCACCCGCATCGAGGCGCAGCGCAGCAATTCGTTCGAGGATGTGAACGAGAAACGCACCGGAGCCGCAGGCAGGATCGAGCACTCGAATACTGCGCAGACGTTCTACCTCTGAGGGACCTGCCCCGTCGACATCAAGCGCCGAGCGAAGCGCCTCCTCTGCCACTTCCTCGACTAGCATCTGGGGCGTGTAGAACGCTCCGCTCGATTTTCTCTCGCCCGCAGCCATGAGCGCTTCGAAAGCCTTGCCGAGCATCTCCGGATCGATCGATGTTTCCGACCAGACACCTGAATCCTCCCGGGCGCTGAACCGATATCGGGAGAGGAGGGAGCCGTACGCGTTGCCAAACGAATCGTCGCTGAAGACACACCCGCGCCGGCGCTTTTCGAAACTCGACCGCGAAAACAATCCGCCATTCAGGAACGGAATACGTCCAAAGTTGCGGGCGCGACCCGACCGCGCGCGCAACGCCGTGTTGAGGGTTCCGAAGAAGAGCGGCTCGAGCACCTTTCTCTGGTAACTCCCGCCTGAAGCGATGCACTCAGCGTAGCCGTTGCTGAGAAAGCCAAAATCGCCGTTCAACCAACCCTTCATCTCGAGAAATGAGAGGAAGATCAATCGTGAGACGTAGAGCAAGGCGAGCTCGTGACGCTCTGCCCGGCTGACTCGTGTGTCGGCAGAGTCGGCCAGCTCGGCGACCGTCTTCTCGAGAATGCGAAAGAATCTTCGGGTGATCGCCTCGCGGCCGAGTATGTCGAGCCAGCGCGAATAGGTGAGCAAATCTGAGTCACCGGTCGCAGAAGCAAGCGCGCACAGCGTTTCAGCGTCGCTCTCGAACAGTCTGTCGCGGTTGCATAGCAGCGAGACGATCCGCGTTCTGGATTCGCTGGACGACCAGCACACAATCGCGACTTCGCGGATGTCGTTGCGAGTCGCGATTACAGTCCAGAGAAGCTGCGGCGAGTGTCTGGCCAGCGCGTTGGCGACAGCCGTGAGACCTTGCCGAAGATCCGCGTCATCCCGAAAATCCAGCACGAGGCCGCGGATCGACCCGACGCCTTGCGCGATGCGAGCGGCCCGGACGGTCTCGGGGAGATAAAGCGCGTTTGTCGCCGCTTGATCGAGGGGCAGCAACTGCCCGCGGAATCCGAGCTGGCGGACCAGTTCTGCCAACCCATCGTGAGAGCCGGCGGCCTTGAGGAGCGCGGTGGCACGCTCGAGAGTCTGCACTCGTCGAGCGTAGCCGCAGCGGGAGTTAACGCTTACATCGTTTGACGACTATTCGACGCGAATCTCTGCTACGATTCTACGGACTTTCCTTCCGACAGGGCCGAACAGCTTAACCGGCAACCTACTCCGACAGGTAAGTCCGCCCCTTCCAGGTCACGCGTCGGCCGCGAATGACCGCGGTGACGAAGATGTAGAGAAGCACCAATGCTCCGAGTGGATACACGAGCGCGTACAACGGGCTTTCACCGATGGTAACGTAGACCACGATCCACCACAGAAGAGTTGCGATGGTGGCGATCGTCGCCCACAGCATGATGCCTGGAGTCGCATGTCCCAACGGGCTGAGGATCAGCACCAGCAACGGCAAGAGCTGCATTAGTGGCGGCAGCAGCAACACCAAAGGGAAAATCGTCCGTCCGATTCGTCCGAACGGCACTGAATCCAGTCCGCCCGCAAACACATTCTTTCGCCAGCCGGTGATGATCTCGCCGAGGGATGCGTACATGCGGGTGGACAGCTGGTCAACGCCGAGCATCAGCACGACTCTCTTGCGCGCGGCGAAGAAGCGTTGCGCGAGCATTAAGTCCTCTGCGACTGACGAACGCACGCTGCCGTGACCACCGATCGAGTCGTAGCTGTCGTGCGTGACGAAGATGCATTGCCCGTTGGCGATCTTGTTGCTCACGCTCGTCGCCTCGGTTATCGACTCCGTGCCGCCATAGCGCAGCGAGAGAATCGTGAAAATCTGCGGCTGGATCACCTTCTCCCAGAATCCACCGAGCTCCTGCCTGCCGGCGACGGAGAAGAGCTGGGCCCTGGCGCCCCGCATCGCGTTCGTCGAGCGCGTCACCAGATCCGCGCCGTGCACGGTGTCGGCGTCGGTGAACTGCAGGACGCTGCCGCGCGCGACCTTAGCGCCGGTAGCGCACGCCCACTGCTTGCCGAACCAGCCCTCCGGCAGCGGCGGGGACGTGATTACGCGAGCTCGCGGATCGCCCGCCACTGCCTCGCGCGCAATCGACACTGTTTCATCGGTAGAGCTGTCGTCGACGACGATGAGCTCGAGATTCGGATACGTCGTCGAGAGAATCGACGACACGCACCGC
>DHJO01000087.1:6882-22378 GCA_002404375.1 Gemmatimonadales bacterium UBA4718 | reverse complement strand
CGCTCTCGTCATCCAGCGAGCGCGAGTGGCGCAGCCGGAAATACGTGACGAGTGGCGGCACGATCCACGGCAGCGAGAGAAGTATCGCGGCGAAGTAATGCATCAATAAAAAAACGGGGCGCCGCTTACCCGCGACGCCCCGCTGGAAGAGAGTGAGTTAGCGGTTTCCGCCGCCCCCGCCACCGCCGGGAGGACGTCCACCACCGCCGCCTCCACCTCCCTGTCCGCCGCCGCCAGGAGATCCGCCGCCGCCACCACCACCTGGGCGACCGCCTCCTCCGCCACCACCTTGTCCACCACCACCAGGGGGACGTCCACCACCGCCACCGCCCTGCCCACCACCACCTTGGCCGCCGCCGCCTCCGCCACCCGGTGGGCGTCCGCCGCCACCACCTTGGCCGCCTCCGCCACCACCACCTGGTGGGCGGCCGCCGCCACCCTGTCCACCGCCACCACCTGGGGGACGTCCACCACCACCGCCGCCCTGGCCGCCGCCACCTTGTCCGCCACCACCTCCGGAGGAGCCGCCGCCGCCGCCGGGTTTACCACCACCGCCGCCACCGCCGCCCTTGTCCTTAGCACCAAAGCCCTCTTCCGTACCAGCCATTCTGCTACCCTCCAGAGTTGTTTGAATCCAGGCGCGAGAAAAGCAATGCATGTGCCATATTAGGAACATGCAAGCTGCAAATTCACTGCGTAATTCGAGCCACAAAGAAAAACTTCTGTCCCAATGAAGCATTTTCGCACGCCGAAACCGCTCGAGGCTGGTGCGCACGTCGCACTCGTCGCACCCGCAGGTCCACTGCAAAAACCCGAAGAGTTACCACGCGCGCAGGAAAACGCGCGCACACTCGGTTGGGAACCGATCGTCGGAGCACACGCGACCAGCCGCGTTGGTTATCTCGCCGGTCACGATCGCGATCGATTGAACGACATCAATAGCGCGCTTCGCGATCCGAAAATCGATGGGATCTGGGTTCTCCGCGGAGGCTACGGCATGATGCGCATTCTTGCAGGCATCGACTACGACGCGCTGTCGCGAACACCGAAGGCGATCATCGGGTACTCCGATGTCACCGCGTTCCATGCCGCGGTTCAAAGGAAGTGCAGGCTCATCACCTATCATGGACCGACCGCGCGAGAGGTGCTCACCGATTTCTCGCGCGACTCTTTTCAGCGCGCAGTGATAAGGCAGACTGACTCGTGCGGCACGGCGCCGAATGCGCGCGAGATCAACGCGGGAGCAGCGGAAGGCAGGCTGGTGGGAGGAAACCTCGCCATCCTTTCTTCGTTGTGTGGAACTCCGTTCATGCCCGATCTCACCGACGGGATCCTCATACTCGAAGACGTCAACGAGCCCGTCTATCGCATCGACAGGATGTTGCAGCAGCTCAAGCTCGCGGGTGTGCTCAACGGATGCAAAGCGATTGTGTTCGGCGACTGCACGAGCTGTCCGGAAGACGCCGGTGGCGCCGAGTCGGGCGCCCGCCAATTCGACGAAGTCCTCGGTGAGCTGGCGCACTCGCTGGGCGTTCCGTGCCTGGCTGGAATTCCAGTCGGCCACATCGCCGAGCAGTGGACGATTCCTCTGGGAGCGACGGCGACGCTCGACACGGCGGCGCGCACGCTTACCGTGACGTCGTACAAGTCCTGAGGCAGACGTAGATGGCGCACAAGACGGGCGAAGACCTGATCGAAGAAGCCAAACTGCAAATCGACGAAGTTACGCCCGAGGAAGTGCGCGCGATGCAGGCGCGAAGCGAGCGCGTCGTGTATCTCGACGTCAGAGAGCCGAACGAGTGGAATCTCGGACGATTGCCGCAGGCGGTTCATCTACCACGCGGAAATCTCGAGACCAAAGTGGAAGGTCTCATCGACCGGAGTCAGAGGGTCGTGATTTATTGCGCGCGCGGAAATCGATCGGCGCTGGCTGCGCTGACGATGAAGCAGATGGGATACGAGAACGTCGCGTCGATGGCTCGCGGCTTTCAAGGCTGGGCCGCCATCAACGGTGAAGTCGAAGGGTGACCGAGGTGAGTGCGGCAAGCCCGAAAGCGTTCGACATTCCATGCGCGGATGGACTCTTCATTCGCGGCGAAGTCTATCCCGCGGAATCTCCGCTCGGGTCGGTAGTCATCTGTCACGGCTTCAAGGGATTCGCGCACTGGGCATTCTTTCCCTATCTCGCCCGTTCGCTCGCCGACAGCGGATTGACGGCAATCACGTTCGATTTCTCGGGAAGTGGAATCGGACGCGATCGGGAGACGTTCACGGAGCCGGATGCGTTTGGCGGCAACACCTTCTCGAGGGAGCTGGAGGACATCGAAAACGTCGTCGACTATGCGCAGCGAATGAAATTCATAAATGGCAAATTCGGCCTGTTTGGCCATTCACGCGGCGGCGCGATGGCGATTCTTTACGCTGCGACACCGGAGGCGAAGGGACAGGTAAACTCTCTCGTGACGTGGGCGGCGATCGGGCGCACCAACTGGTGGACTCCTGCAGAGGCGATCATCTGGCGCAAGCAAGGCTATGCGGACGTGACGAATTCGCGCACGGGACAAGTGATGCGCATGGGAACCGAGCTGCTCGACGACGTGGAGATTCATGGGAAAACGAAGCTCGACGTCGCCGCCGCGGCCGCGAAAATCAAAGTGCCATGGCTGATCGTGCATGGAACGGCCGATGAGACGGTACCGAGCACGGATGCCGAGCGCCTTCACGAGCTGTCGCCTGGAACAAGCACGCTTCGTCTCATCGAAGGCGCTAATCACGGATTCGATGCGAAGCATCCGTTGAGCGAAGTTCCACCGGTTCTCGAAAAGGTGGTGCTCGAGACGGTGAAGTTCTTCGTACGGAACATGACATCGTGATGAAGTGAGCGCGGATTATGAGCTCCGGTAATACCTGCCTCTGTTAAAGGTGGGAGCAGCGTGAGTGACGACATGACGGCGCTCTTCGAGCATCCGGAAATCGTGAAGCTGCGGTCCGCTCTCGACGCGCTCAAATCGGTCGGCGGCGCTAAGGAGGAAGGAGGCCGCCGGGCAGCGGTCGCTCTGATCTTTCGCGCCGGAGAAAGCAGAGCGCCGGAGCTGCTCTTCATCAAGCGCGCTGATTATCCGGCAGATCCATGGAGCGGCCAGGTTGCCTTTCCGGGAGGAAGAGAGGAAGCGGGCGATGCGAATCTCGCCGACACCGCGTTGAGGGAAACTCGCGAGGAGACGGGAATCGATCTCAGGAATGATGGGACTGTGATCGGGACGCTGGACGATCTCCGCCCGCAAACCACGGGGCTCCCGGCGATTATCGTGCGGCCGTACGTGGTGCTGCTGAAACGCGCGGATTCGCTGTTGCTGAGCGATGAGGTCGCGCTGGCGTTCTGGGTTCCACTCGAGGAGCTTCGCCAGGCCGGCTCGTGGCGCGACACGTCCGTGTTCGCGCGCGGGATCCAACTGACCGCGCGTGCGTTTCATCACGAAGGCCACGTGATCTGGGGCATGACCGAGCGAATCCTGGCGCAGCTACTCGCGCTGCTCGACTGAGTTCTGTGCGCGGGCCCGGTTGCCGCGATTCTAGTCTCGCGCTTGTATTCGTAGAGATAGATTGTCGCGCGGTCGGTCGGCGCGGGCGTCCTCTTCGGCGACGACGGGCGCTGGTCGGAGCCCCTAACTACGCTCCTTCGCTCTGCTCAGTCGCGGGTCTCCTCGGGCGCGCCCTTGAACGTCGCCTGCGAGGACACCCGCGCCGCCCTCCCCTGCGGGTATCTGTTGGCGCGCTCCGTGTCGCTCGAGATTCTCGAACCGCGGCGTCGCGGTCTCGAGCAAGAACTCGATCGCGCAGCGCGGTCTGCGCCTCGCGTTCGGACTTGCCCATCCGCGCGCACGTCTCGGAGTCGCACGCCCGGGTAGTTCAGCCCCCGAAAGTCTTGTGGGTGAGCTCGTGCCGGGATGCCCGTCTGCGACGGCCGTCACGTGCTGCGAAGGTTCACGGGTAGTCGGAGGGGGTCCTCGTAGGAGGCACCCAGTAGCGACCAGGAGACCCGCGACCGAGCAGAGCGAGGGAGCGCTGTTAGGGGCTCCGCCCGAGCTAACTGTTGCCGACGAAGAGGATCCCCTCCGACGAACCGGCGCGACAATCCAGAGTCCACGCCGGCCCGAGCAGAAGCCTACCGATCGAGCTCCAGCACGACGAACGACCCCGGGATCATGGGCGGACGCGGGCGGGGACGGTCCGCGGTGGGCGCGGGAGCGGGGCCGAAAGCGGCGGTGACCGTGTAGAGGCGATGGGTTTTCGGATTCACGGCCATGGTCCTCGCGCCCCGCTGAGTCGGCACCGTCTCGACCACGGTGTACTTGTCGGGAGTATCCTCGTGCACGACGGTGATCGTTCCCTCACCATTCGAGGTGAACGCGAGCTGGGTCGCCGGATCGAAGCCGGCGGCGTCCACACCATCACCGACGGCGGGACTGGCGACGACCTTTCCCGTCCGCATGTCGACAACGGCCATCGTCTTGTTGCCGCATCCGGCGAACAGACGCTGATGAACCCGGTCTATCGCGAGCCCACTCGGCTCTTCACATGGAGCCAGCGGCCAGCGAGCCAACACCGCGAGCGTCTTCGGATCGAAGACGGCGATCTGATTCTTGTCCTCGAGGTTTACGTAGCCCCGACCATTGTCAACAACTCCTGCCTCGGGCTTTCCAGCGAGGTCGACATTGCCGACGACAGTTCCGTTGGTTGCGTCAATCGCCGTCGCGTTGCTCGTTCCACCGTTGAAAGTGAAGACCCGCTTCGTTGCGGGATCGTACATGATCGCGTCCGGATTTCTGGCGGGGATCTTTACCACCGCTATCGGAGCGAGCGTCTTGTAATCGAAGATCGTAACGCTCGAATCGCGGCCGTTGCTCGTGAATCCGCGGTTCAGCTCCGGCGCGAGAGCAACTCCATGAATTCCCAGAGTGTTCGGGATGTCGCCGATGACGCTGTCGCGGCCGAGATCGATCACCATCGCATGTGTTCCGCGCGACAGAAAAAGCCGGTTTCCGTCGGGATCGACGGTGACGTAATCCCAGCCGCCTTCGCCCCCGGCGGGAATCTTGTGGATGACGTGATAGCCCGGTACAGCGGTCTGGGCTGTCACGGCCGGAGAGGCAGCGAGGGTCGCAATGACGGCTGACGCGCTGAGCGAGAGAAAGAATTTCGACTTCACTTTGTTCTCCTGAGTGGTTGCCTGATTGGGTGCAGAAGCGAATCGGCCCGAAGTCAGTGACCTGCTGTCGTATCGCCACGGAGCTCCGTGACGACAGCGGGCGGAAGCCCAGCAGGAGCGTCCTTGAGCTGAAGCACCGGTGATTCGTGAATGATCTTTCCGCCGAGATAAGCGGCGCGCGCGACGGTGCTGGCTGTGAGGAGTGACCCGATCACTACGCCCGCGCGCACCCAACCGGGTATGCCCTCTTCCGGCTTCTTCAGCGATTTCCACCACGAGTACGCTGCGAAGACACCGACGAGGAGAAACACCCACAGCGCCCACGTGGCGGCGGCGTCATGCGCTTCGATCGTCCCGTGCTTGATGTACCACGGATCGTTGAGCGCGTGGTCGGCCTGGTTCCCCGTCAAGAACACTGGGTAGACGAAAAGGCCTGCCATCGTAAGCGCGGCCATCGCCGTCAGCCATAATCCGCGCCGCCCGAGCACGAGCGCGAGGATCGCGGCCGCGAGCGCGGCGACGCTGAGCACCACGGGGAAGTGATTGATGAGAAGATGCGCGTAGGGCCAGGACATCGTCATGGTGGGGTCGTCGGTGCGGGGAATTGGCGCAACAGTCGTCCGCGAAAACTTACGGACGGCGTGATGGAATTGCTGTGTGGCGGAACGTGAACGGTGGGTCGGCGGTGGTGAATCACGTCAGATACCGGTGTCAATTACAGGTTGCGCAAAAAGTTAGGCCAGACTAACTTATTTTCTAGTATCCTCATAATCTCGCAATCGCCTTGGCCATACAGCTCGACCCCAAACGAAAGCCTGTTCGCCCCGAGGCCGATGCCGCGACCTCTGTCCCCTCGCCCGGATGGCGACGCGCCCGGGCGACCCCATCGCTCGTAGAGGTCTACCGCACCATCCCCGTCGCAGGGAAAGGCTGGTGGCGGAAGATCGCTGCATTCGCCGGACCGGGTTATCTCGTCGCCGTCGGCTACATGGATCCAGGAAACTGGGCCACCGATCTCGCCGGGGGATCGAAGTTCGGTTACACGCTCCTCAGCGTGATCCTCGCCTCGAACCTGATGGCGATCCTGCTCCAGGGACTCGCCTCCAAGCTCGGTATCGTCACCGGCCGCGATCTTGCGCAGGCGTGTCGTGACAACTACTCCAAGCCAGCCGGAATTCTGCTTTGGATCGCGTGCGAGATCGCCATCGCCGCCTGCGATCTGGCCGAAGTCATCGGATCGGCGATCGCCCTCAATCTGTTATTCCATATTCCCATCGCCGTCGGAATCGTCATCACGGCGGCGGACGTTCTGATTGTCCTCTATCTGCAGAACAAGGGATTCCGGCTGCTCGAAGCGCTGGTAATCGCGCTCATCGCCACTGTCGGCGTCTGTTTCCTCTTCGAGATAATTCTTTCGCAGCCGCCGCTCGGCGCTGTCTTGCGCGGATTCATCCCCTCGGGCGAAGTCGTCCGCGACCCGTCGATGCTCTACATCGCCGTTGGCATACTCGGCGCTACCGTCATGCCCCACAATCTCTACCTGCACTCGTCGATCGTGCAGACGCGCCAATACGAAGAGACGCTCGAAGGCAAACGCGAAGCCGTGCACTTTGCTTTCATCGATTCGACGATCGCGCTGACGTTCGCGCTGTTCATCAATGCCGCCATACTGATTATCGCCGCGGCGACCTTCCATACGAGCGGACACTCTGATGTCGCCGAGATTCAGGACGCGTTCAAGCTGCTGACTCCACTTCTGGGGGGAGGAGCAAGCGTCGTATTTGCGTTGGCGTTGCTGGCGTCGGGACAGAACTCTACCATCACGGGCACCCTCGCCGGACAGATCGTGATGGAAGGGTTCCTCAACATCCGGCTACGTCCCTGGTTGCGCCGGCTCATCACTCGCGGAGTCGCCATAGTTCCCGCTGTGGTCGTGGCGGTGCTCTTCGGGGAGAGCGGCACGGCGAAGCTGCTCATACTGAGTCAGGTGATCCTGAGCATGCAGCTATCGTTCGCGGTATTCCCGCTCGTGTCATTTACGTCGGACAAGCTCAAGATGGGCGAGCTCGTGAATCCCACCTGGCTCAAAGTGCTCGCCTACGCTGTTGCATTCGTCATCGCCTCCCTCAACATTTGGCTGCTGTTCCAACTATTCCGCGGATCGGTGAGCTGATGTATCAGCGCATACTCGTTCCCGTCGAGCATTCGCCCTACGATGATGTGATCCTGGATCACGTCCGGAAGCTGGCGCGCACCTGCAACGACGCATCGATCGTGCTGATACACGTCGCCGACGGATGGGCGGCGCGCAACATCAATCAGCTCGACCTCCGCGAGTCGGAAGAAATGCGGAGCGACCGCGAGTACATCGAAGGGATCGCTGAATCCCTGGAGCGAGACGGCTACCGCGCCGAAGCAATTCTCGCCGGCGGTGATCCCGCCAAGGAGATAGCGGCCTGCGCGCAGCGCGAGAACTGCGACCTGATCGCGATGGCAACCCACGGGCATCGTGGGCTCTCGGATGTCCTGCGCGGCAGCGTCGCCAGCGAGCTCCGGCACATCTCGATGCTGCCGGTACTGATGGTGCGTGGGCTTCCGCATCTGCATGCGGCTCCCGCGGGGCCGCGGCCGGCTCAATGAGCGCGGCTCGGGAAGTAACCGAGACGGAGACACTCAGCGGTCCGGCTGAGGATTATCTCAAGGCGATCTACGCAATCGGGAAGGGCACCGGGCCGGCGGCCACGAATGAGATCGCGCAGCGCCTGGCGATTGCGCCGGCATCTGTGAGCGGAATGGTGCGCCGCCTCGCGGATCAGGGGCTGCTCGCCTACGAGCGCTATCACGGAGTTAAGCTCACCGAAAGCGGACGGCGCGCCGCGCTCCGAACGCTCAGACGTCATCGCGTCATCGAAGCGTATCTCTCGCAAGCGCTCGGCTATCCATGGGATCGCGTGCACGTGGAGGCCGAGCGATTGGAGCACGCCGCGTCGGACGAGCTGGTGGACCGGATGGCGGCGACCATTGGCGAGCCGGAAGTGGATCCACACGGCGCGCCGATTCCCACACGTGAAGGCTCGGTGGACGAGACCGAATACACGTCTCTCGCTCAGCTCGATGTCGGAGCGTCAGGTGTCGTCGTGAGAGTGTCGGACGAGGATCCGGAGATGCTGAGATACCTCGCCGAGCTTTCGATTTTGCCGGGGAAGAAAGTCACGGTGAAATCGCGCGCGCCTTATGATGGGCCGATCACGCTTTCGGTTGGACGACAGGAGTTGTCGATCGGACCTGCGCTCGCCGCCAACGTGCTCATCGCACCACTGGCAGACAGGGGTGGGAGGCGCGGCTAGCTTTCGGGCGTGCTGCTTCCTTTCCTCGTGTTTGCGCTGTTCCTTCAGGCGCCCCAGCCATCGCAACGAACGATCGCAATTGATGAAGCGTTTGCGGCTGAAGCGCATCTAAAGGTAGGGGACCGCGTAGCCATCTCCGCGCAACCCGATCCTTCGGCTCCCGCCGAGTCGGTGATTGTTGGAGCGATCCTAAGGAGAGGAGCCGATCCCTCCCAGGTAGCGCGCGGGGATTTCGTGGTGCGAATGCATCTGGACCAGCTGCAGAGAATCTCTGGATACGGGGATCGCGTAGATCGCTTCGCCATTGCGACTCGTCCTTCAGCGGACATCGACCTCACTCTTCAGCGCATCAATCATGTCGCGTTCGGGTTCAGGGCTTATCGCTCGCGTGACATCGCGGTCGAGACATCGCGAACATTTCAGGTGGTGAGCCGGTTTCACCGCGCAATCGGCGTCATCACGATCGTCGCGAGCTCCGTTTTTCTGCTTTGTATAATGGTGCTCAAAGTCGAGGAACGCCGACGCGACATCGCTGCGCTCCGACTGTTGGGAATCTCCCGATCGTCCGTCGTGCGATCAATCATCGTCGAGGCCGCGGTCGTCGCAGTGCTCGGCAGCATGCTCGGCGTGGCGCTGGGCTGGGTAGTGTCATTCCTCGTCAACTGGCACTACCAGGCGTTGTACCGCACGCCTCTCTACTTCTCCATCATTACGCCGCCGATCATTTCGCTGGCGGTGTCGCTCTCGCTCGTACTCGGGATCGGAGCGGGAGTACTCGCATCAATGCGGCTGGTGCGGACTCCGCCGCTCGCTCTGTTCGGGCGCTGAATGAGAGTTGCACTTGCGCAAGCTTCGCTCATCCGGCATCGCGCGCGCACTATGCTGGCCGTGCTCGGTGTCGCAGTCGCGACGGCGATGCTGCTGGACATGGTGATGCTCGCGACCGGGATGCGTGAGTCGTTTCGCGAGCTGCTCCTGTCGCAGGGTTTCGATATACGGCTTGCTCCAAAGGGCACGCTTCCCTTCGACACCGACGCGACGATTCCTGGAGTCAGCGCGATCACCGGCGTTCTTCGAAGCAATCCCGACATCCGTGAGATCAGCCCCGTTCTTGGAGGGTCAATACACATCCCCGTCGGCGCACGCGACGTCAGCGCGGCCGTGCTCGGCGTCGATCCAACGGTTCAGGGCGACTACGAATTTCTGTCGGGCCGCGACATCACAACTCCTGACGCCATCGTGGCGAACGATTATCTGCTGAAGAAGCTTCGCGCGAGCTTCGGGGATACGCTGAACGTCTCAGCCGGCTACGATCCACAGACGCGGACGTATTCGGGGCAGCGAAAGCTGGTGCTCACCGGAAAGGCGCGTTTCATCTACGGCGCTACGGAACAGCCGGCCGCCGCGGTCCGTCGCGAGACCCTCGAGGCGCTGGGCGGAGGAGCGCGGCGAGACCGCGCATCTCTCTTCATGGTGCGCGTCCGCAAGGGAGCGAACCCCGACAGCGTTCGAGACTGGATTGCGACCCAAATCCCGGGCGTGACCGCTATCTCGGTCGCTACCGCGATCCAGGAGGTGGATCAGCGGCTCAGCTATTTCCGGCAGCTCGCGTTCATTCTGGGGGCGGTGAGTCTGTTCGTCGGATTCCTTCTCGTGACGACGCTGGTGACGGTGTCGGTGAACGAGCGGGCGGGAGAGATCGCGGTGATGCGCGCGATCGGCGTATCGCGGGCGCATGTGGTACAGCAGATCGTGATCGAGGGCGTCGCGATCAGTGTGGTCGGAGCGATCATCGGACTCGCGCTGGGGCTGGTCACCGCGCGATATCTGAACTCGATCCTTTCGGCGTTTCCAGGTCTGCCGATGGCGATCGATTTCTTTCTCTTTCAGCCTCGCGCGGCGTGGTCGGCGCTCGGCCTGTTGGTCGGCAGCGGAATTTTCGCGGGAATCTATCCAGCGTGGCGCGCGGCTTCGCTTCCCATTGCCGAGTCGCTGCGTCGCGAGGCAATCGCGTGATTGCCGATTCGGCTCCGATCGTATCGCTCCGAAACGTCCGTCGCGATTATGCGCTTGGCGCCGAGCGGGTGCATGCGCTCCAGGGAGTGTCGCTGGACGTCGAGCGCGGCGATTACGTGGCCATCGTCGGGCCGTCGGGATGCGGCAAATCCACACTGCTCAATCTCATCGGCGTCATAGATCAGCCGACGTCAGGAACCGTGACGATCTCTGGGAAGCGGGTCGACGCCATGAGTGATCGCGAGGCGACATCCTTTCGGTTGCACAACATCGGCTTCGTGTTTCAGCGGTTCTATCTGATGCCAATCCTGTCGGCGCTCGAGAACGTCGCGCTCCCGATGGCCGAGGCGAAGCTACGCCGCGAGGAGAGGGACGCGAGAGCGGGGGAGCTCCTTGCGTATGTTGGCCTGAGCTCTCGTGAGCGGCACCGTCCGTCGGAGCTGTCCGGCGGTGAGCAGCAGCGGGTAGCGATTGCGCGGGCGTTGGCGAATCATCCGGCACTGCTTCTGGCCGACGAGCCGACGGGCGAGCTCGATGCGCGAACGGGCACAGAAATCATCTCGCTGTTTCAACGTCTCAACTCGGACGGAACGACCATCGTCGTGGTCACGCATGACGAGGATCTGGCGAACGCGGCGCGACACAACGTGCACATGCGGGACGGCAGGATAGTGAACGCATGATCGCGCAGCTCGCGTTTCGCAACATTGCTTATAGACCCTGGCGGTCAGTCCTTCTCTTCTTCGGCTACGGCGTGGGGGTCGCGGTGATGATCGTGCTGCTCTCGATCGGCGAGGCGATGCTGTCCCAGGCTCGCAACGAGAAGCTCGTCGGCGGTGGGTCGATCACGGTCCTTCCAGAAGGACTCGATGTGGAAGTGATGAAGACTGGAGGAATTGGCGGGCTTTTCTTCTCGATCGATCACGCGTCGTTTCTGTATCGGCAGCTGTTCGCGTCTCCCCGGTACAGAAATGAGATCTCGGCCGTCGCACCGCAGATCGAAGGGAGGCTGCTATACCTTCGGACAGCCGACGGTCGCGAGTACCCTGTGCATGCGAGCGGCGAGATTCCGGCGGCGACAGTCGCAGTCGGCGCCGCGCCGGAGATCGCGGAGGGAAAGTGGGAGAATGACGAAGGCGATCGTCGCTCAGTCGCGCCCACACCGGCGGAGCTTCGCCACGAGATCGATCATTTTCATTTGCCGGGCGACAGCATTGCCAACAGGGATACGTGGGCCGAATGGCACTACTTCAACGTGTTGTCTGAGAGCGGCAAGCGGTGGGCGTTCATCTCCTTCATCGTCGGTGGTGACGTCACTGGTGGGGGCACCAAATGGGGAGGCAAGGTCGGAATAACGCTGCGCGAGGAGAACGGAGCGACGCGCCGCTTCGGCGCAACGCTCGATCGATCGCGAGTGCGCTTTTCGACGACGGATGCGAATCTGGTTTTCGGGGAGTCGCACGTGACTGTTTTGCCAAGTGGTGACTACGAAGTACGCGCGAGGGCCGGCGGCGCCGACATCTCGCTGGTCGTGCATCCAGCGCCGTTCGCTTATTTCCCGGGCGTTGCCATGGGCTCTGGAGGCTTTGTTTCTGGCTACACGGTTCCGGCGCTGCGCGCGTCCGCGTCTGGAGTCTTGTGTGTCGACGGTCAGTGTGAAAAGCTCACCGACGTGCAATCGTATCACGATCACAACTGGGGAGTCTGGCGCGGTGTGACCTGGGATTGGGGCGCGTCGCGCGCCGGACAGTACGCGTTTCTTTACGGAAGGGTTTTCGCGCCAGACAGTACCGCGTCAATCCCGCCGTTGCTCGTTTATGTGATCGACTCCCTCGGATTCCGCGCCGTCTTCCGACCAAAGTTCATCTCCTACGAAGACACCCGGACCATTCGCTCCGGAGCCACGGTCCTGCATGTTCCTTCGCGCGCGCGGTTCTCCGATATCCGTGGTGACGACACCCTGAGAGTGGACATATCGATCGAAGACGCTATCGCCAGTGATACTCGCCCTCAGACCGCAACGGAGGGAGAGCGCGGTGATCCCCTTGGCACGGAGAAGGCCCGCCCGTATTTCATTCAAATGAAGGGGACGGCGCGGATCTCCGGTCGCATTGAGGGACAGCCGCTCATCGGCAGCGGGACCGGGTTCTTCGAGACATACCGATGACCGACACTCATTCGTTCGTTCATCTTCTGCTGGTAGTCGCAGCCGCTCTCGTTACGACGCGGGTTCTTTCCGTGCTCGCGGAGAAGTTTGGACAACCCGCGATACTTGGCGAGCTCCTCGGCGGAGTGGTGCTAGGCGCTTCCGTTCTCGGCGTACTCGATCCTGCAAATGTGGGAATTCACATCCTGGCCCAGCTTGGCCTGTTGATCCTCCTTTTCGAGATCGGGCTGGCGACGGATCTGCGCGCGCTGACCCGCGTTGGAGGGACGGCAACCGTTATCGCAGTAGCGGGCGTCACGCTCCCCTTTGTTCTCGGCTATGCAGCGCTATCGGCTATGGGAGTCGGAAGACTGGCCGCGATTGTGTGTGCTGCCTCGTTGACGGCGACTTCCATAGGCGTGTCCACACGGGTTCTCGCAGAGCTGGGATTTCTCCAGACCGAGGAAGGGCAGGTGGTGCTGGGGACGGCCGTTCTCGACGACATTATCGGGCTGGTGATCCTTTCGGTAATCGGAAGTTTCGCCGCGGGTGTCGCCATAACCACGAGCGGCGTGGCGCGGACAAGCGTGGTCGCATTCGGATTTGTAGCGGTCGCGATCGTCGTCGGCAGCCTCCTTGTACCGCCGCTGTTTCACGCAGCAAAGCGTCTCCGTTCACCAACGACAATCGCCGTCATGGGTGTGGCGTTCGCGTTTTCTCTCGCAGCTCTGGCCGGCCTGCTGGGGTCTGCGATCATCGTCGGAGGATTTGTCGCCGGAGTCCTGCTCAACCGGATTGACCAGCGCGACGATGTCCAGCGCGCAGCGGGCGCGATAGGCAGCCTGTTGACGCCAATCTTCTTCGCGTCCGTCGGAGCGTCCGTTGACGTCCGTGCCCTCGCCGAGCCCAGGACGTTGTTGATCACCCTCGTGTTGCTGGTGGCGGGCGCGGCGGGGAAACTCATCGCTGCGTATGTGCCGGTGTGGTTCAAGGGGAACAAGGCGCTCATCGGGACCGCGATTCTTCCCAGAGGCGAAGTCGAGCTCATCGTGGCCCAAACCGGACTTGCGATCGGTGCCCTGGATGCCTCGCTGTTCGGGGCGATCACGCTGATGGTGCTCCTGACGACTTTGTTGTCGCCCCCTCTCATTCAGGGAATCGCCAAGCGCGACCCTCGGGCGCGAGAACTAATGCCGGCGCGAGACATGGGTAATGCTTTCCCGACTTGACATCGGGACTTCGCGGCTTCCGATTGAACGCCATGTCCGCGGAGATTCACATCGGCACGCAAGGCTGGAACTACGACGCCTGGGTCGGGCCGTTCTATCCGACGGGCACGCGGCCGTCCGATTTTCTCACCGTTTACGCGCGCGCTTTCGATTCGGTCGAAGTGGATTCCACCTTCTACGCGTCCCCGGCCGCGACGACGATACGAAGCTGGGTCGATCGCACTCCGAAGGGATTCGTGTTTGCGCTCAAGATGCCCCAGGAGATCACCCACGAGCATAGGCTGCGCGACGAGACCGGCGCCTCGGAGGCGTTCTTCGAGCGTGCGCGGGAGCTGGGCGACAAGCTCGGGCCGGTGCTCGTCCAGATGGGGCCCGATTTCCAGCCGGGTGAGCTACCGGCTCTCGTCGATTTCATCGGGCGGGCTCCCAGGGATCTTCGAATCGCGATCGAATTCAGGCACCGCGGCTGGATCACGGATGGAGTGCTGGCGTTGCTCGGGGAGCACAACATTGCCCTCGCGTTAAGCGATGGCCGATGGATTCCGCGCAAGCTGATGCTGGGGCTCGCCGAACGTCCAACGGCGGACTTCGCGTACATCAGATGGATGGGCCCAAACCGCGACCTGGTCGACTACTCGCGGGTGCAGGTTGATCGCTCGCCAGAGATCGATCTATGGTCCGACGCGATCGAGAATCTGTCGGAGAAGGTGTCGCATATATATGGGTACGTGGCGAACACTTTTTCAGGACATAGCCCGGCGACGGCGCGAGATCTCCAGGTTAGATTGGGCCAGAGTCCGGTGGATCCAGATCTGCTCGGCGAGCAGATGTCGCTGTTCTAACGATGCTTCGAGCGCTCGCTTAGGCATCCAGGACGAAGGGTTAACACGGATGCTTCGGAAAAGGGCCGAATGCTCCGGATTCGCTCCGAGCGGCAGTTCATCCACCAGAGCGATATTTCCCGGGTGAGTCTCAGGAAATGGATCCTCAGCATCCTCGCGATCTCGTTCGCGATCATTTTCATCTTTCTCGGCTTCTGGCAGATCCGACGACTTCGGGAGCGACAGAGCGCGAACGACCTCCTCGCTGCGAGACGGCTCGCGCCAGAAGTAGACATCGACTCGCTGCCGCGTGATACCGCCGCCGCACACTTCCGCAGGGTTCACATCAGCGGGAGCTACGATTACCCGCAGGAAATCATCTACACGCTCCGTGGGCGGAACGGATCTCCGGGCGTCAACATCCTGACGCCGCTGCTGCGGAACGGGAAGGACACCGCGGTGCTCGTCAACCGCGGGTGGGTTTATGCGGCCGACGGCACGACCATCGAGACCCAACCATGGCAGGAGGCCGGCGCTCTCAATGGACATGGATTCGTCGAGACTTTCCCAACGAAGGGTCCGTTTGACCCGCCCAATCCCGCGCGGCCAAGGTCGTTCCGTCGCCTGGACCGGCCAGCGCTCGCGAAGGTGCTCCCATATCCTATCGCGAATTATTACGTCGTTCTGACTGATTCGGCCTCGTCTCCGAGCGCTCCGCCGCGTGTTGA
>DHJO01000087.1:0-6806 GCA_002404375.1 Gemmatimonadales bacterium UBA4718 | reverse complement strand
GATCTGATCCACCCGCATCCGCCGGCAGACACCGCCGAAGAAGCGCGGGCCAAGCCCTTTATGGATCGCCTGCGAAGCTTCATGGAGCGCGTCGACTCGGAAGAGATCGATCGCACCGGTGAGATTCCGGAGTCGTTGATTCAGGAGCTCCGCGACATGGGAGCGTTCGGAATCAAGATCGGAAAGGAATACGGCGGATTGGGCCTGTCGCAGATGAGTTACATTCGCGCGATCGAGCTGGTGACGTCCAAAGACGGATCGCTTACAGCGCTTCTGTCCGCGCACCAATCGATCGGAGTGCCGCAACCGCTCAAGCTGTTCGGCACCGAGGAGCAGAAGCGAAAGTATTTTCCGCGTCTCGCCAAGGGTGCGATCTCCGCATTCGCGCTCACGGAAGTCGACGCCGGCTCCGATCCGGCCAACATGCGCTGTACCGCCACGCCGACGGCGGATGGAAAATCCTTTGTCATCAATGGCGAGAAGCTCTGGTGCACGAACGGCACTCGCGCCGAGCTGTTCGTGGTGATGGCGCGGACGCCGGAGAAGGTGATCAAGGGAAAGCCGGTGAAGCAGATCACGGCTTTCATCGTCGAGTCGTCGATGCCCGGTGTCGAAGTCGTGCACCGACTCCGGTTCATGGGGCTCAAGGCGATCGAGAACGGCGTCATCCGGTTCAACAACGTCAAAGTCCCGCGAGAGAACATCCTCTGGGAAGAAGGCAAAGGGCTGAAGCTGGCGCTCATCACTCTGAACACGGGGCGCCTCACGATTCCCGCCGGATGCGCCGGCGCGGGAAAGCAGATGGTATCCATCACCCGCAAGTGGGCGAACGAGCGTGTACAATGGGGCCAGCCCATCGGCAAGCACGAAGCAGTCGCGCAGAAAATCGCGCGGATGACGGCGTACACTTTTGCGATGGAATCGGTGGCCGAGCTGTCGGCGGCGCTATATGAGAAGGGCGGCTACGACATCCGTCTCGAGGCGGCAATCGCCAAGCTGTTCAACACGGAAGCCGGGTGGCGGATAGTCGACGACACGCTGCAGATTCGCGGCGGTCGAGGTTACGAGACGGCGGAGTCGCTCGCCCGGCGCGGTGAGCCGGCGATTCCTGTCGAGAGAGTGATGCGCGATTTCCGGATCAATCTCATCTTCGAGGGATCGTCGGAGATCATGCGCCTCTTCATCGCGCGCGAAGCGGTCGATCACCACTTCAAGCTCGCCTTCAACATCGTCAACCCGGAGTCGTCGTTCAAAGAAAAACTCTCGGCGATGGCGAACGCGACTCCTTTCTATCTTACCTGGTACCCATCGCGCTGGCTCAACACGGCGAGATTCAGGCGATACGGCGAGTTCGGAAAGCTCGCTCGTCACGTCCGCTACGTGGAGCGCACCACGCGCCACCTGGGCAGGTCGATTTTCCACGCCATGGTGCGGTTCGGTCCCAAGCTCGAGCGCAGGCAGATGGTGCTGTTCAGAGCGGTGGACATCGGCGCCGAGCTGTTCGCCATGTCAGCGGCGTGCTCGCGAGCGCAGATGTTGTCAAAGCAGGGAAGACCCGAAGCGGTGACGCTCGCCGACGCCTTCTGCCTCGAAGCGCGCGACCGCATTAAGAACCACTTCGATCAGCTCTTTGGCGCCAATGATCCGACGCTTTATAAAGTTGCGATGGAGGTCCTGCGTGGCGAGCACGCGTGGCTCGAGCAGGGAATCGTGTCGAGTATGGCGGATGTCGACAAAGCAAAACGGCGCCCCACTGGAAGTGGAAGCGCCGTTCTGGATACCGATCCCGCTACCGCGACAGTCGGCGCTACACAGTAGCCGCGGGAGCCGCCTTGGCGGTGTACCCGATCCCGAGCATAGCGATCGCCAGAACAGCGTGGAGCCCGATGTCAGCTCCGCCAAGCGGTATGAACCCGAATCCTGTCGGCGAAAGGAAACCCACGACTGTGATTATGGCGTAGATGATTCCGCCGACGGTGAAGAACTGTTTCGATCCTGCCCAGGTGCGTGAAGCGATCAGTCCCCAGATCCCGAACAGCACGTGAACGATGTTGTGCAGCAGATTCACCGGAAATACGCCGAGCACCATTCCTGTCGTCGGGGCCATCGCCATTACAAGTCCGCCGGGTGAGATGAAGCCCAGCACCGCCACGAGAATGAAGATGATTCCGAACACACCCGCGATCTTCTGAAGCGTGGTTGTCATTCTGCGCATCTCCTTGAGAGGGACAAGCCGTACGCCGCCTGCGAACCCGCGACGCAGCTAACGTAGGTCCGCAAATAGAATTCCGCTACAACGCATTCGCGCCGTCTGTTTGTGCGCAGTTGGACCCTCGCGGAGTTCCTCGACGTGCGTCTCGAGATCTCGCGCGGTCGGCCGGTGAGGGCATCCTCTTCAGCGGCTACTCGCTTACACGCATCGAGCCTCGCGCGCAAACTGCAACTACTCGCGCGAGTCTCTTGCTACGCGAGATGCCGCCTACGAGGACGCCCTCACCTCCCTCCCAATCGAGATGTGTCGGTCGCGGCGCCGGCGGTCTGACGAGGAGGAGCGGCCGAAGGAGGATCCCCTCCGACGGACCGGCGAAGAGATCTCGAATGCTTAGAGGAGTGTCCCGCGAAGAATCAGAAGCGCGACGTAGAAATAGATCGACAGGCCTGTAACGTCGACGAGCGTCGCCACGAATGGCGCCGATGCGCTCGCCGGATCGAAGCCCAGTCGCTGCAGAACGAACGGAAGCATGGAACCCGCGAGCGACCCGAATGTCACGACGCCCATCAGGGCGACTCCGATCGTCAGCGCGAGCAGATTCGGATGCGGATACTGGCCGATGCCGAGATGTTGCCAGAGCAGAATACGAGTAATGCCCAGCACACCCAGAATTGCGCCGAGCATGAGTCCCGACGGCAGCTCTCGCAGCGCGACCTTCCACCAGTCTCGCAGTCGAACCTCCCCGAGCGCGAGCGCGCGGATGATGAGCGACGTCGCCTGCGATCCGGAGTTTCCGCCCGAGCTGATGATGAGCGGAATGAAGAGCGCGAGCACGACCGCCTTCGCGAGCTCGTCCTGAAAGTGACCCATCGCTGTCGTCGTCAGCATCTCGCTCAGAAAAAGTGCCGCCAGCCACGGCGCGCGTTTCCTGATCATAGAGAAGAATCCGATCTGCGTGTAAGGCTCGTCGAGCGCTTCCATTCCGCCGAAGCGCTGCACGTCTTCGGTGTGCTCTTCCACAAGTGCGTCGATGACGTCGTCGACCGTGACGACTCCCTGGATCACGCCGTTGTCATCGACGACAGGCACCGCGACGAGGTCGTACTCGCGCGTCAATCGAGCGACTTCTTCGCGATCGGCCGTCACCAGTACGGTCTGCACTTCCTCCCAGGCGATGTCCGAAACCTTCGCACCGTCTGGCGCGGCGAGCAGCTCGCGAAGCGACATCACGCCCTGCACGCGGCCCGCCGAATCGGTGGTGTAGATCGTATTCATTGCTTCGCGCCGCTCTGATCGCGCAATGCGACGCACCGCGGCGAGAGCTTCGTCAACCGGAGTGTCCTGTGAGACGGAGACGAACTCCGTCGTCATCAGACCGCCGGCGGTGTCCGGCTCGTAGGCGAGCAGCTTCTCCGTCTCGACGCGCTCGGCCGTCGGGATCTCGGAGAGAATCTCCTCGGCGCTCTCGGCCTCGAGGTCTTCCAGCGCGTCGGCGCGGTCGTCCGGAGTCATCTCCGTGACGAGCTCGGCGGCCTGACGGGCGCTCATCGTCTCGAGAACCTCGGTGCGGAGATCCTCGTTCAGGTACTCGAGAACATCGGCCGCGCGTTCCACCGGGAGCGCTGACAGGAACGGCGCCACCATCTCCCGAGGAAGTCCTTCTGCTACGTTGGCCAGATCCTTCGGGTGTAGCTCCTCGGTCTCGGCGGCGATTGCTTCGGGACTCTCCTCGAGCATCACGAGGATGTCCGGCCCCATGAGGGCGGCGATGGACGGCTCCTCGACTTCCTCTACGCGCTTGTTATGCGGGGGTGTCTTCATGGCGCGAGAGGAAGAGTACGGCGATCGTCCCTCGTATCACCGATTGTGTATCCCGCGACCGCGATCGCGTCGCGGATTTGTTCGGTCGTTACGGTGCCGTCATGTTCGATGACCGCCTGACCGATGGTAACATCAGCCCGCTTTATCCCCGGCACTCCCGCGAGGGATGTGAACACCGCGCGAACGCAGTGGGCGCAGGTCATGCCGGAGACGGAGACGGTGGTCGTCATCGGGCATAATATAGTAGTCGAGTCCGGGACCTACAGAACGGCAACAGAACGGGTGCGAATTGTTAGCGGCAGAGTGGCCAGTTGATAGTTGACTACGTCAGGACTTCACTGGCGCCATTCAGAGTACAAGCAAGTGCTTGTGCCTCAAGCCACAGGGCGTCCCGACGTTGTGAACCGATCACTGGCAACTACGCTACTGACAACTCGCACCCGTTCCGTTGCAGTTGCTGTTCAGTCCAACCGATTGGCCGGTCTTGGAACAGGCGGCACTTTCTTCCTCGACACCAACGTCTTTTCGAACGCAGGAATGAACTTGTCGTACCGCGTACCCGGCTCCCACAGAACCCAGCCATCGTAGCCCGAGTCGTAGACCGCGCGCTTCTGCTCCTCGATTTCGTGCGCGCCGTACTTCGGCAGACCAATGCTGAACGCCTGCAGCCACGGGCGAACGTGCTCGCCCTTGATGCCTAGCTTCTCGTCGCGCTCGCGCGCGCGAGAGATCGCAATATGGATCACGTCGTACGGATCCGCATTCGGATGCGGCAGCTGGAACGAGCCAGGCGGATAGTGCGACGGATAGACCATCGGCAACACCGCGTCCACGGACTGGGAGATCGGCTCCCATTTCTGGCCGACTTCCAGCGCGCCTCCGACTGTGGTGACGAGGCCAAAGATGTCAGCCGTCGTTCTCACCCCGAGCTTCGCGAAGCGAGCGCGCGCGGTGCTCAGGAACTCGGCAAGGACTTGGGGCTTGGTCCGACCTTTCTGTTCCGGGAATACCTGCTGCGGCAGACTCTTGTACGGCTCGGGGAATCGGATGTAGTCGAACTGGATCTCGCCGAATCCCATCTTTATCGCCTCCTCAGCGACGCGAAAGTTGTATTCCCAGATCGCGTTCGCGTACGGGTTCACCCACGTCTGTCCCTTCTTGTCGCGCCAAGGCGAGCCGTCGGCTTTTCTGATGGTGTGATCGGGATTGTTTCGCGCGGTGACCGAGTCCTTGAAGACGACAATGCGAGCGATCGGGAGAATTCCATGCGCGCGGATCGTGTCGACGACCTCGGCGAGATGAGTAGCTTTGCTCTGCGTGCCCGCGTTCTTCTTTAGGAGTGGATCGGTGGGATTGAAGTTGAGACCAAACTCGTCCTTCACGTCGATGACGAAGGCGTTGATCTCGGTCGAATCCGCTATCGCCAAGAGCTTCTTCATACGTCGAGGATTGGCAGCGAAGCGGAAGACGTACAAACCGCGCACGGGGAGCTCGCCTTTGATGAGGGAATCCAGCACCGGCGGAGTTGGGTGCAGGGACGCGGGCACGCGCGCGCGGACTAAGGTGTCCGTATCGGCGCGCGCGATGACGGATGCGGTGTTGGCGGTCGTCTTTGCCGATGCATCGTACGCGCCGTAGCACGCGATCGCTGCTGCCGCCGCGAGCGCCGTGGTAGTGAACTTGTTCAGGGACATTCTGTTGTCTGGAGGTAGGACGGGAACGCTGGAATCTAATAGCTCCAGCGAGAAACGCTGTACCTGAATCCGGTATATTTCGCTGCAATGCGATATCCCCGACTGCTTTTTCTGGTCCCGCTCTCCCTCGCCCTCGCGCTCGGGGCGTGCGCCCTGCCGTCGCCACCACCGCCCACCGCCGAATTCCTGGTATCCGCCGGAGATCAGACGTACTGGGTACGAAGCGACAATTCGGGGGTCCGCATCCGTGGGTCGCCGTTGATTCTCGCACGAACCGGCGGCCGCTACTACGAGATCTTCGTCAGTGAGATCGACCGCTCGTTCCCGAAAGCGCTGTTCAGCGGCGAGCGCGTGTTCCGCCGCGACTTGGCAACAGGGGACTCCGCGGTCATCTACGACGATACGACGATAGTCCGCATGTCGGACGCGTACCACCAGCAGCATCCGCGCGCCCGGCTCCTGCGACCCGAGGACGACCCCGACGACGACGTCGATATCAGCGCGGTCGGAGAGACGGACGTCCTCAACGTACTCGGTCCCTATGTCGCTCTCGAACACCGCGTGTCGATCGAGCGCGCCGACGACAGCGGTGACGACGACACCACGCGGGCGGTTATCGATCTTCGCAACGGGAAAGCAGTCGCCTTCGACCACATGCTGCGTGACACGACGGTCCAGGAAGCGGTGGGAGAAGGCGGCCTCGTGAACCGCAGATGGCGGCACGACGGATACGACGTCGTCTCGCACTACGATTCCGCGCACAAGGCGAACACTCTCGCGCTGCGGGATCATCGCGGACGCGAATGGAGAGTCGGCCTGATCGGATCGACGTACGTACAGATCTTCTGGCTCGACAGGCCGAAGGTGGATCCCAAGACGAGACACGCGCTCTCGCGGGCGTTCAACGACGCCACCACATATGGGGAAAGGATCCAGCAGGTATCGCACAAACAGCACGAGAAATCCGCGAAGCAAGCGACATCGGGACGGCAGACGTGAGCCGCTCGAAATCAGCGCGAGCCGGACAGGGAACGAGGTCCTCCCGGGTATCGACGGTCTCAACGGAGAAGTCACCGCGC
>DHJO01000132.1:2100-3637 GCA_002404375.1 Gemmatimonadales bacterium UBA4718 | reverse complement strand
ACGCTCCGCACCTTCCACATCGGTGGAACCGCGGCGCGCATCGCCGAGCAGACGGCACGCAAGTCGAAGGTCGCGGGAACGATCGAATACGGAGACAGACTCGTTGTCGTGACGAATGCGGAGAAGCAGCAGATCGTCACTTCGTACGAGGGCGAGCTCACGATCAAGAGCTCGGGCGACCGCAACGCATCTGTTGGCGCGCGACTCCAGGTTCCTCTCGGCGCCACTCTGATGGTGAAGGACGGCGACGATGTGAAGAAGGATCAGATCATCTTCAGCTGGGATCCTTACACGAACCCGATCATCGCTGACGTCGAGGGAACTCTCCGCTTCGTCGACCTGCTTCCGGGCGAGTCGGTTTCCGAGGAGCTCGACGAGCTCACCGGTCTCCGCCAGACCGTGGTCATCGAAGACAAGGAGAAGAAGCTGCACCCGCACATCGAGATCATCGAGACCAAAGGCGGCAAGGAAAAGCGCCTGAGAGACTTCGTGATTCCGGTGGGCGCGCAGCTCACGGTCGAGGACGGCAAGAAGATCGGCGCCGGAACGATCATCGCCAAGATTTCGAGAGAGGCGTACAAGACCCGCGACATCACCGGCGGTCTGCCGCGGGTGGCGGAGCTGTTCGAGGCGCGTCGTCCGAAGGATCCAGCCACGATCTCCGAGATCGACGGCGAGGTGAGATTCGGCGACATCAAGCGCGGCAAGCGCGAGATCAGAGTCGTGCCGAAGGACACGCCGGTGGATACGGAGGAGCCGGGTCAACTGTACGAGATCGCGGCCGGCAAGCACCTTCGCGTGCACGCCGGTGACTGGGTGAGAGCGGGCGACCGCCTCTCCGAAGGTCCGGTGAATCCGCACGACATTCTCCGCATCAAGGGACCGCGCGCGGTTCAGGAGTATCTGCTCAACGAAGTGCAGGAGGTTTACCGCCTGCAGGGCGTGAAGATCAACGACAAGCACATTGGCGTGATCGTGCGGCAGATGCTGCAGAAGGTGCGCGTGCTCGAGAGCGGTGAGACCGAGTTCCTCGAGGGCGAGCACGTCGACAAGCAGACCTTCAGAGAAGCGAACGACAAGGCGAAGAAGAAAAAGGAAGCTCCGGCAGTCTCGGAGCCGCTCCTGCTCGGAATCACCAAGGCGAGCCTCACGACTCAGTCGTTCATCTCGGCGGCGAGCTTCCAGGAGACCACGAGAGTACTCACCGACGCCGCGATCCGCGGCGCGCGGGACGAGCTGCTCGGCCTCAAGGAGAACATCATCATCGGTCACCTCATCCCGGCCGGAACAGGCATGTACCGGTACCAGGAAGTGGAGATCGAGGGAGCGCCGGTGCCACCGGCGCCGGAGCTTCCTCCCGAGCCATCGATCGCCGAGATACTGGCGAGCGATTCGGATGCGGACTTCGTTCTGCCGGAGACGGTAGCGGTGCCGGAAGAGATCTAGCTCATCTCGAAGAGCGGCTAACCCGCTCGCAGGCGCAGGCAGTCGCAAACGGACGAAACCGGGATTGGGTTCACGAACCTGATCCCGGTTT
>DHJO01000132.1:0-2058 GCA_002404375.1 Gemmatimonadales bacterium UBA4718 | reverse complement strand
CGCGGAAGACTTGGGCATTCACTTCGTCGACAGTGTCCCGCAAGACTCCGTGCTTCTGAATCGCAACCTCGCTCTCGGCTCCGGCGTGGCACTGGGAGATGTCGACGGCGACGGACTCGTGGACATCTTTCTCGCCAGGGTGGGCGGCCCAAGCGCGCTCTACAAGAACCTCGGGAACTGGAAGTTCAAGGACATCACTCGCGAGAGCGGCCTCGAGCTCCGAGGTCGAAACACTCTCGGAGCGACCCTTGTCGACGTCGATGGGGACGGCGATCTCGATCTGTTCGTGACCTCCCTCGGCGGCCCCAACGGCCTGTTTCTGAACGACGGACATGGCCACTTCACCGAGGTCACCGATGCGGCGGGACTCACGTCTCACCGTGGGAGCACGACAGCGACGTTCGCGGATGTGGATGGCGATGGTACCGTCGATCTTTACATCGCCAATTACAAGGCCAAGGACGCTTTGGACATTTTTCCTCCGCAGGAGCGCTACTACGACCAGGTCGTGCGCAAGGTGGGCGACCATTTCGAGGTCGCTCCGCGATTCCGCGAGCATTACCGCGTCGAGATGCGGCCGGATCTCGGCGCGGTTGTCCGTACGCAGCGGGCCGAACCGGACTGGTTCTACCTCAACGACGGTCACGGGAAATTCACTCACGTTCCATTTACGTCGGGGCGATTTCTCGACGAGGACGGAAAACGTCTCGCCGAAGAGCCCGACCGCTTCGGTCTCACCGCGCGTTTCTTCGACGCGAACGGCGACGGGTATCCGGACCTCTACGTCTGCAACGATTTCGAGGATCCGGATCAGTTCTGGATCAACGACGGCAAGGGGACGTTTCGCCTCGCCCCTCGCCTCGCGCTTCGCTCGAACAGCAATTCAGCGATGGCGATGGATTTCTCCGACATCGATCGCGATGGCAACACGGATTTCTTCGTCGCCGACATGCTGAGCCGCGACAGCCGGAGGCGCAAGACGCAGTCACCGACACACACGCCGCTTCCCAAGCAGATCGGCGTCATCGACGACAGGCCTCAGATGCAGCGCAACACGATGTTCCTGAATCGCGGCGATGGAACGTACGCCGAGATCGCCAGCGAGGCCGGTGTCGACGCATCAGGATGGTCGTGGTCGTCGCTATTTCTCGACGTGGATCTCGATGGCTACGAAGATCTGTTGATCGGCACCGGGCACCTCTGGGACGTGATGGACTCGGACACCTGGGAACGAATCAGGACATCGGTCACGGGTGAGAAATGGCACGAGGAGTTCAAGATGTTCCCCAAGCTCCCGCTGAAAAACGTCGCGTTCCGAAACAACCGTGATCTCACTTTCACTGAAGTCGGCGAGAAATGGGGCTTTGCATCAAAGCCGGCCGTGACGCACGGTATGGCGGCAGCCGATCTCGATGGCGATGGCGATCTGGATATCGTCACGAACCGACTCAATGGCGCGCCCGGCGTATTTCGGAACGACGCGACCGCGGGTCGAGTGGCGGTGCGACTCCGCGGCGCAGCGCCCAATACCGAGGCGGTGGGCTCGAAGATTCAGGTTTTGGCAGGGAAGCTTCCGATGCAGCAGAAGGAAGTCACTGTCGGAGGGCTGTACCTCTCCAGCTCTGATCCGTTGTACGCGTTCGCCACCGCCGGAGCCGATACCCTCACCATAAAAGTCCGATGGCGTTACGGTCAAACGACGGTTCTTCCTGGGGTGCGTGCGAACCGGGAGTACGAGATCCGTGAGCCGCAGCGCACCGCCGCTGAAAAGAGCTCGGGACCGGCTCAACGCGCCGATTCGGCGCCGCCTCTCTTCATCGATGTCTCGAACATGCTGCATCACACCCACGTCGAGACCGCATTCGACGACTATGCGCGACAGCCTCTCCTCCCGAACAAGCTCAGTCAGCTGGGGCCCGGGGTGACCTGGTCCGACGTCGATGGCAACGGAACGGACGATCTCATCATCGGTTCTGGCAGGGGCGGAAGACTGGCGCTCTTCGAGAATACGAGTGGCCGCCTCACCAGGCGCGAGATGAGCGGGGGGGAGTCGCCCGC
>DHJO01000066.1:17712-19310 GCA_002404375.1 Gemmatimonadales bacterium UBA4718 | reverse complement strand
TCGATCGGGATCTGCGTCGTGCCCCCCACACGCGTGAGCTTACGCTCCTCCAGCACCCGCAAGAGCTTCACCTGGGTCGACGGTGGAATCTCCCCGATTTCGTCGAGAAAGAGCGTGCCCGTGTCGGCCAGCTCGAACCGCCCGATCCGTCTCTCCGTCGCTCCCGTGAACGAGCCCTTCTCGTGCCCGAACAGCTCGCTCTCGATCAGCGTCTCCGGGAGCGCGCCCGCGTTCACGGCGATGAACGGCTTCCCACGCCGCGGGCTCTGTCGATGGATCGCCTGCGCAGCCAGCTCCTTTCCCGTCCCGCTCTCTCCCTCGATGATGACCGTGCTCGAAACCGGCGCGATCTGCTCGATCTTGAGAAGCACTTCGTTGATCGCATCCGACTGCCCGATCAGGCCCGTCGCCTCGGTGAGGCGCTTTCGATCCATCACGCGTCGCACCGCCAGATACAGATCGTCCGCCGAGATGGGCTTCGCGTACACATCGACGAATCCCATCATGCGGAGGCGCTCGCGCAGCATCGGGTCTTCGACGTCCGCGAGACCAATAAGCGACGTTCCGTTCCACAGCTGGTCGCGCACGATTTGCAGCGCCCCCGCGTCGCCCAGTCCGCCGGTGAGCACTATGAGGTCGGGCTTGAATCGTTTGATCTCTCCACGCAGGTCGTCGAGCGGAGACACCACCGCTGTCTGGGTGCCAGCCCCCTCGAGTAGCGCGTTGAGCCTCACCGCCGGCTCGACGTCGGTGAGCGTGATGAGAACTCTCACTTCGCCGCCGCCGGATGCTCTGTCACTCGTCCACGTAGCACGTCGCACGCGTGCTGAACGATCGGATCTATCGCCTCGAGCCCGTCGCGCGCGCCGCCCGGCGATCCGGGAAGATTTATGATCAGCGTCCTTCCGCGCACACCGGCGACGCCGCGTCCGAGCGCCGCGCGCGCAAAGTTGGGCAGCGCGATCACGCGGATTCGCTCGGCGATTCCCTCCGCCTCGCGCTCGATCACCGCGCGAGTCGCTTCGGGCGTGACGTCGCGCTCCGACAAACCCGTCCCCCCCGTCGTGATCACCAGCTCGGCGTCGTCCACGTCGGCGGCGCGAATGAGCGCGCGAACGATCTCCGTGGTTTCGTCGGCGCACGCCGTGGCGGAGACGACCTCGTGATTCCTCGCGCGCGCCCAGCCGGCGATGATCGCGCCGGATGCATCCTGGCGCTCTCCACGCACGACGGAGTCGGACACGGTTAGCATCGCTACACGCATTCGAGAGCCTTCACGAGATGCCCCATCGTCGGCTCGGCTAAAGCCGGCTGCCGTTCCTGTAGAACGGCATCTTCTGCACGACGGCCGGAACGCGCTTGCCGCGGATCTCGATCTCCAGCGGAGATCCCTCAGCGGCCGATTCGAGCGGGACGTACGCGGTTCCGATTGGAATTCCCAGCGTCGGACTCATCGTCCCGCTCCTCACCTCTCCACTCGGCTTCCCTTTGGCGAATACCGGATAGCCGTGCCGCGGAAACGATCTCTCGGGGGTGGTGAAGCCAACGAGCTTTCGCTTGAGGCCCTGCTCCTTCTGCTTCGCCAGAGCGTCGCGCCC
>DHJO01000066.1:17354-17650 GCA_002404375.1 Gemmatimonadales bacterium UBA4718 | reverse complement strand
AGCGAGTCGCGCGCGCCAAGTCCGGCGGGGGTGACTTCACCAGACGCAGTAAGCGCTTTCCAGATCTTCACTGCGTCGCCGGCGTCGAAGTAGAGCTCGAATCCGTCTTCGCCCGTGTAGCCTGTGCGCGAGATATAAGCGTCGACACCAGCGACTTTGCCGAATCGGTGCTCGTAGTACTTGATCTGCGAAAGATCCGTGTCGGTGTGCTGCTGCAGAATTCGCGCGGCTTCCGGGCCCTGGAGGGCGAGTAGCGCGATCTCGTCGCTGATGTTCTCGAGCGTTGCATCCGGAAA
>DHJO01000066.1:16061-17240 GCA_002404375.1 Gemmatimonadales bacterium UBA4718 | reverse complement strand
ATCTTCCGCGCGGTAGACGAGACAGTCGTCGACGATGGTTCCGTCTTCGCGAAGAATGGTGGAGTACTGCGCCTCGCCGGGTTTGAGGGCGGCCACATCGTTGGTTGTGATGTAGTTCACAAAATCCACCGCTTGCGGCCCGCGAATCATGAACTCACCCATGTGACTGACGTCGAACAGACCCGCCTTCTCGCGCACGGCCTTGTGCTCGGCGGTGATCCCGGTCGGATATTGGACCGGCATCTCGAACCCGGCGAATGGGACGATCTTGGCGCCCAGGGCGGCGTGCACGTCATACAGGGGCGTCCGCTTGAGCGGCTGGGCCGGGACTAGCGAAGAACCCCGGTGGTCTTCCTGGCGGCCGGGGGAGGCGTCAGTGGAGATTGCTTCAGACATCTGGCTAAGGGGACCTGATTGGAGAGAATGGTCCCAATATGTGCGAAGCGCCCCTCGATTTCGAGGGGCGCAGTGACAATTTGGCAGAAAGAGGGGAAAAGCCCTGCCTAATCCATCAATTCGGCTCCCGTGACCTCCTGCACCTGGCCTGGGACGCGTCGAGAGCCGGTCACCATTCCCTTCAGAACCTCGAACAGGATTATCGGCCGGGCCTTGTTGACCTTCATGTAGCAGGCGTAGTCGGCGTCCACGAGGATCAGGGCGATGCGGGAATCAGTCGGTCCGCCGTCGCGATCTCCCCCCTGGTCGCCGAGCCATGCCTTCCACTCCTCTTTATATAGTTGCCGGATCTTAGCCCGGTTTCTCGACACGTGAGCAACGCCGGAGACCGAGACCCACTCATGAGTCCGGTTGTTGTAGTACGAGCAGTTGACGTGCGGATCGAGCTGCAGGTCCTCGAGCTTGTGGGTGCTCGAGTCGGTGACGAAGAAGAGGTCCGCGCCTTCGATCCGTTCCTGCGTCGCCATCGGTCGTGAGACGAGCAGGCCGTCGGCCCGGCGCGTGGTGAACATCGCCGTCTCGATGCCTTCGATCAGGTCGTACAGTTCGTCGATTTTCTTGGAGGTCGCCATGTCGCACTCTGCTGCACGAGACATGCCGAGGGAGGGGATGTGCCTGGGGGCGCCAACAAAAAGACGGGGCGCACTTTCGTGCGCCCCGCCCTTATTGCTGGATCATATCGCTGCGTCAGCGCACTTGATGCTGAGTGTTCATCACTTCTGG
>DHJO01000066.1:11279-15978 GCA_002404375.1 Gemmatimonadales bacterium UBA4718 | reverse complement strand
TATTCTTCTCGTCCGCGTAGATGAAATCGCGCATCTTGACGCACGAGATGTGAGCGTCATTCGTGCGGATAGCTGCGCGCAACTGTTCTACCAACGGATTGGTCGTGCCGTTGGGCAGGTTCAGGCTCAACACGTACTCGATGAGACTCAGCATTTGGTCCGCGGGTCCAAGGACGGTCACAGTGAAGTTCCCGAAAGCCATGTTGCCGGCAGCATCACTCGCGCTGCACTTAACAGTGGTCGGCCCGATCGGGAACATCGCACCCGATAGAGGCGCGCATGAACCGCTCGTCACGCCGACGTTGTCGCTCCACGAGGCGTTGTAGCTCACGTATGCGCCACCCGGCGAGGTTGCGTCCACCTTCATGTCGGCGGGAACGGTTATCGTCGGCGGATCTACGTCGACGACGGTGATCGCCTGAGTCGCGGTCGCAGAGTTGCCGGCAGCGTCTCTCGCCATCCAGTTGATCGTTGTAACTCCCACGTTATACGGTGCATAGAGAGCCGCGCCGTCGCTGCGCGAGCCACTTACGCTCACGTCGTGACAGTTGTCCGCGGCCGATGGCGTACCGACGGCGACTACGGCCGAGGCAAGTCCATGGTCGTTTCCAGTCGATATATCGGCTGGCTTGGTAATAGACGGCTTCTCGCCGTCGTTGACCGTGACGGTCTGACTCGCCGACGATGTAGCACCGTCAGCGTCGGTCGCCGTCCACGTGATGGTGGTCACGCCTTTCGGGAACGCCGCGGTCAGCGGCTGCCCGTCACTTCTCCGGGAAGCAATCGTGCTTCCCTCGGTGTCATCTGTGACCACCGGAGTCGCAACGCTTACGAGCGCCGAGCAAACGCCGGGGTCCGTATTGAAGACAAGGTTCATGGGGGCAGCGATGACGGGCGGCTTGTTGCCGAGCACCGTGATCTGTTGATCGGCGCTACCGGTATTGCCGGAGGCGTCGGTCGCGGTCCATTTGACAATCGTAAGACCAACCGGATATGGAGCCGAGAGGTCCGCTCCGTCGCCGCGGGCACCGGCAACTTTTACGTCGGGGCAGTTATCCGCCGCGACAGCAGTGCCGACGACCACCGTTGCAGTGGATAATGTTCGATCGATACGTGTGGAGATGTCTGCCGGCGGAGTGACCGACGGATTTTCCTTGTCGTCGACTGTGACCGTCTGCGATGCAGAGGCAGTGAGGCCGCCCGCATCGGTCGCGATCCAGTTAATCGTCGTAACGCCCTTCGGGTACGCGTCGGAGAGCGCGAGCCCGTCGCTTCTTGTTCCGGTTACTGTGACGCCGGCGGCATCATCGGTCGCTGTGGCAACGCCAGGGTTTGCGACTGCCGCGCACGTTCCAATGGCGGAGCCGACCGAGGCGAGCCTGCTGGCGCCGGCAAGCGCCGATGGCGCCGTCGTGACTTCGAGGTTGGGGGGCGGCGTGATGACCGGCGGAGTGTTCGCACGCGGCAGCGAGAAGCGGATTGCATCGTTCGTGAGAGCAAAGTACGAGCGCACTCTTCCCGGAACGAAGGCTGCTTCGGTGCCGGTGGCGTTCTCGATGCCCTGCGTCACGACGTGATATGGATTGGTAACGATGGTGTTTGAAAAAGTGTTGATGGTGATGTCGTTCGAGCCTTCGGCCAGGACGAGCTGCGCGGTTACGCGACCAGGGCCCTGCCAGTATTCCGGAACGTCGTTCCACTGCACGACGAACTTGCGGTTGGGCGCGGTGCCTTGCGTCTCGTAGCGGACGCCGGCGGATGCAGCCGGGTTCAGGTCGGTCCAAGCAATGGCGATCAGGTTGTTGTACGGTATGTCGCTATCCACGGGGATTGTGTGGCCCTGGCAGCAGCCGTTCCCTATGGACCTGTCGAAGCCGACGAGTCCGTTGGAGGCGACGTGAACCTTGCTGTAGGTGTTGCCGTAGAACGTGAAGTCGAAGCCGATCGGGGTGTCGTAGGCCACGCAGTCGTCGCAGGCGAGCAGGAATTTGGCTGGGGCCGGCTCCGGCGCAAAAGGAACCGTGGACACCGTGTAGGTTGCGGCGGCCAACAAAAGGGAGCTGGCCGGGGCCGGAACACTGGTCATGTCATTGGCGATATGCGGAGCGCTGACGACCGAGCTCAGCGCGGGCTGTGCGGAATGCTTGAGCGAATCCGCAACCTGCATCACGACGACGGTGATGCCGTCGAGTGCCGGGTCGCGATTCGTCGCTATCGGAGCGGTCGTGCGATCGGAGCAAGAGAGGATCGTCGCCAGGACTAAAGCACCGGCGAAACCCGCTTTGAGAGGGCTTAAAAGGCCAGAAAACCGAGTGGAACGGCGCATCGTAACTCTCATCGAGAGGGTTACGTATAAGACGACCACCCGGCTCAAGCTCAACAGCAGTTACGGCCACCTAGGTGGCATTAACCCCTTCTCACAGACCTATTTCGAAAGACAGTTTTGTGATGGGACCTCGACCCTTCAGAGTTTCTCCCCTCCCATCAAAACTGCCATGATTGCCTTCTGGATATGCAGGCGGTTTTCCGCCTCATCCCAGACCCTGCTCTGCGGTCCGTCGATGACCTCGGCGGCCACTTCTTCCCCGCGGTGAGCTGGGAGGCAGTGGAGAAAGATCGCGTCCTGCTTTGCGCGCTTCATGATCGCAGCATCGACGCGATAGCCCTTGAATGCTTTCTCTCGCACCGCCTGCTCTTCCTCCTGGCCCATCGATGCCCATACGTCGGTGCTGATAACGTCCGCCTTGTTGGCTGCCTCGGCAGGGTCGCGTACGACGGTCACCTTGGCCTTGGATTGCGCGCGCTGAAGGATCATCGGATTGGGGTCGTAGCCCTCTGGGCACGCCAGCGTCAGCTCGAAGCCGAGCACGTACGCAGCGTTGAGCCACGAGTTCGCCATGTTGTTGCCGTCGCCGATCCAGGCGAAGCGCTTTCCCTTGTATCCTCCGAGGTGCTGCTTGACGGTCAGAAGGTCCGCGAGAACCTGGCACGGGTGCACGAGGTCCGTGAGTCCGTTGATGACCGGCACGTCGGCGTAGCGGGCAAGCTCCTCGAGTTCCGAGTGCGCAAAGGTCCTTATCATGATGCCGTCGACGTACCGCGACAGAACGCGTGCCGTATCGGCGATCGGCTCGCCGCGTCCGAGCTGCACGTCACGAGGAGAGAGAAAGAGGGCGTGTCCGCCAAGCTGCCAGGCGCCGACCTCGAACGAGACGCGCGTGCGAGTGGATGATTTCATGAAGATCATCGCCAGCGATTTCCCGGCGAGCGGCTTCTTCTTGTACTTGCCGGTGCGCATCGATTCGGCGAGCGAGAACAGGCGGTCGATCTCCTTAGCCGAAAAGTCGGTGATCTGCAGCAGATCCCGGTGTGCTTGTTGTTTGGTCGTCTTTCGAAGCATATATGAGTTGCGCGGAAATACCGGTACGTGAGTTGCGCCGGAAATATAGCAACACCGTGTGAAGTCCCTCTCTCGAGGACACGATGATCCTTCCGCAGAGTCGCGGATGCTTCACCATCGATCGCAGCGAACGCACGCTTCTCGCCGCGATTTCTTTGGTTAGCCTTCTCCCGTTTTGCGCGCTGTCGCCGCAAGCAGCGCAGTCCGAGCTGCGGGTCAGGCTCCAATCCAGCGAAGGCATTCCCATCTCCGGGGCGCTGCTGGCTCTGCTCGACCCGAATGACAGCGTCGTCGCCGAGGGACTGAGCACCGAGAGAGGAACGCGAATGCTGCGCGCTGCGTCCGGCGTCTACCGGGTGCGGGCAAGAAGGATCGGGTTCCTCCCGTTTGTCTCCCCGCCCGTAGCCATCCCGCGCCAGGACGAGCTGCTCCTCGCCATCGAGACCTCCCGGGTGGCTGACCGGATACTACGAGCATGGGGCGGAATACTGAACGGCGGACGAAAAGCCCCAGGTGTTGCAGATAGCTTGAACAGAAAGCACTAACCAAGGAGGAACCAGGCATGCGTCGCTACGAGCTCGTCTCCGGAATCATCTTCACGATCATGGCGGTCGTCCAGCTCATCCGCACCGTACTCGGCTGGCCCGTACAGGTCGACCTGTTCACCGTGCCTGTGTGGTTGTCGGGCGTGGCCTTCCTGATTACCGGGGGCATGGCGATCTGGGCATTCCGTTCTGGCAGGGGTCCCGCGCCCGTCTAGTCCGCGATTACAACACCTAACGGGAGGCAGATGATTCGCAAATTGAAATCGGGCCAGTACCGCCTCTACTCCCGAAAAAAGAATCCGAAAACGGGGCGCCGCCGCAATCTTGGCACATTCAAGAGTCTCGCTGCGGCGAAGAAACACGAGCGCGCGGTGCAGTTCTTCAAGCGCGGCGGATAGAAGGCCGGCTACCCCCTCAGGGCCTATATTACGGCTATGAGCGACGCGTCGGCATCTCTCGCCAACACGCTCGCCGATCGGTACACGATCGAGCGCCTTCTGGGCCAGGGCGGCATGGCAACCGTGCACCTCGCAGAGGAAAGAAAACACAAGCGAAAGGTGGCGATCAAGGTCCTGAAGCAGGAGTTCGCCGCCTCGGTTGGCGCGGAGAGATTCCTGCGCGAAATCGGCATCGCCGCGCGCCTGTCGCACCCACACATCGTTCCGCTGATCGACTCGGGTGAATCGGACGGATCACTTTATTACGTCTCTCCGTACCTGCCCGGTGGTTCGCTGCGCGACCGGCTCAATCGCGA
>DHJO01000066.1:7793-11238 GCA_002404375.1 Gemmatimonadales bacterium UBA4718 | reverse complement strand
GCACCGCAATGGGTTCGTGCACCGCGATGTGAAGCCGGAGAACATTCTGTTCGCGGACGATCATGCGCTGCTGGCCGATTTCGGCATCGCGCACATTGCCTCCTCGACCGTCGATGAGCCAATCACGATCGGAGGGTTCGCCCTCGGGACTCCGGAGTACATGAGTCCCGAGCAGGCGTCGGGAGAGACCGACATCGGAGTTCCGGGCGACGTCTATGGTCTCGCGTGCGTCTTCTACGAGATGGTCGCCGGCGAGCCGCCGTTCAAGGGAGCGACCTCGCGGGCGACGATGGCGAAGCAGGTGACTGAGAGAGCGCCTCCGCTCAGGATCCTGCGTCCGGACGCGCCCGCCGGTTTCGAGAGGGTGCTCGAGAAGGCATTGGCCAAGGATCCGATACAGCGCTTCCCCAGCATCGTCGACTTCTGCGAAGCCTTGACCCGCGCGCACCTGGAGCCCAATCGACCGTTCGCCGCCACGACTCGCACCATCGCCGTCCTCCCATTCGTGAACTCCAGCCCCGATCCCGACAACGAATATCTCAGCGACGGAATCACCGACGAGCTGATCAACGCTCTCGCCAAAGTGGAGGGACTGCGTGTCGCGTCTCGCACGTCAGTGTTCGCACTGAAGGGGAAGGCTCAGGATGTCCGCGCGATCGGCGCGCTGCTCGAGGCTTCCGAAGTGCTCGAGGGATCGGTGCGCCGCTCGGGAGAGAATCTTCGTATCACAGTGCAGCTCTCATCCACGGATGACGGACGTCTCGTGTGGTCCGAGCGCTACGACCGCAAATTGCACGACGTCTTCGCCATTCAGGATGAGATCGCGCGCACGATCGTCACGACGCTTCGCTCGACGTCGTTCGCGACACTCGCGCCTGCTCCAACGAGCCGGCGCACGGAAAACGTGCAGGCTTACGGCCTGTACCTCCGCGGCCGGTACGCGTGGAACAAGCGCACATCAGAAGGAATCATTGAAGGCATCAAGTATTTCGAGGAGGCCATCGCCCTCGATCCGACCTACGTGCTGGCGTACACGGGGTTGGCCGACTCGTACTCGCTTCAGATCGACTACCGGAGCGTCCCGGTTCACGAGGGCCACGAGAAGGCAAAGTTCTACGCGCTGAAGGCGATTGCCCTGGATGATACGCTCGCGGAAGCGCACGCGTCGCTGGCGTGGAGTCTCTTCATCTACGACTGGGATTCGGATGCCGCAGTCAGAGAATTCCAGCGCGCGATAGAGCTGGATTCCCGCTACGCAGCCGCGCACCAGTGGTACGCCTTCCTGCTTGCATCGCAGGGAAAGTTCGACGAAGCGCTGCTCGAAGCGCACACCGCGCAGGAGAATGATCCCGCATCCGTCTCCGTCCGCCGCAGCCTCGGCTACTGCTATCTATACGCGCGGAGGTTCGAGCAGGCGCGATACCATCTCAGCCGCGGAATCGCGATGAATCCCACGGCGGAGGAGAGCTATCGCATTCAGGGACTGCTCCTCACCATGCTCGGAGAGTACGCGGAGGCCGAGCGGGTTTTGCGTGAGGCGCTCGAGCTGGCTAGTCCCGGAAGCACGTACACGAAGGCGACACTCGCCTACTCATTGGCTCGCGGAGGGAACAAGACTCTGGCGCTGCAGGTGCGCGACGAGCTGCTGGCAAAAAGAAAACACGATTACGTGTCGCCGGTTGAGTTGGCGACCGTCGGCATCGGGCTCGGCGAATTCGAGCAGGCAATCGACTGGTGCGAGCGTGCGGTCGACGAAAGACGTGGCTGGGTGATGTACCTCGGAGTCCATCCCGTGGTCGATCCTCTTCGTCAACATCCGCGCTTTCAGACGCTCGTGCGGAAGATGGGACTGGAATCGATTCGACTTCCTCATTGAGACGCCGCGTCGGCTTGGCGGAGGTCCTGTGATCTACCGTGCGCTCGCGGACGCTGTTCTCGTGCTGCACCTGGGATTCGTTCTGTTCGTGGTACTGGGCGGGCTCCTCGTGCCGCGGTGGCCGACGCTCGCGTGGCTGCACATTCCCGCCGCGATTTGGGGCGTTCTGATCGAGTTCACAGGCTGGATCTGCCCCCTTACGCCACTGGAGAATTCATTTCGCGAGCGCGGCGGCGAGGCGGGCTACAGTGGCGGATTCATCCAGCACTATATCCAGCCGCTCTTGTATCCGGCGGGCCTTACGCGCTCGACTCAGTTTGCGCTGGGGGGCATCGCGCTGATTCTGAATCTCGCTGCGTACGGCGTCGTTATGTCGAAGATGAGAAGCGGCGTTCCGCGCTAGAGGATATACCGCCGCAGATCTTCGTCGTCGGCGATGGTCTTGAGCCGGCTCTGCACCAGCGCGCGATCGACGCGCACCGTTTTTACACCGCTGTCGGGCAGCCCGAACAGCACATCCTCGAGCAGTGTCGTCATAACGGTGTGCAGTCTGCGCGCGCCGATGTTCTCCATCCGGTCGTTCACGTGCGCGGCGATCCTGGCGATCTCGGCGACGCCGTCTGGTGTAAACTCGAGCATCGCACCCTCCGCTTCGACGAGCGCCGAATACTGTTTCGTGAGTGCGTTCTCCGGCTCAGTCATGATGCGGACGAAATCCTCTTCAGTGAGCGACTGAAGCTCGACGCGAATCGGGAACCTTCCCTGCAGCTCGGGGATGAGATCGCTCGGCTTCGCGACGTGGAACGCGCCCGCGGCGACGAAGAGGACGTGATCGGTCTTCACCATGCCGTGCTTGGTCTGCACGTTCGAGCCTTCGACGATGGGCAGCAGGTCGCGCTGCACTCCCTCGCGTGAGACATCGGGTCCGCCCGTCGCGGGACCACGTTGGCCTGCAATTTTATCAATTTCATCGAGGAAGATGATACCCATCGTCTGCACGCGCTCCAGCGCGTCAGCGGTGACGTCTTCCTTGTTAATGAGCTTCTCCAGCTCCTCGCCGAGGAGAATTCGCCGTGCCTCGGAGACTTTGACGGTCCTGCGCTTTTTGCGTTTGGGCAGCATGTCCTGGAGCATCTCCGAGAGGTTGTCCATTCCCTCTGGCGCGCCCTGCGGCACCATCATGTCGAACATCACCGGCGTTTGCTGCGTCACCTCGATTTCGATCTCNNCCGACGTACCCGACCTCGGTGAACTTCGATGCCTCGACCTTCACGAACGGCGCGCCGGCGAGACGCGCCAGCCGGCGCGCGATCTCGGTTTTTCCGACGCCCGTCGGTCCAACGAGGATGATGTTGTTGGGTGAGATCTCCTCGCGAATCGATTCGGGAGCGCGCTGCCGGCGCCAGCGGTTCCTCAGCGCGATCGCCACCGCCTTCTTGGCGTCCGCCTGGCCGACGATGTAGCGATCCAGCTCCTCGACGATCTGCTTCGGCGTCAGTCCAGCGAGTCGTTCCAGGGCCTGTTGCGTGCGAGGCGACGACATCAGCTCGGTTCCAGAACCGTGATGTT
>DHJO01000066.1:6041-7739 GCA_002404375.1 Gemmatimonadales bacterium UBA4718 | reverse complement strand
TCGTCGGGCTCGATGATGTCACCGGTGCCGGAGATGATGAATCCGTGCTCCCGATCCGTGACAGCGAGGAGCGCTTCCAGACGTCTCAAGACGCGGTCGCTTCGCCAGTCTTTCGCCAGCTCTACCGCGGCGCGCGGGAGATTGCTCGGATACTTCTCGAGCTTCTCCTCGAATTTCTCGAACAGGGTAAATGCGTCGGCGGCCGCGCCAGCGAATCCAGCGAGCAGCTTGCCCCCGCGGAGCGTGCGGACTTTCTGGGCGTTGGACTTCATCACGGTCTGTCCGACGGTGACTTGCCCGTCGCCACCGAGCGCGACCTGCCCGTCGCGACGCACAGCGAGAATAGTCGTGGAGCGTACGCGCTCGAGCTGACTTTTCATCGCTTCAAAATAACAGGCGCGGGCTGACCCGGCGCCTGAGCGCCGCCAATCCGCGCCCCCTTCTTGCATTCCAGACTCCCATGAGGCTGGAACAACTCCCGATCCTACTCGGAGTCCTGGTAGCGCTTATCGGACTCACGATACTTCTCGACGCCTGGCAAGCCGGCGGCGTGGCCCCGCTCCGGGAACGTAGACGCCGCACGCGCGCAGTGCCCCACAAAGCTGGTCAGTCGCTCGTCGCGATGGGCACGTTGTGCATGGCGGCGGCTTTGATTGGTCGGGATACCTGGCGCTGGGCCACGATCAGTGTGCTGGCGGGAAGCGCACTCCTGATCATTGGGGCGTTCATGAATCGTCAGTACCTGAAAGAGGTTCTCCTCTTTCGAGGCGCCGCCCGGCGGGGCCAAGGCGGTGGGGACGCTAATTCGAGATTGAGGCAGACTCCCCCTAAGACCCGAATTCGATAGTACGCACCGCAGTGAAGCTAATGGCTATCAGCTGTGCTTCTGGTAGCGGGCAGCGTGTTCAGTTGCCGTTTCAGTTTCAGGCTAAACGCCGCCAAGAAGTCAGACCCCGCCGTACCACTCGTACCCCATATCGCTCCAGTACCCGCCGTTCATCTTGGGCATGAACACGATCTTCGTCAGGTATTTCGTGTTCTTGTAACCGAGCTTGACCGGCGAGTACACGCGCGCTGGAGCGCCGTGCGCCGGCTCCAGCATCTTGCCATCAAGTCCGTACGCGACGACCGTCTGAGGATGCATCGCGCTCTCGAGATCCCAGCTCTCGTGGTAATCGTCGTCGAACGACTGAAAGTCGACGTAGTGGGCGTCCGGTGAAACACCCACGACGCTTGCGAGCTCTCTGAACGGTACGCCGCTCCACGTCTCGACAGCGGTCCACCCTTCGACACAGTAGTGGTTGACGCGATTGGAAACGCGTGGCAGCCGCTGAAGATCTTCGAGCGTCAACCGCATCGGATTTGCGACGAGACCGCTTACCTCGAGCGCCCACTTTCCTCGCACGCTTTCGTCCCACACCGGCACCGTTGGCGAGATGAAGTAGCTCGGCAGCTTGTTCCCCGCATCGTACGCGCTCGGTCGCACCACATCGATCGACGTGTGACGGAAGAGCGCTCGCTCGACGACTCTGTTCTTCCGCTCGGCGTACTTGAGAAGCTTTGTCGCAGCTTTTGGCCCGCGAGAGTTGCACGCCGCCAGGAATGCGGCCGACACGATCCCGCCCCACGCAAGAAATTCCCGCCGGTCTATTCCGCCGATCGACACGTAATCTTTCGGGTCTGATTTCATGTCGCCTC
>DHJO01000066.1:4407-5929 GCA_002404375.1 Gemmatimonadales bacterium UBA4718 | reverse complement strand
CATGAAGACGTGGATCACGCTCAGTATCACAATCACGAGCATCGCCACGAAGTGCCAGTAGCGCGCCCACACGTATCCGCCCAGAAGATTCGTGAGCCATGACAGCTGGACGGGCTTCCATATGGCGATTCCGCTTACCACAGCTACCGCACCGGCGACAGGCAGGAGGAAATACGCCGTTTTCTGAAGCGCGTTGTGCTTTCCCTGATGCGGATGATGTTTCCGCTTGAACGCGTAGAACTTCACCATCTGCCAGCTATCTCGGATGTCACCTTTGCGCGGGACGAGGTCTCTCCATTCTCCGTGTAGATACACGAATGCGAGGTAGATGAGCCCGTTGACGACGAGCACCCACATCATTGCGAAGTGCCAGTTCCGCGCGCCGCCGAGCCAGCCGCCGAATGTGAGCCAGGCTGGAATCGGCTTGTGCTCGAACGGATAGCAGCAGAACATCTCGCCCTTTCGCGCGAACGCCGGGTAGGCGTTGAAGATGCGGAGGCCACTGCCGACCATGATGATGATCGCGACGACGTTCACCCAGTGGGTGACGCGGACAATCCAGTGGTGACGCTTCTTTTCCAATCTCACGCTCGCGGATGAGCCTTCTGATAGACCTGCTTGAGTCTCTCGACGCTCGTATGCGTGTAGATCTGCGTCGTCGAAATCGACGCGTGCCCAAGCAGCTCCTGCACCGCGCGTAGATCCGCCCCCGCGTCGAGTAGATGCGTGGCAAAAGTGTGGCGCAGCGAGTGCGTCGATAACCCTGAATTCTCGTCGATCTTGTTCAGGAACCCCTTCACGGCATTCTGTATGGCCCGTACCGAGATGCGCTTGCCGCGGTTACTGAGGAAAAAAGCCGTCCGGTCCCCCGACGCTCCGATCGTGCGCAGCAGCTCGTCGCGCTTCGACTCGTAATTTCTGAGCGCCAACTGCGCATGGTCGCCCACCGGGATGATGCGCTCCTTTCTTCCCTTCCCCCGTACCTTCACCTGCTGCGAAAGCAGGTCGATGTCCATCCGATTGATGCCGCGCAGCTCCGACAACCGCATCCCGGTGGAATAGAAAAGCTCCAGCATCGCGCAGTTCCGAACGTCGGAGAATTTCCCCTCCTGCGATTTCAGCTCCGCCGATTGAAAGAGCAGCTCGATCTGCGGCCGGTCGAGATAGCCCGGCAGATACTTGTCCTGCTTCGGCGTGCCTACTCCCCGCGCCGGATTCGCGTCCACCTGCTCGTTGCGATGCAGATATTTGTAAAAGCTCCGCACCGCCGAAAGACTACGCGCAATCGACCGCTTGTTCAGTTTTCTGCGGGTGAGGTGCGCCAGAAATCCGCGGATTGCCAGGCGATCGAGGCCCTGCCACGACCACGCACTGACGCCGTAGTAGCCTCCGAGAAACCCCACGAGCTCTTCCAGGTCTCGCCTATACGCAATGAGCGTATTGGGAGAAACGTCTCGTTCCTTTTCCAGGTGCATCAGGAACTCTTCGATCCCATAGGCTTCGCTCATGACGCGCGAGCCAC
>DHJO01000066.1:3507-4286 GCA_002404375.1 Gemmatimonadales bacterium UBA4718 | reverse complement strand
AGCGCCGCAGGCGAGTTGAGATACGAATTCCGATGGATCGATCCGTAGCGAAGAAACTCGGCTTGCTCCAGCCCGGGAATCATCCGGACCACGCGTTGCTGCTCGGGGATCCGCAAGCGCGTCTGGAATCCCACGAGGTTCCACATCCTCCCGGCACGATCCTCCTGGCGGAGCTGTACGACCGCGTAAGCGTCGCGGCCAGTGCGTGGATCGCGCAGTCCAACCGGCTTTAGGGGACCGAAGCGAAGAGTATCGCGTCCGCGCTGGGCCATCACTTCGACGGGCATGCAGGCCTCGAAGTACGGCACCTCGTCGAACTCGTGACCGTGGTATTGGTCCGCCGAGATGAGCGCGTCGAGAAAGACGTCGTACTGCTCGCGCGAAAGCGGGCAATTCAGGTAGGCGCCCCCTTCATCCGCCGCTTCCATGGTTTCCTTTCCATAGCGCGATCCGCGGAATACAATCGAATCGTCTATGGAGTCGCGTGCGACGATCGGCGCAATCGCGTCATAAAACGCGAGCGCGCCAACACCGAGACGCGCGCGAATCGCGTCAGCGAGTTTGTCGGAAGTAAGAGGGCCCGTCGCAATGATTGCGGGCGAAGTTATGGTCGTGACTTCTTCGCGAAGCACGGTAATGTGCCGCTCGCCGGAGATGCGCTCCGTAACGCGGCGCGAAAACGCGTCTCGATCCACCGCCAACGCGCTTCCGGCAGCTACTCGCGCGCCGTCAGCGGCCTCGAGGATCAGAGAGCCGAGCAGGCGCATCTCGGCCTTGAG
>DHJO01000066.1:0-3439 GCA_002404375.1 Gemmatimonadales bacterium UBA4718 | reverse complement strand
AGACCTGGATCCCGCGAGTCGCCAGCTGCCAGGCGGCCTCCGAGCCGGCGAGGCCGCCGCCTACGACCGTTACGCCCTGCGTCACACCGCCACGGCTTCGGGGGTTGGCGCGACATCCCACTCGTTCGCGCACTTGATGCAACGTCTGTAATCACCGCGGGTCTTGGTGAACTTCGCCTCAGCCCCAACGTATCCGCATTCAGGGCACGTCTCAGCCACGGGCTTGTCCCACACAACGAAATCACACTTGGGATAATTGGAGCACCCGTAAAACGCCTTTCCTCGCTTCTTGGAGCGGCGGACCGCGATGTCTCCGTCGTCCTTCGGACACTTCACTCCGGTAGGCATCGATCTGGTGCCACGACACTTTGGAAATTTGCTGCAGCCGAGGAATTCTCCGGAGCGCCCGTGACGAATGACCATGGGAGCGCCGCATTCGTGGCAGATCTGGTCGGTCGGCTGCGCCGGCTTGCGATCACCACGCAACGGCCGGGTGTACTTGCAATCCTTGGGATGATTCTCGCACGCCAGAAAAGGCCCGAAGAATCCTCCGCGGGGAACCAGCTTGCCGCCGCATGTCGGACATCTCTCGGTGGCGATCATCGACAGATCGTGGGCCTCGCCGATCAGCGCCACGATGTCGGCACCCTTTACGGACGCGGCGAACGGCCCGTAGAAATCACTGAGCATCTTTCGCCAGTTCACATCGCCTTCCTCGACTTTGTCGAGGTCGGTTTCCATGTGAGAGGTGAATTGGACGTTGAAGACATCCGGGAAGCTCTTCACCATCACCCTCTCCACCTGCTCTCCGAGGAACGTGGGGAAAAAGCGACGCTGCTCGAGCTGGGCGTAGCGACGATCGACGAGTGTGGAGACGATCGACGCGTAGGTCGATGGACGACCGATGCCAAGCCGCTCCAGCTCTTTGACCAGACTCGCTTCGGAGTAACGAGGCGGCGGTTCGGTGAAGTGCTGCGACGGAATGATAGCCCTCACCGGAACGTTTTCGCCCTTCTCGACAACTGGAAGTCCCTGCTCCTCCTCGAGCGCCTTACCTTCCTCGGCTTCGCGCGATTCCTTGTACAGCCTCTGATATCCGTCGAACTTGACGACGCTGCCGGTGGCTCTGAACAGGAACCGGCCAAGATCGAAATCCACCGTGGTGGTATCGAACACGGCTGGCGACATCTGCGACGCCATGAACCGCTGCCAGATCAATTCGTATAAGCGATACTGATCTTCTTTCAGATACTTCCTGATGTGCTCGGGCCGGCGCGTCGGATCCGTGGGGCGGATGGATTCGTGTGCGTCCTGGGCATTCTTCGCCTTGCCGTCCATATAGAGGCGCGGACCATCGGGTAAGTATTGCTGGCCATACATCAACTTGATGTACTCGCGCGCCTGATCCGCCGCGGACGGCGCCACACGAGTGGAATCGGTTCGCATGTACGTGATCAGGCCGACCGCGCCCTCTTCGCCGATCTCGATTCCCTCGTACAGGTCCTGCGCGAGGCGCATGGTCCTCTTGGAGCCGAAGCTCAGTTTCTTCGCCGCATCCTGCTGGAGCGTGCTCGTCGTGAATGGCGCGCCCGGATTCTTGCGCCGCTCGCGACGCTTTACTTCCGTTACCTGGAATACCTTGCGCGACGTGAGCGCGGACAGAATCTCGTTGGCCTCGCGCTCGTTGCTGATGACCGGCTTCTTGCCGTCGAGCAGATGGAGCTTCGCGGTGAACTGCTGCTTGTCTTTTTCCAGCAGCGCCTCGACCGTCCAGTACTCGACCGGCTTGAACGCGCGAATTTCCCTCTCGCGCTCGACGAGAAGCCGAAGCGCCACGGTCTGAACACGTCCCGCCGAAATCCCCTTCTTTACGGTTTTCCAGAGGAGGGGACTGGCTTTGTAGCCCACGAGTCGGTCGAGAACCCGCCGCGCCTGCTGCGCATCGACCTTGCGTTCGTCGATCTCGCCCGCGTTGGCGATTGCCAGCTGCACCGCATCGCGCGTGATCTCGTGAAAGAGAACGCGCCTGACCGGCGCGCCGTTCTTCGACTTGATCTGCTGCGCCACGTGCCACGCGATCGCTTCGCCTTCGCGATCCGGGTCTGTCGCGAGAAAGATTTCTCTCGAATCCCGCGCAGCGGACTTCAAATCCGCGACGGTCTTCTCCTTGCCCGGAATCGTCACGTACTCCGGCTCGAACCCGTTCTCGATGTCGATCCCCATCTTCTTTTCGGGAAGATCACGCACGTGACCGATCGTCGCGCGCACTCGGTACGCGCGGCCGAGATACTTGCCGATGGTCTTGGCTTTCGCCGGCGACTCGACGATGACGAGCGACGTCGAGCCAGGCTCGAACGTTTCAGCGACATCCTGTGACGAAGCCTTACGCGCCCTGGTCGGGCGGGTCGCAGCGGTTGTCTTCGTAGCCCGCTTCGCCGTGGTTTTTCTTTTTGCAGTCTTGGCTTTCGCCATCTCTAGTGTACCGTCGTGTTGTCGCCGCTTGCGGACGAATCTTCCAGGCCAGTTCCTTCCAGCAGTCCGCGCAGATCATCAAGCGCTATGCGCCCTTCGAACTGCATTAGCGCCCGCTCGATGATGTGCTCCAGCTCGAGGCCGTTGATTGCCCCCGAGCCATTGAGCGAGAGCAGATGGCCCCACGCATCGGGTGCGAAACGCCCCCGCTCGTGCGGTCCCATCACCCGGAAAGTGGTCTGCCCTGGAATTCGTTCGTCCATGATGGCGTTTTTGTTATTTGATAGTCGAGCCGAGCTCGACGATTTTCGTTATAAGTTGTTGTCTCACAAGCTTTTCCGCGTCGAGAACCACGTCCGCGGTCTCGTACAGGCCCCGCCTCTTCTCGTACAGCTCCCGTAGTGCAACCACCGGGTCCCTGCCCGCCAGGAGCGGTCTGGTCTCCACCCGACGCAGTCTGTGAGCAACTGCCTCGGGTGACGCTCTAAGGTATATGATACGTCCAGTCGAACGCAAAAGTTCGACTGAGCGTGTTTGCGTTATCCAACCCCCGCCGGGCGACAACACCATTCCGCCACCAGTGCTCAGCTCATGCGTCAGGGCGGATTCCAGCGCGCGAAAGTGATCTTCCCCCTTCAGGCGGAAGATCTCTCGCACCTCCATACCCGATCTCCGCTCGATCTCGCGATCGAAGTCGAGAAACGGTCTTCCCAGCCGGCGCGCCGCAGCTTTCCCGATCGTCGTCTTGCCCACTCCCGGAAGTCCGACGAGGATCAGATGCGGCGGCGGCTTATCGTCCCTTTCTGTCACTCAGGGACTGAATGTAATTGTCGTAATTGCGCCGAGTCTCCTTGAGAGAATCTCCGCCAAACTTCTCGAGGAGGGCCTGGGCGACGATGAATGCTGTCATCGCTTCCGCGATTACTCCCATCGCCGGAACGGCCGTGACATCACTTCGTTCCGCCAC
>DHJO01000128.1:38601-38837 GCA_002404375.1 Gemmatimonadales bacterium UBA4718 | reverse complement strand
CCATCAACGCCGCGAAGCATTATCCGCTCGTGGAAGATGTCGATGCTCACGACCTTTTCCTCGCCGAGCGTAGTCGCGACGACCTTACCCTCCTTGGGGAAGCGCTTGCGACTCTGGACGTAGAACTCGTGCTCGTAACGGAGGCAGCACATGAGACGCCCGCAGGCGCCAGAGATCTGCGAAGGATTGAGCGACAACCGCTGATCCTTGGCAACGCCGAGATTGACGGGCCGGAG
>DHJO01000128.1:37305-38459 GCA_002404375.1 Gemmatimonadales bacterium UBA4718 | reverse complement strand
GTGAGCTTCTTCCTGTCCCACTGCCACTCCGCGTCGGACAGCTTCATGCCCAGTCCGTTAGCGCGAACCCGTTCCATAGCCTTGCGGCGGGCATCTTCGTTGAGCCGGTCGAGGTCCTTCGACAACCCGCGATCCTTCTCGGAGGCGAGACGGAGCGCTTTGCGCTCGGGAAGAGAGGGGCCGCAGCCGTGCGAGCAGCCGCTATTCCGCTTCGCCGCGAGCTCTCCCAGCGCGTGCACGTAGCCGAGATCCTCTCCGCGATCGACGTCCACGATCACGGCCGAGTTGAGCGGCGGCGGATCGGGGTAGTCCCAGAGAAAAAACTCCTTACGGTTGCCCTTGAAGGCGACTTCGACGAGATGCGCCACGACTTATTCGGTCCACGCGCCAAGGCGGAGAAATTTCTGCCGGCGACGCCGTACCAGTTTCTCCGGCCGCATCTTGCGCAGCTCCTCGAGATGCTTGTCGATCACTTCCCGGAGAGATTTCGCGGCGGCCTCGTGATCGGCGTGCGCGCCACCCCTTGGCTCGGGAACGACCTCGTCGATCACCTTGAGCTCGAGCAGCTCGGGCGCGGTGATCTTGAGCGCCGTCGCGGCTTTTTCGCGCATTTCGGGACTCTTCGCATCCTTCCAGAGAATGGCCGCGCAGCCCTCGACGGAAATCACGGAATAGACCGCATTCTCCATCATGAGAACCCTGTCGGCGACACCCAGCGCCAATGCGCCGCCCGATCCGCCTTCGCCGATGACGGTCGCGATGATGGGAACCGTCAGCTGACTCATCTCGTAAAGGTTGCGCGCGATCGCCTCGGATTGCCCCCGCTCCTCGGCGCCGAGCCCCGCCCATGCTCCCTGGGTGTCGATGAAGGTGAGAACAGGAACGTGGAATTTCTCGGCAAGCTTCATCAGCCGAAGCGCCTTTCTGTATCCCTCCGGGTGGGGCATGCCGAAATTGCGGCGCAGCTGCTCCTTGGTGTCGCGGCCACGCTGGTGCCCGATCACCATTACCGTATCGTCGTCGAGGCGCGCCCAGCCACCGATTATCGCGGCGTCGTCGCGGTACGCGCGATCGCCGTGAAGCTCGATGAAGTCGCTGAACGCGAGGCGGATGTAATCAGCGGTGAAGGGACGCTTCGGGTTGCGCGCGACCTG
>DHJO01000128.1:35320-37278 GCA_002404375.1 Gemmatimonadales bacterium UBA4718 | reverse complement strand
CTGTCGCCCGCGGTCTTCTTGATCTCGTCGATCTGCCGTTCCAGCTCGGCGATCGGCTTCTCGAATTCGAGTTGTGTTGCTGATGCCACTTCTCAGCCCCCGCGTTGAAGCTTGACGGAAGACTCGCCCAGAATACTGCGAAGCGCGCTCAACGCCGCGCCATCCGCGGCCAACGTCAGCGATCGGGAGCGAAGCCGCGCCTTGATGCCCGTGTCGTCGCTCCAGCGAAACTCGAGCGGCGCTGACCCGGGATAGGTCTCGGCTATGGCTCTCACGTCCGACATCACATCACCCGAGTATGCGCCTTTCGCCAGGTCAATCGCAACCGTCACCTGACCATTAGTACGCATCTCCGCCAGCTTCGTTGCCGATTCGACGATGAACGCCGGGTTGTCTCCGCCCTCATCGCGGCGCGAGTAGGCGCCCTTCAGCAGCATTGGGATGTCGGAGCGGATCTGATCGTTGAGCGTCGCCCATCTCTCGGGGAAGATCAGAACTTCCGCCGACCCGGAGAAGTCTTCAATGGTCAGTCGTGCGAATTCGGAGCCGGACTTCTTGCTCATCTGCCGCTTGATGTTCGTCACGACGACAGCGAGGGTCATGTTCTCGGGTCGCCACTTGCCAAGATCGGATACGGTGTGGGTGGCGAAGATCTCCGCCTCGGTGCGAAAGCGCTCGAGGGGATGTCCGGAGATGTAGAACCCGAGAATCTCCTTCTCCTTTACGAGCCGCTCGGACTCGGTCCATGGCGGCACACTGGGAAGGGCGTGCGTCGTCTGCGTCTTCTGGGAATCTTCCGTCGGGGCCCCGAAGAGAGAAACCTGACCGGTGTCGATGTCCTCCTGCCTGAGCGACGCCTCGCGAATTGCAGTGTCCAGGGCTGCCGAAAGCTGCGCGCGGTGTCCGCCAAGTAGGTCCATCGCGCCCGCATGGATCAGGGCTTCCAGCACGCGCTTGTTGCAGACGCGGAGATCGATGCGCTCGCACAGGTCGAAGAGCGACTTGAAGGGTCCGTCCTTCTTCCTAGCGCCGATGATGGAATCGATCGCACCACGCCCGACGTTCCGCACCGCGCCCAGCCCAAATCGGATCTTGGTCTCTCCAACGACAGTGAACTTGTAGCCGGACTCGTTGACATCGGGAGGAAGGATCTCGACGCCTGCCTGCGTGGCGCCCGGAACGTGGAGCTGCCTGGTCTCGTTGATGTACTTCACGACGCCGTCGGTGTCGCCGATCTGCGACGACATCAGGGCGGCCATAAAGTCGGCGGGGAAGTGTGTCTTGAGCCAGGCGGTGTGGTACGAGATAATCGAATACGCGACCGCGTGCGACTTATTGAAGCCGTATCGGCCGAAGGTCTCGATCTGGCTCGCGATCTCCTCGATGATCTCGCGGTCGTAACCGCGGCCCACCGACTTCTCGATAAACTTGGCCAGCTCGGCACGAATCAGCTCCGCGTCTTTCTTGCCGACCGCTTTGCGCAGCACGTCTGCTTCGGCGAGCGAGATGCCGGCGAGCGTCTGCGCGATGCGCATCACCTGTTCCTGATAGGTGATGACGCCGTAGGTGGTCTCGAGGATCGGCGTCAGCTCGGGCAGGATGTAGGAGACCGGCTCCTCTCCACGCTTTCTGCGCATGTACACGCGATGCATTCCGGCGTCCAGCGGGCCCGGGCGCATCAGCGCGTTGGATGCGACGAGGTCGTCGAATCTGTCGGCGCGAATGCTCTTGAGCATGTCGGTGGCGAGTGGAGACTCAAACTGGAAGACCCCAGCCGTCTTGCCGGCCCGGAGCATTCTGTACGTCTCGACATCGTCGAGCGGGAGCTTGTCGAGATCCGGTGCCGATCCAGTGCGCTCGCGGATGCCGTGAATTGCATCGGCGATCACGGTGAGCGTGGTGAGCCCGAGAAAATCGATCTTGAGCATCCCCACCTTCTCGAGCGCGTTCATGTCGTA
>DHJO01000128.1:34566-35303 GCA_002404375.1 Gemmatimonadales bacterium UBA4718 | reverse complement strand
AGCGTGCGGCCGACATCCTTGATGGCCGCGCGGGATTTCAGCGTCCCGAAGGTTATGATCTGGCCGACGGAATCGCGTCCATACTTCTGCCGCACGTACTCGATGACCTCTCCGCGGCGCTCGAAGCAGAAGTCGACGTCGATGTCGGGCATCGAGACCCGCTCCGGATTCAGGAATCGCTCGAAGAGGAGATCGAACTGGAGCGGATCGATATCGGTAATGCGAAGTGAGTAGGCGACGAGCGACCCGGCCGCGGATCCACGTCCGGGACCGACAGGAATTCCCTTTTCACGCGCCGCCTTGATGAAATCGGCGACGATGAGGAAATAGCCGGCGTATCCGGTGCTGGTGATTACTCCGAGCTCATAGTCGAGTCTCTCCCGCACGTTCGCGGGCAGCTCTGCGCCGTACCGCCAGTGAGCGCCCTCTTCGGAGAGCCGGACGAGCAGCTCATTCTCGGTTTCGATTCCCGAAGGAAGCGGAAACGACGGAACCTTGTACTGCTTCGAGAATGTGATCGCTGTTTCATCGGCGATGCGGAGCGAGTTCTCGAGAACATCCTTCCGTCCCGGAAATGCTTCCGCGATCTCGGGGGCGCTCTTGAAGTAGAGGCCCTCGTCGTAGTGCATCCGGTTGGTATCCGAGAAATCCTTGCCGAGGCCGATGCAGAGGAGGACGTCGTGGGCGTCGTGATCGCCGCGCGTGAGGAAATGCGCGTCGTTGGTGGCGAGGACGGG
>DHJO01000128.1:15929-34468 GCA_002404375.1 Gemmatimonadales bacterium UBA4718 | reverse complement strand
GCCATGCAGGCGGAGGATACTACGATGCCCTCGTTGTATTTGGCGAGGAGCTCGCGGTCCATCCTCGGCTTGGCGTAGAATCCCTCCGTGTAGGCGAGGGATGATAGCTTGACTAGATTCTTGTATCCGGTCGCGTTCTGAGCGAGGAGGACGAGGTGGTAGTAGGGTTTCCCCCGATCGCCGCCGACGCGATCGCGAGCGCGTCTATCGCCCGGCGCGACATAGGCTTCCATGCCGATGATCGGCTTGAGCCCCGCTTTCTTCGCTTTTTCCTGGAACTCCCAAGCGCCGTGAAGGTTACCGTGATCGGTTATCGCGAGGGCTGGCTGTTCGAACTCCAACGCTCTCGTGATGAGATCATCGATGCGGTTTGCGCCGTCGAGAAGTGAGTATTCGGAGTGACAGTGAAGGTGAACGAAGGACACGTGGTAAGATAATGCGCCGTGGATTCGTGGCGATAGCGGTTGCGCTCGGCGTCTTGGCTCTAATCTCTGCTCCGACAGCTTGTTATCTCAGTCGAGGGGCGTGGGAAGAGGCCAAGATTCTGAGCCGGCGGCAGCCGATTTCCGAGTTGGTGGCGAATTCTCGGACGCCGACCGACGTGAAGGAGAAACTTAGGGTGGTTTTGGCGGCCCGACAGTACGCTAAGGACAGCCTGCGGCTAAGAACTAAAGACAGTTTCACGACATATTCACGCCTTGATCACGACACTTTAGTCCTCCTCGTTTCCGCGGCATACCGCGACACCCTCAAGCCGTACACCTGGTGGTTTCCGATCGTCGGTCGCGTTCCCTACAAAGGATACTTTGACTTCGCCGCAGCACGGCGTGAGGCGAAGAATCTCGCGGCCGATGGGTTCGATGTGTACATGCGGCCGTCCGACGCGTTCAGCACGTTGGGATTCTTCAACGATCCGCTGCTGAACACGACTCTCAAAGGCGACACACTCTCGCTCGCGAACACGGTGATTCACGAGCTGACGCACAACACTTACTACGCCTCGGGACAGGCGCCATTCAATGAATCGTTCGCGATGTTCGTGGGAGCTCGAGGCGCGGCGGCTTTTTTCCGATCGCGCGGTCAGGAGGGCGCGGCCGCCAAGATGGATGCGCAATGGGAAGACGACAAGATTCTCGCGCGGTTCTGGAGCAGAGTGATCAAGTCGCTGGACTCAGCGTACGCATCGCATCCGGGCAGCAAGGAAGCGAGGATAGCCGCGCGCGACACGGTGTACGCGCGCGCACGACAGGCTCTCATTTCAGAGATCGGGCCCTCTCTCAAGACCATCAGTCCGCGCTACGCCGAGCGGGTTCCCCTCGACAACGCGTCGCTTTTAGCGAGACGAGTTTATGCGAGCGATCTTGATGTTTTCGACCGCATCTACGAGCGGGAAGGGAGAAATCTGCAGCGGACGATCGGGCAGGTGATTCGACTCGCGCGATCTGAACCGAATGCCCCGTTCGCCGCGCTCAGAAAGTGGGTCGGGTCGTAGCAGCACTTCGCGAAAACGGTGAACGACATCGTTCTGCCGCCGAGTGAATAAATCACATATTGACAGCCGTTGCTGAGCCGTCTAGACTCTTGCGCGACGGGTCTGCTACCCCCCTTCGATTGATGTCAGGCAGAAGGGGCGGGACCAGCCGAATGGTCGCTCGGGATACGTCATCCCGAGCGACTGCGCATTGTGCTTGCCAAGTGGCATCACAATGACGCCCGCCTAGCAAACCTTCCAGCTAGGAGATCGAAGAAAAATGTTACGTCTATTGCGCAGACTGACCGTGGCAATGGGAGCAGCGGCATTAGTGCCTACGCTCACACTTGCGCAGCAGTCAGGCACCATCACGGGCAGGGTGACGGAGAGTGGCTCAGGCCAACCCGTCGCCGATGCGAACGTGGTGATCGTGGGAACAACGCGCGGTGCTCGCACCGACGCGGAGGGACGATACCGGCTTACGGACGTCCCTGCGGGTCCAGCGCAGGTCCGTGCACTACGAATCGGATATGCGTCAACTGCTCAAACGGTGAATGTCGCCTCCGGCTCGACGAACAACGCGGATTTTGCTCTGTCGTCTGCCGCGATCTCGCTTGATCGTGTCATCGTCACCGCACAGGGCGGTGAACAGAGGCGCGTTGAAGTCGGGAACACAGTGTCGAACATCAATGTCGCTGAGGTGCAGAAGGCCGCGGTCAATAGCGGGGCGAGCCTTCTCCAGGGTCGCGCGGCGGGCGTCACCGTCATTCAGAATGGAGGCACCACCGGTACAAGCGCGCGCGTTCGCATCCGCGGAGCAAACAGCGTCAATCTATCGAATGAACCGCTGATCATCATCGACAACGTCCGCGTCAACAACGCATTCAACAGCTACTCAATTGGCGTTGGCGGACAAAGCATATCCCGATTAAACGACCTGGATCCCGACGAGATCGAGACAATCGACATTCTTAAGGGGCCTGCCGCGTCGGCACTCTACGGCACGGCTGCCGCTAACGGCGTCATCCTCGTAACGACCAAGCGTGGTCGCGCGGGCACGCCGACTTACACAACGTACGCGGAGCATGGCACCATCAAACCGTTCGACCGCTTTCCCGCCAACTACAACTCGTACGCGAACGGCGGAGCGAATCCATCCTTCTGCTTCCTTGCGGACGTCGCAACTGGAGTCGCGCGCTGCCCGGCCATTGACTCCCTCTTCGTTTATAACCCCCTGGTGCAGAACAGCCCGTTCCGGACTGGCCAGAACAGCCGCGGCGGACTCCAATCATCGGGGGGAAACGAGCTCGCCCAGTATTTCGTCTCCGGCGACGTAAGCGACGAGACTGGAGTGTTTCTCGACAATCGTTTGCGCAGCGTCAACGTCCGATCGAATCTGAACCTGGTTCCATTCAGCAAACTGCGCGTACAGATCAACGGTGGCTACCTGACCAGCCGTGCTTCTCTCCCGCAGAACGACAACAACAACCTCGGCATTGTCTCGGGAGGTCTGCTGGGGAAGGCGCGGGAAAACGAACCGGTTGAGCCGGCTTCGGGGAGCCGACTTGGGTACTTCCTTCGAGCGCCTTCCAAGCTGTACGCCGTGGTATCCAACCAGGACGTTGAGCGATTTACGGGTGGCCTGAACGGGGATTACACCCCGCTCTCCTGGTTCCAGGTGCTGGGAACACTGGGCTACGACGTGTTGAACCGCTTCGACGCTGGTCTGCTTCCACCGAACATTCTCGACAACAACACAAGCAACCGCATCGGAAACCGCACGGCCAACCGTTTCGAGATCTTCAACTACACTGCCAATCTCAGCGGAACGGCGACCTTCAATCTGGGTCAGTCCCTGGTTTCAAAGACCTCTGCCGGCACACAATTCCAACGAGAGAATTTGACCGACAACCAGGCCTTCGGAACGACTCTGGTTGCGGGCACAGGCTCGCTCGCTGGCACGTCGACGGGATTCGCGGTAGGCGAGGATCAACTCGACAACAGGACGCTCGGCTATTTCATCCAGCAGCAGCTCGAATTCGCCGAACGCGTCTATCTCACTGGTGCTCTGCGTGGGGACAAGAACAGCGCGTTCGGCAAAGACTTCCGCTTCGCCAAATATCCCTCGGGAAGCCTCTCATACGTAGTGAGCCGCGAGCGGTGGTTCCCAACCAGATTCATCAGCACCTTCAAGCTTCGCGGCGCTTACGGTGTGTCAGGCCTGCGTCCAGGACCCGTCGATGCTCTCCAGTACTTCAACCCGACGGCGGTCAACGTGGTCGGAACGGAGACGAGCGGCATCAACGTTGGAAACCTTGGTGATCCCAACCTCCGACCCGAGAAGGTTCGCGAGGGTGAATTTGGATTCGAGTCGAGCATGCTTAACGATCGTCTTGGTCTTGATTTCACGGTATTCGACAAGCAGTCAAGAGACGCCCTCATCAGCCGGACTCTTCCGTCAGCTGCTGGCACCGCCGCGGCACAGCTGACAAATATTGGTCGCGTCTCCAACAAGGGAATCGAGCTGCAAGCCACGGTCGGGCTGGTGCGAATGGAGCGCTTTGGCTGGGACGCAACGCTCAACTATGCCACGGTTCACAACAAACTCATTGATCTGGGCAAGGACCTTCTTGGCAACAAGATCCAGCCCATCATCTTCGGTTTGGGCGGGGCGACTCAACGGCACACCGAAGGGCGTCCGCTCGGCGCGTACTACCAGCCGACCTACACGTACGCCGATAAGAACGGCGACGGAATCATCGACTATACGGAGGTGACCGTAGGCGATACCGCGTATCTCGGTAATCCGTTACCGAGTCGCACCTGGTCGCTGAATTCATCGATGACGTTGTTCCAACATCTGCACCTAAACACGCTCTTGGATGCACAGCAGGGGTTCAAGCAGTTCAACAGCACTCAGGAGTTCCGTTGCGGCACCATCGGCAACTGCCCTGAGCTTTATGTGAAAGGATCGCCGCTCTGGGAGCAGGCTCGGGCGATCGCCAACATCCAGTTCGGCACGGCCGCTGGATACATCGAGGATGCCTCTTATGTCAAACTGCGCGAGGTTTCCCTGACGTGGGACGTCCCGAGTCAGTTTGCATCGCGGTTTGGGATGACGCGTGGCGTCACCGTTACTTTGGCTGGACGGAACCTGCACACCTGGACCAAGTACACGGGTCTCGATCCGGAGATCAACTTCACGACCGCCAGTTTCACGCAGGCCGAGTTCCTCTCGCAGCCGCCGGTGAAGCGCTACATCGGTCGCATCAACATCAACTTTTAATGCGGCGATTCCGCAAAGGTACATATATGCGTAGAGCAAGCTCCTACCGATTCCGATTGCTGGCCGCCCTCGCGGTGGCCAGCGCGGCGACGGCAACCGCCTGCAACACCGACAGATTGTTGACGGTCCAAAGGCCAGACATTGTTCCCATCGGAGCTGTGACCGACAAGTCCGCACTTCCGACAGTCTACGGGGGAGTGCTGGCGGACTTTCAGATTGGGTTCAACGGTTCAACGCCCGGCGGGAATGAGGGCGTAGTCAATTACAGCGGAATACTCGGTGATGAATTCTACATCACCGATACATTCGACACACGTATTCAGATTGACGCGCGGTACACGCGTGCTGACAACGCCAATAACGACGCGGTATTTCGCAATCTTGCCCGTTCGCGGCAATCAGCCGAACAGGCAGCAGCGAAGTTTGCGCAGCTTGCGCCGACGTTCCTTGCCGGCGAAGTAAACGGCTTCGCCGCTCAGCGCGCGGAGATTTTCAACGTGGCCGGATTGGACTACCTACTATTCGCAGAGATCTATTGCTCTGGGGTACCGTTCGATTCAGTGACATCGCAGGGCGCCGTCATCGGCAAGCCGGGCCTGAGTACAGTGCAGATGCTACGCACTGCGATTAACCGGTTCGACAGCGCGACCGCGGTCGCGAACTCGATCAGTCCCGTTTCGGGAGCTGCGACTGCGCAGCTTCGTTTGGCGAGGGTTGGGAAGGCTCGCGCTTACCTCGATCTCGCTGATACATACGGTGATGCATTTCTCGATTCAGCAATTGCGACGATTGGAGGAACCGCCGGTGTTCCGACGACTTTCTCGTACCTCGTTTCACACTCTAACAACACGACGCGCGAGAACAATGGTGTATGGGCGTTCGTCAACAACCAGGTGCGTTGGGGTCAGGCGAACCAGGAGGGAAACGCGGCTGCAGGCGGGAACGTCGGCTTGGCGTATCGCTCCCAGTTCGTAAATGGTGCGGACGTGCGCACTGCTTTCCTGCCTAGTACTCCGGGATTCAACGGGGCGGGGAATTTCCGGACGCAGAAGTACCCTGCCCGTGAAACTCCGATTGTAGTCGCCAGTGGGACAGAGGCTCGATTGATCGAGGCCGAGGCTTATCTCCGCAAGAACGACATCGCCAATTGGCTGCTAAAAATCAACGATCCGCGTCATGTGCTTGCGTTGAATCAATGCGCGCCAATCGCGAGCGCTTGCTTAAACCCGTCGACCGCGGGCGGGGTTGAGACGAACACTACCGCACACACCACAGCGACGGGCCTTGCCGACCTGACTGATCCGGGAACACAAGCCGCCCGGGAGAATCTAACATTCGCGGAGCGCGGCTTCTGGATGTACGCGACGGCGCACCGGCTCGGTGACATGCGGCGTCTGATCCGACAGATTGGACGTCCGTTCGCAGCGGTCTACGCTACCGGTCCCTACATTCTGGCAGGACAACCTGGAGGCGTGTACGGTCCCGCGGTCAATCTGCCGGTTCCAATCTTCGAAGAGAGCAATGGTATCTTCAAGACTGCCTCCTGCAACACAGCCACACCGTAAAGAGTTCGCCCGAAGAAGTTAAAAGAGGGGAGCGCGAAAGCGCTCCCCTCTTTGCATCCACGAATGCACTCCTTGTTACCGCTTCGGCTCCGGGGTCTCCGTGCGGGTCTGAATCAATATCGCGCCTCCACCGGCCCTGATGCCGTACAGCACTGTTCCTTCGCTCGCGCTCAGGATTCTTATGTTGTCGATCGCGTTCGCCAGGAGCGTTCCGAGAATATGAAAGTCGGTCTGGGGCACCCCGTCAATCGCCACCAGCGGCGTCTCATCGAGCAGGATGCTTCCGCGCCCACGATACCACATCCGTCCCGGGCCGCCGTTCTTGGCGTCCTGGGTCGACAGGAAAGATGTTCGCTTGAGAACATCCCACGCGGTTGTGCCTCCGGATGCTTGTATTCTTTGCGAACTGATCAGATGTCCGGCATCTGCTGGGAGCTCGTGACTGGGCGGATGGATGAAGCTGCAGCCAGTCATCAGAACGATTCCAGCCGCGCAGAGACTTGCGCGGCGGGAGAGGGCCCAGGTTCGATCGAGCTGAGTCATACAAGCTCCCTGTTAGCGAAAGCATAGTGCTCGTACCAGCGATCGGAAAGAGCGAACGTGGAGAGACGCGTTAAAGGCATTTGATAGCGCTTTATCGGCCCATCTCGGACGGGCCCGAATCTACCCGCTGAAACGCGAGCGCAATAAAGCCCGCAAATCCAGTACCGGCTGCTTGCCGATCACGTCTTCTTTCGCCGGCGCGTTGTCACTCGCCAGAGCCACTCGCTGCATGTTGTCGCGCACCCCGCGATCGATGAAACGGCAAAGCTGATCGAGCGAGTAGTCCGCGCCTCTCCTCGACGAGTATGCGTTGAGCGGATACGTCACGCTCAGATAATTTCGCGCGCGAGTCAGCGCGACGTACATCAGCCGACGCTCCTCTTCGGTCTCCTCTTCGGTGTTGAGGCAGCGGGCGGAAGGGAACCATCCATCCACTGCCCAGATCACGAACACTGCATCCCACTCTTTTCCCTTCGCCGAATGGGCGGTGCTGAGGATCAAGCAGTCATTTTCCTCGTGGCTTCCGCCGGGCAAGTCCTGCGTCGCCTGGGGCGGCTCGAGGGCGAGCGCAGAAAGGAACGTCGCCCGATCCGGATAACCCGCGGCGATCGTCTGCAACTGATCGAGATCGGCGAGTCGCGGCTCAACGCGATCGTACCGCTCGCGCAAGATGTTGTCGTAGAGCTGCCGTACGCGAGCGATGTCCGCTGCTACCTGCGCCTCATCCAGCAACGGCCCTGAGCGCAATTCATTCAGTAGCGCCACCAAAGCGGTGTGCGCCGCTCTCGCCCTCGGCGGCGGATCGTATCGCCCGAATGCATTGGACTCCCACGCCGCCGCGATCATCGAATCAATCGCCGCGCGCGCGGTTGCATCACCGATTCCGGGAAGAAGAAGCAGCAGCCGATACCAGCTCACCTCGTCGCGGGGGTTCTCCAGAATGCGTAGAAAAGCGAGTACGTCCTTGACGTGCGCTGCTTCCAGAAACTTGAGACCACCCCACTTCTCGAACGGGATCTTTCGATTGGTGAGCTCTATCTCCAGGTCAGCGGACATGTAACCGGCGCGGAAGAGCACGGCGATCTCGCGCAGCGGCGTTCCTTCCTCGTGCAGCTCCAGTATTCGATCGACGACAAAGCGGGTTTGCTGCTGCTCGTCGCGCGCCGCCACCAGCCAGGGCGTCTCCCCGCCGGTCCGCTCTGTCCAGAGATTCTTCGTGAATCTCTCGGCGGCGCGCGAAATGAGAGTGTTGGTGACGCTGAGGATCGGCTGGGTGGAGCGATAGTTCTGCTCGAGAGTAACAGTCGTCGCGCCCGCGAACTGTTTTGGGAAGTCGAGGATGTTCCTGAAGTTGGCGCCCCTGAACGAGTAAATGCTCTGGGCGTCGTCCCCAACGACAGTGATGTTGGCGTGAGCGCCGCACATACCGCGGAGAATTCGCGCCTGAAGCACGTTCGTGTCCTGGTATTCGTCTACGAGGATGTGGTCGTACATCCCGCCGATCCGCTGGCGAAGGTCTGGCGACGCTTCGAGCATCAGCGCCCAGAAGAGAAGGAGATCGTCGTAATCGACGAGATTCCGTTCCTGCTTCCGCCGAATGTAATCACCGTAGATCTTGGCGAAATCTTCCAGGTAGTCGACGAACTGTGCGTACTCGTCGCGAACAATGTCTTCGACCGGGATTCCCGTGTTGATGTGCCGGGAGTACACGTACTGAAGCGTCTCCTTCTTGGGAAATCGCTTGATCCTCGCGGCGTAGCCGAGCTGGGCGCGGGAGAGCTGCATAAGATCCGCTGAATCGCTCTGATCCATGATCGTGAAGTCTTTCGGAAGGCCAGCAGCTGGGCCGTAACGCCGCAGCAGCCGGTGGGCGGTCGCATGAAACGTCCCACCATGCACGCGCTTGCTGTTGCTGCCAACCAATCGCTCAGCGCGGGAGAGCATCTCCTGCGCGGCACGCCTCGTAAACGTGAGCAGCAGTATTCGCTCGGCCGCGACGCCGCGCTCGATCAGATGCGCGACACGATAGACGAGGGTGCGGGTCTTCCCGGTTCCAGCGCCGGCGATGATGAGGAGCGGTCCGTCCGCGTGCGTCGCTGCGGCCGCCTGCTGGGGATTGAGCTCCGAAGCGAAGTCCCGTGGAGTGCCGATGGTTTCGAGGCGGTCGCGGGCCGGATAGACCTTGAGCGTCTCCGTCACGCAAATGTCTCGAGAAGCGCCGAGCGAGAGGTCACGACCGCCGTGAGATCGAACGCTTCCGCAAACTTGGCCGATACCCGGTCTCTGACATCCTGTGGGGAGACGTGCTCGATTCCCAGCTCTCGCGCAATCGACGTCATGACGACACCGTCAATTCCGCAGGGGACGATCAGGTCGAAGTAGGAGAGATCAGTCGTAACGTTGAGCGCGAACCCGTGCCAGGTCACCCAATCGCGCGCGTGGACGCCAATCGAAGCGATCTTTTTTCCCCTCGTCCACACCCCGGTGAAACTCGTGTTGCGCTCGGCTGGAATGTCGTAGTCGGCGAGCGTGTTGATCAGCGCCTCCTCGATCTTCCGCAGGTACCAGTGCAGATCCTGGCGGTGACGCTTGAGATCGATGATCGGATATCCAACGAGCTGCCCCGGGCCGTGAAACGTCACGTCTCCGCCTCGCTCCACCTCGAACAGCTCTACCCCTTTGCTCTCCAGAAAGGCGGGCGACGCAATCAGGTGCTTCTCCTTCGACGCTCTGCCGAGGGTGACGACCGGAGGGTGCTCGACGAGGAGCAGGACATCCTGCGCGATGGCACCCGTTATCCGGTCGCGGGCGATATGCCGCTGGAGCTCGAGCGCTTCCGCATAGGGCATTCGCCCCAGAGGCACTGTCCATAGCTCGCGCTCAGCCACAGTCCGTCACCTAAGTCACGCGTGGATCATCTTTCCGAGCGAATCGAGGGCAGCCTCGGCGATTGCTTCGGAGAGCGTGGGATGGGCGTGGATGGCGAGATCCACTTCTTCCACGGTGTACTCATTCTCGCGGGCGACGGCGAGCTCGTGAATGAGCTCGGTCGCGTGCGCGCCGATGATGTGCGCGCCAAGTATCTCGCCGTACTTGGCGTCACGAATGATCTTCACGAAGCCTTCGGTTTCACCGGAAGTGCGGGCGCGCCCGTTGTTGGAGAAAAGGAACTTGCCGACCTTGTAGTCGATCTTCTTCTCCTTGACCTGAGCCTCGGTCAGCCCTATGGAGGCGACTTCGGGATGACAGTACGTCGCGTTCGGGATGTTGCCGTAATTCACTGGATGAACGCTTTTCTGGGCGGCGAGGAACTCCGCGAACACGACGCCTTCGCGCTGGCCCTTGTGGGCGAGCATTGGCGGACCCGCGACGTCTCCGATCGCGTAGATGCCTTTGGCGGACGTTTCCATTCGCTCGTTGATCTTGATGAAGCCGCGGTCCGTGAGCTGGACTCCTGCTTCCTTGAGGCCGATCTCTTCGGTATTCGGAGCGCGCCCCGCCGCGACGAGCACTTTCTCGACCTCGAGTGTCTGCTTCTTGCCGCCAGTCTCTACGCTCATAGTGACGGAGCTCTTTCCCACTTTCACATCGCTGATCTTGGCCCCGGCAAGGACATCGATCTTCCGCTTCTTGAAGCTTTTGGTGAGCTCCGCGCTGCAATCGGCGTCCTCGAGCGGGAGAATGACCGGGAGGGCTTCGATGAGGGTGATCTGCGTGCCAAATGCGGCGAAGACGTCGGCGAATTCGCAGCCCACCGCGCCGGCGCCGACGACAGCCATGGTTTTCGGGGCTTTCTCGAGCACGAGCACTTCGTCCGACGACAGCACCGTCGTTTTGTTGAGCGCGAGGCCGATCTGAGGAAGTCCTTTTACTCTCGACCCGGTGGAAATGACTATAGCCTTTTTCGCCTCGTGCTTCTCGTCCTTTCCGTCAACTTTAACAGCAATCGAGTTTTTTCCGGCGATCCGCCCAGTGCCCTTGATCCACGTGATCTTGTGCTTCTTGAACAGAAACTCGACGCCCTTGGAGTTCTGGGTGCTCACCGCGCGCGAACGCTTCATCGCCACGCCGTAATCGAGTATCACATCGGCGACAGTGACGCCGAAATCGGCGGAGTGGGAGACCTTTGTGGCGACGTACGCCGCTTCGAGGAGTGCCTTGGCGGGAATGCATCCCCACAGGACGCACGTGCCGCCCAGGCCTTCGCGCTCGACGACGGCAACCGACATTCCGAGCTGAGCGCAGCGGATGGCGCCAACGTATCCGGCCGGACCGCCACCAATAAAGATCACATCGTAAGAGGCCATTACTTAATCGATCGGGTTAGAGTGCAGGATAAATCTAGCGATAGACTGGCGCGGTATCCCTCAGTAAAGACAACGGCAAACTACGCTGCTGCCCGCTTGCCGCTGTTCGCTACTGGCTGCCCGCGACAAACCGGGAGACAGATCGGATTGAGGGAAAGAAACAGAGTTTGCTCGCCTTTGACCGACCTGGTCCGGTCCCGGCGTAGTAAAGTGCGTAGCGAAACAGCGGTCAGCGGGATGCGGGCAGCAGAGTAGTGTGCAGTTTTCGGCTTCCGGCAGGCCAACCAACGCCGATCAGATGATGAGACTGAGCGGATTTTCCATGTACTGCCTGACCGTCTGGAGGAATTTCGCTCCTGTCGCCCCGTCGACTGCCCGGTGATCGCAGCTCATCGTGACACGCATGCGCTGGCGAACCTCCAACGCGCCGTTCACGACGACTGGTTTCTCCTCGACACCGCCGATGGCGAGAATGCCCGCTTCGGGCGGATTGATGATCGCCGTGAACTGGTCGATGCCGAACATGCCGAGGTTGGATACCGTGAAGGTGGCGCCGGTGTATTCCTCGGGCATCAGCTTGCGGTCACGCGCTCTTTTGGCGAGATCCCGAGCCTTCTCGGAAATCTCCCAAAGCGAGAGGCGATCGGCGTCGAACAAGACCGGCGTGATGAGACCGTCTTCGACGGCTACCGCCATCGCCACATGGATGCGGTTGAAATGGCGGATCTTGTCGTTGAGCCAGTGCGCGTTGACCTCCGGATGCTCCGCCAAGGCGAGAGCTACCGCTTTGATCACGATGTCGTTGAAGGACACCTTGTACTGATCGCCCATCTCGGCGAGCTGCGCGCGCAACTCCGCCGCTCGTGTGGTGTCGAACTCGGCTGTGAGAAAGAAAGTCGGAACAGGGCCGTTCGACTCGGCAAGCCGGCGCGCGATGGTCTTTCGGATCTGAGTGAGCGGAATGTCCTTGAAGTCGCCTTCGGTCGCGAGCCGGTCTGCGGCAGCGGACCGTCCAGCACCGCCCGTCGCCTTCGCATTTTCGATGTCGCGCTTGACGATGCGCCCGCCTGGTCCAGTGCCCTGGATTGCACCGAGCTGCACTCCCCTCTCGGTTGCGATCCGCCGAGCGAGTGGCGAAGAGCGCTGACGTCCGCCTGCTGCTGGAGGCGCGCCCGAACGCGAAGCTCCATTCCCTCGTGGAGCGGTTGGGGCTCCTGATGGCCGAGGTGGCGCGGGACGCTGCGGCGCACTCGGCGGCGCGGCGCCCTGACTGGCTGCCACTTTTTGCGGCGGAGGAGTTGCAGCTTCGCCTTGCGACTGTGCGGGTGGTTGTGGGGCCGGCGACTCGGCCGGCTTTGCCGCGGCTGCAGCAGCGGGCGTCGCGGATCCGACGATCGAATCGATGTTCTCGTCCGGAGCGGCGATCACCGCCAGCAGAGTTCCGACCGGAGATGAATCTCCTTCATTCGCCAGACGCTTGCGCAGCACGCCGTCGCCGCGAGCCACGAGCTCCATAACGGCCTTGTCGGTCTCGACCTCGGCAAGCACGTCACCGTTTTTCACGGCGTCGCCTTCGTTCTTGTTCCATTTGACGAGACGCCCCTCCTCCATCGTCGGAGAGAGCGCCTCCATCACCACTTTGGTTGCCATAGGTGGTTAGTCGAGGTACATGACTTTTCTTATTGCTGCGATAGCCTTGCCTGCGTCCGGCTTGGCGGCTCGCTCGAGGTTCTTCGCGTACGGCATGGGCACGTCTTCCTGATGGACGCGCAGCACGGGAGCGTCCAGATCGTCGAAGCATTCGCGCTGGATGAAGTCGACGACTTGCGAGCCCATGCCACAGATCTCCCATCCTTCTTCCAGGACGACTGCTCGATTGGTTTTCTGCACTGAGCGCGCGATCGTTTCGACATCGATCGGGCGAACGGTCCGGAGATCGACGACATCGATGTTGATTCCTTCCTTGGCGAGATCATCGGCGACTTTCATGGCGACGAGAACCATTTTTCCGTGAGTGATGACGGAGCAGTGGTCGCCTTCGCGCTTCAGCTCCGCGACTCCGATAGGAACGATGTGGTCGCCGTCGGGCACTTCGCCCTTGGTGTTGTACAGCATTTCGCCTTCGAGAAAAACCACCGGGTTGTCGTCCCGAATGGCGGACTTGAGAAGTCCTTTGGCATCCGCCGGAGTTCCCGGCGTGCAGACCTTGAGTCCGGGGATGTGCGCGTACCAGCTCTCCCAGGCCTGAGAGTGCTGCGCGGAAAGCTGGAGTGCGGAACCGTTGGGGCCGCGGAATACCATCGGCATCTTGTACTGTCCACCCGACATGTAGAGCATTTTCGCGGCGGCGTTCACCACTTCATCGATCGCCAGCAGCGCGAAATTCCAGGTCATGAATTCTACGATCGGCCGGAGTCCGAGCATCGCAGCTCCCACGCCGACGCCGGCGAACCCGAGCTCGGTGATCGGAGTATCGACTATGCGCATTGGGCCGAACTCGTCGAGCAATCCCTTGGAGACCTTGTACGCACCATTGTATTGGGCGACTTCCTCTCCCATGAGGAAGACGCGATCGTCCCGCTGCAGCTCTTCGCGGAGCGCCTGCGTCAGTGCATCCCGGTAGGTGACGACTGCCATCAGGAGCTCGTGTCCGCGTAGACGTCGGTGTACAACTTCTCCAGCGGCGGCTCGGGACTCGCGTCCGCAAAATCCCACGCGTCCTGGGCGATCGCCTTCGCTTCGTCGTCGATCTTGTGCATCTCACCTTCGGTGAGCTCGCCCGACTCGAACATCTTGTTGTGCAGGACAAGAATCGGATCGCGCTTCATGTTCTCTTCCAGCTCGTCCTTCGTGCGGTAAGTGCCACTCGCAGCGTCGGACATCGAGTGGCCCATGAAGCGGTAGGTTTTCATCTCGATCAGCGTTGGCCGCTTCTCCTTTCGTGCCCTCTCTACCGCGCGCGCCATGCACTCTCGTACCACGAAGACGTCTTGCCCGTCCACCGATTCGCCTTCCATCCGATAGCCCTTGGCGCGAATGAGCACGTCCTCGTTTGCGGTCGAGCGAGAGATCGCCGTCCCCATGCCGTAGCGGTTGTTCTCGATGATGAAGACCACAGGCAGCTCCCACAACGAAGCGAGATTCAGTGCTTCGTGAAAGGCGCCGATGTTTACCGCGGCCTCGCCGAAGAAGCAGACACACACCTGGTTTCCACGCCGGTACTTGATGCCGAAGCCGACACCGGCGGCGATCGGAACGTGTCCACCAACGATTCCGTGCCCACCGAGAAAGTTCGTCTTGGCATCGAAGATGTGCATGGAGCCGCCCTTGCCCCCCGAGCATCCAGTCTCGCGGCCGAACAGCTCCGCCATGACTGCGCGCGGGCTCACTCCGCGAGCGAGCGCCTGTCCGTGATCGCGATACGCGGTGATCACGTAATCGTCGGGGCGGATCATGGACATCACGCCTGTGGAGATCGCCTCCTGTCCGATATAGAGGTGACAGAATCCTCCAATTTTTCCGAGCGCGTAGGCTTCGGCGCATCGCTCCTCGAACCGTCGCTGGAGGAGCATCGAGCGCAACAGCTCGCGCCGGACCTCCGGTGTCGTTCCCGCGAGATCGTTTTGTGGCGTGGCATCAGCGCCGTTGTTGCCGGGGATGCCTTTGTCCGACCGCTTTTGGGCGGGTGCGCGCTTCGCGTCAGTGCTCATACGCCTGCCGCCTGTACCTGCTCCCACGCGTGATAGCTGGAGCGAACGAGTGGACCTGATTCGACGTGACGAAAACCCATTTCCATGCCGATCTCGTACAGCCTTTTGAATTCCTGAGGAGTGTAATAGCGGTCGAGGGCGATGTGCGCGTCAGAGGGACGGAGGTACTGTCCGAGGGTGAGAATGTCGACGTCGACTTCGCGCAGGTCGCGCATTACCGTAATCACTTCCTCAATGGTTTCTCCCATGCCAAGTATCATTCCGGTCTTGGTGGGAATGTCCGGCGCGATTTGCGTGGCGTAGCGGAAGATCTCCATGACTCTAGGATAGCGTCCGCCCGGCCTTGCCTTCTTGTAGAGGCGCGGCACGGTCTCGGTGTTGTGATTGTAGATCTCCGGGCCGGCTTCGAGCACGGTACGGATACTGTCTTCGTTGCCCTGGAAATCGGGGACGAGAACTTCAACGGAACAGCCCGGAATTCTCTCGTGAATCTGCCGGATCGTCTCGGCGAAGACCCAGGCGCCAAAGTCGGGCAGATCATCGCGATCGACCGACGTTATCACGGCGTGCTGCAGTCCCATCTCAGCGATTGCTTTGGCTACGCGATGCGGTTCGGCGATGTCGTACTTGGGAGGACGTCCGTGGGCGACGGCGCAGTAGGCGCAGTTTCTGGTGCAGACATCACCCAGAATCATGAAGGTGGCCGTGCCGTGCTCCCAGCACTCGCCGACGTTCGGGCAATGCGCTTCCTCGCACACCGAATGCAAGTCGAGCTCACGCATCAAGTGCTTGAGCCGCATGTAGTTGGGGCCTCCGGGTGCTCTCACCTTGAGCCACGACGGCTTCCGCTCCGGGAGCGGTTCCGCGCGGTGTCGCCCCATGATCTGATAAAGAGTATCTGGCATCGTTTGCAGCCGGCGGGAGGAGAAAGTCCGTCGAGCTTAGGCAATCTACATCAAAAACGGTCGGGGCGAAATTGTGACAAGTCGAGGCTAAGTGGTGTTCCTGTCACGAGATCGGCGATTAAATCCCCCGTTAGGGGGGCCATGAGCACGCCATTTCGCGAGTGACCGCAGGCGTAGATGAGCGATCGATGCTCCGGATCGGGACCGAGGATAGGCAGCATATCGGGGGTCACGGGACGCAACCCGGCCCAGGAGCGGGTTTCCTTGCTCCGCGAAAGGCTCGGGCAGATCTCTTCCGACGCAGATCGAACTTTCTCCACGCCTTCGCTCGTCGTAGTTGCGTCGAAGCCGACGTTCTCCATCGTGCTCCCTCCAATCGTCGAATCACTGCGAGGGACCACGTAGCCTCGCGGCCCGTACGCAACGTGGCTGAGCGGAGAAGTCGAATAGGAGACAAGCTGGCCACGGGAGGGCTCGACCGCGCCGGCTAGTCTGGCTCCGGAAATTCGGCCGACCCAGGCTCCGGCGGCGAGAACGACGTGACGGGCGCTGTGCGACGCGCCCGATTTTGTCCGGACCGTCGCGGACGATTCGCGGGGCTGGACCTCGGTGACTGCGTCGCTCAGCGTCTCGATGCGCGCGTTCGTCGAGACGATCTTCCAGAGCGCGGAGAGAAGCAGTGTGTTGTCGACGGCGCCGTCATCCGGGTTGAACATGGCGCCCACGGCGTGGGCGAGCGACGGCTCCAGCTCCCTCAGCTCTTTCGCATCGAGCCAGCGCGCGGTTGGCGCCGCCGTCTTTTGCAGCCCTTTGACGCCCTTCCCGCTGAGCGCGACCTGAAGGATTCCGAGCCGGTTGAGCGGCACGCGAATGCCGGTTTGCTCGGCGAGAAACTCGATGTAGGACGGGTAGCGATCGCGGGCGGCTATCCCAAAATCGTGAGCCGGACCGACGGCTCGCTCGACGGATGGCGCCAACATGCCCGCGGCAGCGGGAGAAGCCTCGCCGGGTCTGCTTTCACCAATCAGCGTGACCGATACTCCACGCTCGGCCACAGCGATCGCGGCGGCGAGTCCGATCAACCCCCCGCCGACGACGATAACCTCGGTGCTCAGCTTACATGCCCCTTCTGAAACTGCCAGCCACGGTGTAGCGTAGTGATAACTGTCACTGTTTCGGAGAACGTCATGTTACGCGCCATCTTTATGATCGGCCTGTTTGCCATGCTGGGCCTCTTTGCCGTAAGCATGGTGTTCAATCTATTCGGCGGCATTATTGGCCTGACTTTCTGGCTGGTAGCGCTCGCGCTTAAGGTACTCATTGTCGGCGGGCTGCTGTACTTCGGGATTCGCATTCTCTCGCCGGGGACGGCTGCCCGACTTAGAGAGAAATTTGCGGGCACGAGGCTCACGCGATACTAGGCTGGGTCAGCGAACTGCAATTCCTCAGCTCTCCAACGCCTCGACTACCCCCCAGACGAGCAACGGGACCATGATCTCATGGTGGCCGGTTATCTCGTACCCCTTGCCACTCCCCTGAGTCGGACGCTGGACGACGTTTACGCGCGGACGGTAGTGTCGTTGCATGTCGAGATCGCACGTCGTGAACGCGGTCGGCTTACCGTCGTTGAGATTGCGCGCAATCGTCAGGGCTTTCAGAAAAACCTCCGGCATTATCACCGCGCTCCCCAGATTCAGCACAACGCCGCCGTCGTGCAACGCGGGTAGCGACGCGGCGAGCCTGCGGAAATCGCGGTGACTGGTGTCGCCGATCGCGGCACCACTCGTCGCCGGGTGCTGATGAATGATCTCGGCGCCCAGCGCGGCGTGAACGGTGCACGGAATTCCAAGCCGGTGCGCCGAGAGCATCACCGACAGGTCCGCGTTCGATAGGGGCAACTTCTCGAGAGCGCGCGCGAGAGCTTCACCCATCCCCCAATCGTTCTTCATGCCGGCGATGAAGGCTTCGTTCATTCCGCGCCCAGTCTCTTCCGCCATTCCAAACGTCCCGTCCACCAGGCCACGCGCGACATCTTCGGAAGTGGCCCCAAAGCGGGCGATCTCGTAGTCGTGGATCGCGGCGGATCCGTTCATCGCCAGATGAGTGATCACTCCCCGATTCATAAGATCGATGAGGAGTGGCGCCAATCCTGTTTTGACGATGTGGCCGCCGAGCATGACGACAACCGCTCGATCATTGTTTCTTGCTGACGCAACCGCGTCGACGACGCGGTGGAAATCGCGCGCCACCAGGACGTCGGGAAGTGATTTGAGAAACGCGGAGAAGCTTCGATCCTTGCCGGGGGGAGACGCGAACTCGGCCGCGGCAACTTTGTTCGGGCGCCGCTCGATGGGAACGGTGCGGACCTTCGAGAGATCGGCCTCCGCGATGGTCCTGGAAGTCGGGCTCCCCGATTTTGCTCCCGCTGCCCCTCGCTTCGAAGACGTGGGGCGCGAACGGGAGCCGCGGTTACCGTCTACAGGCTCGGCGATGGGAAGTAGGACTTGAGATAAAGGTTCAGCGAGCCGAAGGAGAGCTTCGACTTGAGCTGAAGCATGATGTGCCGATCGTCGTCCGAGAGCCAGATCTCGGCGTGACCGTTCTCCGAAAAGATTCCCTTCGTCTTGATCACGGGCTGAATGACGATTGCGTCGAAGGAACCGGCGGGTACCCTGATCCGCTCTTTCCGCAGCACGCGAATCCGGACCGGGTTCCGATCGGGACGGAAGTAGCGGTTGAAGTCGTAGGTCTG
>DHJO01000128.1:7910-15884 GCA_002404375.1 Gemmatimonadales bacterium UBA4718 | reverse complement strand
ACCGCGCGCTCGGGATAGATCTCGAATCTGCGCTCGGTGTCCTTGCCTCCCTCATCGAGCTCCTGCACAAAGCGGAGCGAAGACAGCGATTCCGCGTCCATCCAGCTCTCGTACACGTCATTGACGCGATAGAGAAAATTTCCGCCCTGCACCCAGAATGCTGTGTGCCAGGCGGCCCGGCCGCGAAGGTTGTCGAGCGCGACTACCTCCATGTGCGCGTTTCCGACTCTGAGCGCGCCAAACTTGACGTCGTATTCCATCCGCTCTCCGACGCCGAACGGGACCTTGGCGTGTTTCACCGCATTTGCGATTGCAGACGACGGAGCGAGCGTCGTCGGAGTCGCGGGATCCTGGGCTGACGCAGTTGTCGCAACTGCAGTGGCAACCAGAGTGACGCGGGAAAGAATTGCGGACTTCACCCGGCACCTTTGGCAGCCGCGGCGAGAAGGCGCGCCCTTCGACTGAAGCGGAAGAGATTCAAGGCATCCGCAAAAGGGCGGACCCTGGTTTCCCGAGTGCGCACATCGTAGCGCGGCGCCAGATCGACGGTCTCCAACCGGCGCGCAAATCTCCGTGCCTTGAGCAGCAGCTCAGCGTTTGCAGCCCATCCGCTGCTCGTGACGACTGGCTTGTCGCCAAGGACCTTGAGCATCTCACGGAGCACGGAGATGCGGTAGAGCCGGTAGGTAGTGAAGGGATCGCCGTCGGTCTTCGGCAATCCCGCGCGCTGAATCCAGTCGGCAAAGCGACGAAGCCTCTGCACGGGTGCGGGCGCCTCGGTCATCTCCTGCTTGGCGGCGACGATGTCGGCCCCTCCTTCAAATCGTTTGACCAACTCGGGAATGTGCTCCGGCTGATCCGTGAAGTCCGCCTGCATCATTATCAATGCATCACGGCGGGCATATCGGGTGCGCCGGGAGACTTCGCGAACGAGCTTGTCGATGGCGAACCCGAATCCCTTGCGCTGGTCACCCCTGAGCACGGTGAGCGGGATCACCTCCGCGTACGGCTCGACAGTCTCACGCGTGCCGTCGGTGCTGCCGTCGTCATACACGATGATCTCATACTCGCGCGAGTAGTCCTGAAACACACGACGGATGCGCCAGAGGAGCACACCGACTGTTGGACCCTCGTTGTAGGTCGGAATACAGATGTAGAGCAAGGCGAATTCGAGTTAATGGGGTGTGACGGCGAAGCGGTCAGAGGCAAGATAGGAGTAACAGACGATTACTCGCTACCCCGCGAACACTCTATCGTACACCTCAGCAGTTCGTTCGATCATCGTCTTCGAGTCGAATTCGCGGGCTCTGGCTTTGGCACCCGCTCCGAGCTTGGCCCGCAGCGCGTCGTTGGTAATCAGCTCTGATGCCGCGCGCATGAATCCGCTGAGGTCGCCGGGTGCCACGAGGATTCCACTCTTTCCGTCCTCGATGACCTCGGGCAATCCGCCGACGGCAAAGGCTATTGGCGGGACCCCGATGGCCATCGCATCGATTACGGACGTCCCCAATCCTTCTGACTTGGACGGGTGCCAGAGCACATCGAGACCTGCGACGGCGTCGTGAATCTCCTCGACGAAGCCCGCATCGAATCCTTCCACTCCGGCAACGCTTGTCCCGCCTTTGCCTTTTCCGCCGAGCAGTACGAGACGCGTACGTCTGAACACTTCCCCGGGTAAGCGACGAGCGATTCCGCTGATCATGTCCAGTCCCTTCTCCTGAGTCATGGCACCCACGATGCCGCAGACGACAGTGCTCGCCGGCCAGCCCCGCTCTCGACGCCAATTTCGCGGGCGCTTCACCTGCGGCGCCGGGATTCCGGAATAAACTACGTCGATTCGATTCGCGGGAATTCCGGCTTTTACCATCACTGCCTTTACGGCGTGGGAGATCGCGATGAACGCGTCGACGCCGTGCCGGTACTTGAGCCGGACCCGTTTCGGAGGAAACGCGACGCGGCGCGTGACGATGAGGCGAATCTTTCTCTTGCCAAGGAGCGCGAGGCGAGCGATCGAGTGAGAGCGGGCGTCATGGGCGTGAACGATGTTGGCGCCCCACTCGCGTGCGACGGCGCGCAGCTCGCGCGCGGAGCGGATGTCCCACTCTCCACGCAGTGTGAGCCGGTAAGTGGGAAGCCCCGCGTGTTCGGCGCGGCGTATCAGCGGTGAGCCGGTGGGCGCCACCACGAGCACGCGATAACCAAGATCCCGAAGTCCGGTCGCGAGCAGGAAAACCTGGCGTTGGCCGCCGCGCCAACTGCGGCCAGAATCGACGTGAATAATCCGCGGTTGGTCCACTACGCTCCGAGCTTCTGCGCAAATGCCTTGAAGAGACCCCGGTCCCACGGCTCGGGGGAGTCGGTCATCTCCTCGGGGTGCCATTGCACCGCCATCACCCACCAGTCCTCGGTTGACTCGAGTCCTTCGATGATCCCGTCCGGCGCGCGGGCGGTGACACGCATTCCATCAGCGACGCGCTTCACCGACTGATGGTGAAACGAATTAACCGTGACGTGGTCCGTTCCGACTGCCTTGGCGATCAGAGAGCCCGGCTCGATGGAGATCTCGTGCGAGCGCGTGTTGCGCGGAGAGTCTTCGTCGTGCGCGATCCGAGTATCGCACTGTGATTGAATATCCTGCACGAGTGTTCCGCCAAGGGCGACATTGAGGATCTGAATACCCCGGCAGATGGCGAGGACGGGTTTTCCCCGAGCCTTTGCTTCTTCGATCAGCGCGACCTCGGTCGTATCGCGCGCGGCGTTGATCCAGCGTACTTTTTCGTGGCGTTTTTCGCCGTAGCGCGCAGGATCGACGTCCTCGCCCCCAGTCAGCACAAGACCGGAGACTGAATCCATGATGGCTGCGGCTGCACTCGCGCTCGAAAGGGGAGGGACGATGAGTGGTATGAGCCCTGCACTTTCGAGAGCGGTCACGTAAGCGGCGGTAAGCCGGACACGACTGGTATCGCCATCGAGGCGGATGCTAGCGGTAACAGCAACTGTGCAAGCTGGAGCCGGCTTGCGCGCGGACGACACGAGTGATCTCTCTTGGACAGGGTAGGTTGGCATTGCTGCTCGCCGTCGCGTCGGCGACAATGGTACAGGCTCAAAGTCTGAACGGCCCGCCTGTCACCTGCAAGGGGGAGCGCATCAGTCGCATTGACGTCGAGTCGAATCCTCCCTTCCGGATCAACGGCAATAACATGTGGCAACGCGCCGGACGTTTTGCCGCCAGGCAGCACATCACGACGAAGGACTGGATCATTCGGCGCTATCTCGCGCTTCAGGAGGGTGATGCGTGCACTGAGCTGCGGCGGGGTGAATCGGAACGCATTCTGCGCGCGCAACCGTTCATCGCCGACGCGACGGTACTCGCGTACGCGGACGGAAACGGCGGCGTAGTCATCGACGTCACGACGGTCGACGAAATCTCGCTGATCCTGGGAGTGGGGGTGACCTCGAAGTCTCCACATTTCCGGGCGCTCACGCTGGGCGAAGCAAATCTCATGGGCAGAGCCATCCACGCTGAAAGCGGGTGGAAGACGGGCTACGGCTTTCGGGATGAGTACCAGGCGAAGGTCGTCGACTACCAATTCATGGGAAGACCCTATCAGGCCCGGCTCGAGGGTGGGCGTCGCCAATTGGGAAGTGATTGGTCCATGGAGACGAGTCATCCTTTCCTCACCGACCTGCAGCGCATCTCCTGGCGAACGACCGCGGGGAATACTCTCGGCTACTTCGAATTCAGAAGACCAAATACAGTCCTCGACTCGAATCCCGTGGCGCTACGGATTGAGCGTTCCTACAGCGATATCGGCGGCGTGGTTCGAATCGGACCTCCGGGGCGTCTCGCGCTGATCGGCGGATCGATTTCATTCGAAGACGAGAAGCCGGGCACACAGCCCGTCATCATTGGCGACTCGACCGTTACCCCGGACACAAGTCAGGCGCTGATCAACCGGTACACGACGCATCAGACTGCACGAATCAACGGACTGTGGGGCTTTAGAAACATTCACTTCGTGCGGGTGAGCGGGTTCGATGCGCTGGAGGGCACTCAGGATCTGCGCACAGGTGTGGAGGTCGCGACGTTGGTCGGAAAAGGGGTGAGGCTTCTTCGCGGAAAGGAACAGGACTGGTTCGGCTCGACGAATCTGTATGCGGGCGCAGCGTCACAGGTAGCGTACACGGCGCTGGAGATTTCAGGTGAGGGCCGGCGCGATCAGGCCGGCAACTGGGATGGCATTCTGACCCATGGCCGCGCCGCGGTATACTTGAAGCCGTTCAACAGGCAGACGTTCATGTCCGATCTCACCTGGAGTGGAGGCTGGAGACAGCGAATTCCTTTCCAGCTGACCTTTGCCGATCGTGATGGAGGTCTGCGCGGATTCAGATCCGCGGAGGTGGGCGGCGGGAGGCGCTTGATCGGAAAGGTCGAAGATCGCTACCTGATCGGGCGATACAAGCAGATAGCGACCATCGCGGTGGCCGGCTTCGCGGAGGCCGGAAAGCTGTGGGCTGGCGATTCGCCGTTTGGAGTGAACACTCCCCTGAACGCATCGGTGGGTTTCAGTATTCTCGCGGCATCTCCACCGCAGTCGCGTCGCACCCTCAGAGCAGATGTCGCTTTTCCGATCAGAGGGCAAAGCGACAAAAGAGCAGAAGTGCGGATTGTCGTGACCGACTTCACCCGGATGTTCCGGATCGAGCCACGCGACGTGACCAACAGTCGCGAGCGGTCAGTGCCCGCCTCCGTATTCAGCTGGCCGTAACGATTTCCTGTAAGGTAGTAGCTCACGCTACGCCACCGCTGCGCTCACCGATCTCCCGCCGGCACGCCCCGCATCATCTTTCCGACGGGGAACACGAGCAGGCCGCAAACTACCGCCGCGATAAAGAGGAAGATGGACGTCTGCTGGAAGAGCGCCGGCATGTCCTGAAGCTTCTCCGGATCGACACGGCCGCCGACGAGACCAGCTATCAAGTTCCCCAGCGCCGCCGCCATGAACCACACGCCCATCATCTGACCCTTGAACTTCAAGGGCGCAAGCTTGGTCATCGAACTGAGTCCGACCGGACTGAGCGAGAGCTCACCGAACGTCTGGAACAAGTAGCTCAGTACGAGCCACCAGGGCGAGACGAGAACTTTCCCGCCGCCGCGGATCACAATGTTTGACGCGACGACCATGACGACAAATCCGAGACCCGCGAAGAACAATCCCCACGCGAACTTGGCGACGCTGGACGGATCCTTGCCGCGTTTGCCGAGACCAATCCACAGAGCCGCGAAGACCGGAGCAAGGGCGATCACGAAGACCGAATTTGCGGACTGCAGCCAGAGTGTGGGCATCTGCCAGCCAAAGACTACGCGATTCGTAAAATCCTTCGCGAACAGGTTGAGTGATGTAGGAGCCTGCTCGAAAGCGGCCCAGAAGATCGCCGCGAAAATGAACAGCAGGATGATTATCAGGATGCGCTTCTTCTCCTCGATATTGAGTCCGCCGCCGAAAAGGAGGTAGATGAAGTAGATGAAGGCCATGCCGACAATGACCAAGGTCATCTTCTGCGCAACCGAAACCGGATTGATTTGCATGATGCCGGTCATAACGAGTATCACCAGCAGAACAATGATCCCGATGCCTGCGCCCACAATCATCTTGATGCGACGGTGCTCAGAAGGGTCGGCGGAAGCGGGCGCGACACCGACATCACCCAAGGTCTTGTCGGCGCGGAGCCAATAGGTAATCACCCCGATCACCATACCTACCCCGGCGGCGCCGAACCCGAGGTGCCAGCCCACTCTCTCGCCGAGGTAGCCGGTTACCAGCGGCGCGATCAGCGCGCCAACGTTGATGCCCATGTAAAAAATGGAGAATCCCGCATCGCGTCTCGATCCGCCTTCGGGGTAGAGATCGCCGACGATGGCCGAGATGTTCGGCTTGAGGAGTCCCGTGCCGAGAACGATCAGGATCAAACCGATGAAGAACGCCGAGCGCGCGAACACTATCGAGAGCGCAATCGAGAGGTGCCCCAACGCAATGAGGATTCCACCGTACCAGATGGCTCGGCGGAGTCCGAGGAGCCTGTCCGCGATCCACCCGCCGGGAAGCGACGTGAGATACACGCAGGCGGAGTAGATGCCGACGATGGCACCCGCAGTCTCTCGCTTGAAACCGAATCCCCCGCTCGCCAGCGCCGCCGTCATGAACAGAATGAGAAGCGGCCGTATCCCGTAGAAAGAGAAGCGCTCCCACATCTCGGTGAAGAAGAGAGTGGAGAGGCCTACGGGTTGTCCGAAGAAAGTCTCCCTGCTTGCGCCCCGTAACCCCGGCGGCGGCTCGTCGTGGGTGACTGTGCCTGCCGACGGCTGCTGGAAAACGTCTTTCGAGTCTCTGGCCATTGTCGGAAGAGTGAGGGTCGCTACGCGTGGACCGCCGCGAGCGGAAGATACCGCTCAGGCGGATGTACGCCACCAGCCTGCTTCTGTTCTTCCCACGCGATGATCGTGGGTGTCTGCTTGATGCATGCCGCAAAATGTCCCGGCGCTTTTTCCTCGAGGGGAGGGACGATCCTCGCACACGCTTCGTCCTTTGCCGGGTGGTGACAGCGCGGATGGAAGACGCATCCCGATGGAGGATTTGCCGGCGATGGAACATCGCCCTGCAGAATGATCCGCTCTTTCCGCGCGTGCGGGTCCGCGACCGGGACGGCGGAGAGAAGCGCCTGCGTGTACGGCATGATCGGCTCGCGATACAGATCTTCCGCCGTCGCCAGCTCTACGATCTTTCCCAGGTACATCACGGCGACCCGGTCNNGCGATGTGCTCGACGACCGACAGGTCGTGCGCGATGAACATGTAGGTGAGATTGTGGTCCCGCTGGAGATCGACGAGCAGGTTGATCACCTGCGCCTGCACCGAGACATCAAGAGCGGAAACGGGCTCGTCGCAGACGATGAATTTGGGCTCGACCGACAGCGCGCGGGCGATGCCGATGCGCTGACGCTGCCCGCCTGAGAATTCGTGCGGGTAACGCGTGTAGTATTCGGGACGCAACCCGACCTCCTGCAGCAGCTGTCTCACCCGCGCATCCGCCGCGGCGCCTTCGGCGAGCTTGTGGATGGTGAGTCCCTCGCGGATGATCGCTCCGACAGTCATGCGCGGGTTGAGAGAAGACACCGGATCCTGAAAGATGATCTGCATCTCGCGTCTCAACGCGCGGAGCTCGGAGGTTCCCATCGAATTCACATCGCGCCCTTCGAACCTGATCTCTCCCGACGTCGGCTCGATGAGACGGAGAATCGTGCGTCCGGTCGTCGTCTTGCCGCACCCCGATTCCCCGACGACACCCAACGTCTCGCCGCGGGCGATGTCGAAGGATACGTCGCTCACGGCCTGAACCGCGCCAACCTGGCGCGCGAACACGCCCTTCTTGATGGGGAAGGATTTCTTGAGATGCTGCACAGAAACCAGCGGCGTAGCGCCATTCATGCGGCCGCGATTCCTTCTTCCACCACGAGTGGCGCGTGGGGATTGTTGCGGCGCTCCGGCTCGATGGCTAGGTGACAGCGCGACACGTGCCCTACGCCCACCTGGTAGAGTGGGGGATGCTCGCGCTCGCACAGATCCCACGAATAGGGACAGCGCTCGCGGAATCGGCAGCCGTTCGGCCACTCGGTTGGGGCGGGCACTGTGCCGGGAATGACATTCAGTCGCTCCTGATCGTGGCCGATGTGGGGCATCGAATGCATCAGGCCTTCGGTGTACGGGTGGTGCGGCTTGGCGAATAGCTCGTCCACTGTCGCTTGTTCCACGATTTCCCCGGCGTACATCACGATCACACGCGAAGTCGTCTCGGCGATGACACCCAGGTCGTGGGTGATCATGAGGATAGAGGTGCCGATCTTTTTCTGGAGATCCACGAGCAGCTCGAGGATCTGAGCCTGAATGGTCACGTCGAGCGCGGTGGTCGGCTCGTC
>DHJO01000128.1:2936-7793 GCA_002404375.1 Gemmatimonadales bacterium UBA4718 | reverse complement strand
TCCTGGAAGATCATCGAGATGCGGTTGCCGCGAATGTCCCGGATCTCCTTGTCGCCCAGCGTGACGATATCCCGCCCCTCAAACTCGATGCGGCTACCGGGCTCAATGCGACCGGGAGGCTGGATCAACCTGAGAATCGAGAGGGCGGTCACGGATTTTCCGCAGCCAGACTCTCCCACAATTCCTACGGTTTCTCCGGCACCGATGTCGAACGACACCCCATCCACTGCGCGAGCGACACCCGCCTCAGTGTAGAAGTACGTCCTGAGATCGCGAATCGAGAGAAGAGGAGTTGTCATCGATCCCTCAGCGGCGATCGTACGCGTCGCGCAGCGCTTCACCAAGGATGTTCAGCGTCATCACCGTAAGGACCATGAAGAGACCGGGAAAGAGTGACATCCACCACAATGCGAACTGGTCGGCACCGTCCTGAATGATGTTGCCCCAGCTCGCGAGCGGTTGCGGTACGCCGATGCCCAGGTAGGAAAGTCCGGCTTCGAGGACGATAACGTGGGCGACGCCGACCGTTGCCGCAACGACGATTGGGGAGATCAGATTCGGAAGCAGGTGCCTCACCAGAATTCGTCTCCGGCTCGCGCCCAGTGCCTGCGCGGCAGTGACGAATTCCGCGTGCTTCAACGCAAGAACCTGACCTCTCACAATGCGGCTGACGCCGAACCAACCCGTCAGGCCGAGGAATACGACGAGCGCACCGATCGAGAGTTGCGGCCACGCGACGAGAATCCCCAGGAGGAGGAGAAGCCGCGGGATTGCGAGGAAAGCATCCAGTACACGCATCATGACGGCGTCCACCACTCCGCCCGCATAGCCCGCGATCGCTCCGTATGCCACGCCAAGAGTGAGGCTGACCAGCGTCGCAAGAAGTCCGATTGTCAGCGACAACCGTGCGCCGTAAATCACGCGGCTCAGCACGTCGCGGCTGTACGGATCCGTTCCGAATGGATGCGCGAGGGAAGGAGCAAGGCTCTTGAGGGCGACAACGTCGGGCTGCGCGGCCGGGTCGTACGGCGCGATGAATGGCGCGAGGAGTCCGACGAGGACGATGGTTCCAAGTATGACCAGCGCCACGCGAGATGATGGCGTGCGCAGTATGCGGCGCAAGCCGAGGGCAAATGCGGATTCGCGCGGCCGCGGAATGCTAGCGAGCGCGGAGTCTTGGATCTGCCCAGGCATATAGCATGTCGGCGAGGAGGCTGCCGAGCGTCACCATGATGCTGCCGATGATCACTCCGCCTACTACGAGAGGATAGTCTCTGCTGCTGATGGCATTGACAACGGCGAGTCCCATTCCCGGCCACGCGAAAATCTTCTCGATGAAGAATGCTCCGGTGAGGAGCGCGGGAAACGACAGCCCGATGAGGCTGATTGTCGGGAGCAGAGCATTGCGAAGCGCGTGACGGCGCAGGATCTCGCGCTCGGTCAACCCTTTGAGCCGCGCGGTGCGAATGTAATCAGCGGGGAGGACTTCGAGCAGCGCTGCTCTCTGGAAGCGCGCAACACCCCCCGCAGCGAGAACGGTAAGTGTAAGAGCCGGCAGCGCCAGATGTCGCAGCCTGTCGCCGATGCGCGCGACCAGTCCCATGTCCTCGTGCAGCACGGCGTCCACCGCACCGCCAACAGGGAAGATCGGGAACCAGTATGTGAATGCGAGCAGCGCCAGGATTGCGAACCAGAAATCGGGCATCGAGAACAAGAGCAGCGTAACTCCGCTCAAGGCGTGATCAGTGACGGATCCGCGCCTGGCGGCTTGAATCAGTGCGATGAGAACGCCGAGTGAAAAACTTCCGACGAGCGCGACGCCCATCAGCAGCAGCGTATTCGGCAGGGCGGTGGCGAGAACCTCGAGCACTGGGCGATCGTGTGAGAAGGACCACCCGAGGTCGCCGCGCGCCAGCGAGCCGACGTAGCGGGCGAACTGCTCCGGAAGCGGCTTGTCGAACCCGTATTGCACGCGAAGAGTCTGACGGACGCGTTCGCTGACGTTTGGGTTGTCCATCACGGCGCTGAACGGATCGCCCGGCGCGAGATGGATGAGCGCAAAGCTGATCCCCGCGACGAAGGCGACGATTACTGCGGCCTGCGCGAGCCTTCGCGCGAGGTAGCTGATCACCCGCTACGGGGTTTTCTGGCTGGCGGATATCCACCAATCGGGGATGTGTGCCCACCAGGCGTCCGATCTCAGCGGCGCAAGATGCACGCGTGCGTTGTACCCAACCGTCCCCATCGGCTCAGCCAGCCAGATCGCCGGGGCATCCTGGACTATCGTGTCGTAGGCCTTGGTGAAGTACGACTTGCTTGTGGCGGGATCGAACGAGGCGAGAGCGCTGTCGACGTAGGCATCGAAGACCGGATTCTCGTATGAGCCGTAGTTCGTGCCGCTCGAGGCGCGCGAGCCCGCCGATCCCCACGATCCGCGAACGGAGCCCGGACTCGGCTGAATGTTCCATTGTCCGATTGCGGCGTCGAACGCGCGCTTTCTCTCTTTCTCGACGAGCACAGGGAAATCAAGTTGTTCGACATTGACCTTGGCGCCGGCCTGGCGGAGCTGCTCCTGGATGAGTACGGCCAATCGAATGCGCACCTTGCTGGTGCTCGGCACTGAGAGGGTGAACTCCAGAGGACGGCCCTTGCGCGAGCGCATTCCATCACTGCTCGTGACACGCCACCCGAGCGAGTCGAGTATCTGTCGCGCGCGGGCAAGATCGAATGGAATCTGCGGGATGTTTGGGTCGGTTGTCGCGTAGGCCCGTACCGTGGGACCGAGAGCGGGAAGGGCGAGAGTGTCGTACACGCTGCGTACGATGGTCGCGCGGTCCGTCGCCATCGTCAGTGCGCGCCGGAGCTCGCGGTTACCGAAGATTGGATGGGGTCGCGCGCGATTCTTGGGATCGCGGAGATTGAACTGCGCGAACAAATAGGCCAGGCCGCGATAGGTCTTCGCTCTCAGATTGGGGTTCCTGGCGACTTCCGCAATATTCTCCGGACGCAGTACCTCGAAGAAATCCGTTTCACCGCTCATGAATCTGGTGAGCGCGGTGGGGAAATCAGGGGCAATGCTCCAGACCACCCGACTCAGCTTCGGCGCGCCTCGATAGTTGGCTGTGTCGGCTGCTACCTCGACCGCCGTTCGTGGCGTCCACCGCACGAATCTGAACCGGCCCGATCCAATCGGATGCTTCGCGGCATCGGACGCTCTCCACGCGGAGGGGGCGATTCCTTTCCAGATGTGCTCGGGCATGATCGGCATCTGGTAAGTGGCGTCGTAGAACTGCTGCGGCGTTCGCTTGTGAAACCAGAAGACGGCAGTCGCGGAATCAGGCGTGCTCACCGAGTCAATGTTGGTCAGCAGCGCCGCGACGGTCGAGCCGAGCGTCGAGTCTCTGGTGCTCTCGAGCGTGAATCGGACATCGCTCGAGCGTACAGGCTGGCCGTCATGCCATTTTGCGCGCGGATTGATGTGGAACGCGATGCTCAGCGAGTCCGGACTCCAGGTCCAGCGATCGGCGAGTCGCGGAGTGAAGCCGCCGTCGTTCACGATGTTAAGGGAATCACCTATCTCCGCCAGTCGATCGTAAATGAGATCGGCCATTTGCGCGGCCTGGGTTGTGGAAACAAGGGACGGAATGAGAACGTCGGGGTCGCCGCCGATGGAAATTGCCAGGGTGCCGCCAGACCTTCCACCCGGAGTCGATTCGGATCCCGTACAGGCGGCGAGGAGCGCCAGCGCGCAAAGGAGCCGAATGTGCCTCATCGTCGCCATGTCCAATCCTCGTCGAGAAAGCGCGGCAGGTGCTGCAAAGCTTCCGCGCGGATTTCATCTTCATTGAGCTCAATAGCCTCCGCATCCTCGAGCGATCGAACGGCGTCGAACATCGCGCTCGCCACTTCTGCGGCGTCCGGCGCGCGACCCAGCAGAGCGGCGAGCGTTGCGGGTTGTGCCATCGGCCGACGCGATCCATTCACGGCGCCAGCCGCAAAGGAGGGAAGCGAAGACTGATCATCCTCGACGAGGATGGAGCCGTGTTGCAACAATGCTCCCCCGTCGCGCCATTGCGCGCTGCCCACGAGCTTACCGCCCTCGGCGACCAGCTCGCCCTCGCCCGGTGTCTCGAAGCACGGGCGAATGCTGGGCACGGGGGCTCGCTCGCTCGTGGTGGCGAGCCCCGCGACGATACCCAGGCGCGCAAGCCCGTCGAGCAGGATTCGGTTGATTCGGGAGTACGCCTTACGGAGCGGCTCGGCCCCTTCGAGAGGAGCTGTCACACTGTAGGTGACCTCGCGATTGTGGAGAATCGCGCGCCCCCCGGTGGGTCTCCGCACGACGTCGAGCCCGGCGGCGTGAATTCTCTCGACGTCGTAGCGGCCCATCGCCGGCTGGTGTCTGCCGAACGAGAGAGTTGGTCGCGTCCACGTGTAGACGCTGAACACGGTCTCCAACGTTTTCGCGGCCCGCACTTGCAATGCCGTGTCCCGCGCCATGTTTTCGGCGCCCGAGCGTGGCGGCACGAGGAGAAGTCGCCAGCGTCCGTAACTTCGCCGGGGGTGCATAGAGTGTTAAATTGTCACTCTTATGAGCACTACAATCAAGCAGGTCGAGGCGTCCATCCCTCCTGCTGAATCCTTCGTTCCAAGACATGTAGGACCTGGCGACCGTGATGTAGCCGAGATGGTGAAAACCCTCGGCTTTGCGTCGCTCGACGCTCTCATTGACGCGACCGTTCCGGCGAAGATCAGATTGCGCGGCGGGCTCGATCTCCCGAAAGGAATCACGGAGTCCGAAGTGCTGGCGTACTTCCGGGCGCTGGCGGCGAAAAACCAGGTCTTCCGCTCGTTCAT
>DHJO01000128.1:0-2857 GCA_002404375.1 Gemmatimonadales bacterium UBA4718 | reverse complement strand
CGATGGTGATCGACCTCACCGGGCTCGAGATCGCGAACGCATCGCTTCTTGACGAGGCGACCGCCGCGGCTGAAGCGATGACGATGAGCTACGCCCTCAAGGGAAAACCGGGGAAGGAAGTATTTCTCGTCGCGTTGGAGTGTCATCCGCAGACGATCGACGTAGTGAAGACCCGCGCCAGCGTACGCGGCATCGAGGTGCGAGTGTCGAGCTATGCCGATTTCGAGATCGGGCCCGACGTGTTTGGCGCGCTCGTACAGTATCCGGCGACGGACGGCGGGGTCATCGACTACACGAAGACGTGCGAGCGGGTACACGCGGCAGATGCGCTGGTGACGGTGGCCGCGGACCTCCTGAGTCTCGTGCTGCTTACCCCACCCGGCGAATGGGGCGCGGATGTCGTTGTCGGCAACAGCCAGCGCTTCGGCGTCCCGCTCGGATACGGGGGGCCGCACGCGGCCTATTTCGCCACGAAAGATGAGTTCAAGCGCCAACTCCCGGGGCGCATCATCGGCGTCTCCCGCGACGCCGACGGCAAGCCAGCGCTGAGGATGGCGCTCCAGACGAGAGAGCAGCACATACGCCGGGAGAAGGCGACGAGCAACGTGTGCACGGCGCAGGTGCTGCTGGCGGTAATGGCCAGCATGTACGCGGTGTATCACGGTCCACGGGGACTTACGCGAATCGCAAAACGGGTCCATGGATTCACGACGGCGCTCGCCGAAGGCCTGCGCAGGCTCGGCTTCACCATCGTCCACGACGACTACTTCGATACCATTCGCGTCGCGCTGGGGAAACGAAGCCCGTCAACCATACTGGAGGAAGCGCGCAACCGGCGGATCAATCTTCGCGCGATGGACGACAGAAGCATCGTCATCGCGCTGGACGAGACGGTAAGCAACGAGGACATTGAAAACCTCTTTGCCGCTTTCAATGACGGGAAGGAACCCGGCTTCACGCTCGACGACGTCGTGTCGGCCGTGGACTTCCGCTACGACGAGCGCTTCAACCGGACGACTCCGTTTCTCACGCACCCGGTCTTCAACAAGCATCACGCCGAGACCGAGATGCTGCGGTACATGAACAAGCTGCAGTCGCGCGATCTCTCGCTCGTCCACTCGATGATTCCCCTCGGCTCGTGCACGATGAAGCTGAACGCGACCGCGGAGATGATGCCGGTCACCTGGCCGGGGTTTGCGAAGATCCATCCGTTCGCGCCGCTCGATCAGACTGAAGGATACCAGCGGTTGTTCGATGAGCTCGAGCGCGCCCTGGCGGAGATCACTGGTTTTGCGTCGGTGTCATTGCAGCCGAACGCCGGATCGCAGGGAGAATACGCGGGACTGCTGGCGATTCACGCCTATCATGCGTCGCGCAACGAGGCGCACCGCAACGTATGCCTCATTCCGCAGTCCGCTCACGGGACGAACCCCGCGAGCGCGGTGATGGCCGGAATGAAAGTCGTGGTGGTGAGGACCGACGAGCGTGGAAACATCGATGTCGCCGATCTGCGCTCGAAGGCAGAGGAGCACGGGCTGCATCTCGCCGCGCTGATGGTCACCTATCCATCGACTCACGGGGTGTTCGAGGAATCGATCGTCGAGGTCTGCGGCATCGTCCACAAGTACGGAGGACAGGTGTACATGGACGGGGCGAACATGAACGCGATGGTCGGCTTGTGCCGGCCGGCGGATGTGGGCGCCGACGTGTGTCACCTGAATCTTCACAAGACGTTCTGCATTCCGCACGGCGGGGGCGGCCCGGGAGTGGGGCCCATCGGCGTGGCCAAGCATCTCGTGCGGTTCCTGCCCGGGCATCCGGTGGTGAAGCTCAATGGACGCGATGAGGTTGGAGCGGTTTCAGCGGCACCATGGGGCAGCGCGAGCATTCTGCCGATCTCCTACTCCTACATCAAGCTGATGGGAGGCGAGGGTCTTGAGTACGCGACGAAGATCGCGATACTGAACGCGAACTACATCGCAAAGCGGCTCGAGCCGCATTTTCCCGTGTTGTACAAGGGTGCACACGGAACTATTGCCCACGAGTGCATTGTCGATACGCGAGTGGTGAAGCAGTCCAGCGGCATCGAGGTGGAGGACATCGCGAAGCGACTGATGGACTACGGATTCCACGCGCCGACTGTCTCCTTCCCGGTGCCCGGAACACTGATGATCGAGCCGACGGAGAGCGAGCCGAAGGAAGAGCTCGACCGGTTCTGCGACGCGATGATCTCGATCAGACAGGAGATCAGGGAGATCGAGACGGGCGCGGCTGACAGGCAGGACAACGTGCTCAAGAACTCGCCTCACCCAATGAGTCGGGTGGTCTCGAGTACGTGGACTCATCCGTACACGAGGGAACAAGCCGCATTCCCGGCGGACTGGACGCGGGATTTCAAGTTCTGGCCCGCAGTCGCGCGCGTAGAAAGCGCTTACGGCGATAGGCATCTGATCTGTTCCTGCTTGCCGACTGATTCTTACGTAGAGGCCGAAGCGGCCACGGGCTAGATTCCGGCCGCGACTAACGCACGCATTGCAGGATCCATCTACCAGCGTCTCCTTCGACGGGCGGACAACATGGATTGGTGGGGAGTATTCTTTGCTTCGTTGGTGATCTTCGCGGCAATTCCTCTCGCGATATCGCAGCTGCGCAATCCGGATAGCCCGATGCGCGCCAGCGGGACGAGGATTGAGCCGAGCCTGGTACTCTTCTCGGGAATCGCGCTGGGCATAGCGAACATTGTTCGCGCACTCGGCAAATTCGAGAATGATGCGGCCTACTGGACACTGAATATCAGCTTGTCTGCGCTTTTTTGGACGATGCTCCTTCGGCTGTCCTGGACGGAGCGTAGGCAGCG
>DHJO01000162.1:13597-17807 GCA_002404375.1 Gemmatimonadales bacterium UBA4718 | reverse complement strand
GCGAAGGAGATCGCGTTGGTGGCCACGGGCGAGCACAAGGCCGCGATCATCAGGCGGGCGGTGGAGGGGGAGCCCGATCCCGATGTGGCGGCGACGTTTCTCCAGCGGCACTCGAACGCCGTGTTCTACGTCGATTTCGCGGCGGCGGCGGACCTGACCCGCATTCGCACGCCGTGGGTGGTTGGTGATATGAAGTGGACACGGGACAAGGAGATCGATGCAGTAATCTGGTTGAGCGAGACCACGGAAAAGTCGGTTCTAAAGCTCGACGAGAACGACTACCGTGAGCACCATCTCAGCTCGCTGCTGGCGCGCCATGGAAAGGCGGGTCCCCTCAACGGTGAAGTGTTCAACGCCCTGATCGCGAAAATCCGCGGACGCAGCAAGCTTCCCACCGGCAAGCGGGTGGTCGTGTTCTCGCCGCATCCGGACGACGACGTCATCTCGATGGGCGGAATGCTCAACAAGCTGCACCAGAACAAGAACGACATCCTGGTCGCCTACATGACGTCTGGCAACATCGCGGTATTCGACCACGAGGTGCGCCGCTACGCGGATTTTCTGCGACGTTTCGGAAACGACTTCGACATCAACGATTCCACCGCGGGCGCGCTGATCGAGGAGGTGGAAGAATTCCTCGACTCGAAGCAGGTCGGAGAGATCGACGCCTTTCCCGTGCAGGTCATGAAGCGCGCGATCCGCGAGGCGGAAGCCGTCTCTGGCATCGAGACGTTCGGCATGAAGCGCGAGCAGGCGCGCTTCCTCAACCTGCCCTTCTATCAGACCGGGAAGGTCAGGAAGGATCCCATCGGACCGGAGGACGTCCGCATCGTTCTCGATCTGCTCGAGGAGCAGAAACCTGAGTTGGTATTCGTTGCGGGTGATCTCTCAGACCCGCACGGCACTCACAGGATGTGTCTCGAGGCCGTACAGGACGCGCTCGCCAAGTATCCGGGACAGCCGCCCGAGATGTGGTACTATCGCGGCGCCTGGCAGGAGTGGGAGATCGCCGAGGCCGACGTGCTGGTCCCGCTGTCGGAGGACGAGCTGCGGGCGAAGAAGATGGCGATCTTCAAGCATCAGAGTCAGAAAGACCGCGCACCATTTCCGGGACAGGACGACCGTGAGTTCTGGCAGCGCGTCGAGGAGCGGAACCGGAACACCGCTCAGCGCGTCGACCGGCTTGGCCTCCCCGAGTATTTCGCGATGGAGGCGTACGTGGTACGCCGCGCGGGTGTGCCAATCGAACCCGAGATGGTTACGACGAGCTCGCTCGCGGAGAAGGAGACCGCGCGACCGAGGGCTACGGCAAAAGCGGCACGGTGAAATTCGCTCGCCGCGCCATTCCGGCATTACTGATCGCGGCGACTGCGACGGCACAGTCGAAGCCGGGCATTTCCTTCGACCAGACCATGGTCAGCGTCACGAGCGCCAGGGCCAGGATCGACACCGCGACCACCGTGATGCACTCGACATCAGCCGGCGACGATGCGCGGATCGATTTCGAAAAAGGAAGTTTTCCAACATTAGGGGCGTTTAGTCCGGGGCCACACGCGGTGGTCATCATGCGCGATGGAGGGAAGGAGATCTTTTTCATCAACCCCGACCAGAAGCAATACGTGTTGTTCAAGCCATTCGAGATGATGGAAGGCGTGCAAAAGATGTTGGAGAGCATGGGCGGCTCGATGAGCGTCGATACTTCCGTTTCGCGTGTCAATCTTGACAGCGTGGGTCCCGGGCCCGCCATCGACGGCCACCCGACACTCACCTATCGGCTCACGTCGGTAATGAGGATGACGATGACGATGATGGGCGAACGTCACGTCGTCGACAATCAGTCAACCCAGGAAATCCAGGCCGCCACGGATCTCGGCGAGTTCGGGGACCTCGCCGGCGTGAATCGTTTTGCCGAGCTCACGCAGGCGATGGGAATACCCAAGGGTTACTTCGAAACCCTCGCGACGACGCGACGCAGGATACACGGCTTCCCATTGCGGGCGGTCGTACACACCACGACTTCGGCGGCCGGCACGACGCGCACGGCCGACCAGACGATCGAGACCCGAAACCTCAAGCGCCTTCCTGTGCCCGACTCGCTGTTCACGGTTCCTGGCGACTACAAGCCGGTCGCAATGCCAGGAATGCCAGGAGCGGGCACGTGATGCGCTAGACCTTGAGTATGATATTGCGGCGATACAGGACTAGCAGAATCCCGTACCAGAGCAGAACGAACGTGATCGCGAACGCCAGCGATGCCACGCGTGGGGGGAGCCAAGGCAAAAACACGATCTGATAGATCGCATCCTGTAGGGCAATCGATTTTCCTTGATAGTTTACGTGCCACAACGTGTAGATCAGCCGAGCCATGACGCCGGATCCCACGAACGCCACGATCGGATTCACGCCGAACACGACGAACGGCTTCGTCCACCACTTCACGTTAACGTAGTCGACGATCCACATGACAGTCGCCAGCGCCACGCACGCCATTCCGGCGGTGAAGATCACGTAGGAGCTGGTCCAGAGATTCTTGTTGATCGGGAAAGACCAGTTCCACATCAGGCCGAGCATCATCCCGACTGATCCCCCCGCAAAAAGACCGGTGATCCTGTCGAGAAGCGGCTTATCCCTCTGCGCGATCCACCGGCCGGCGAGCACGCCTAGTATCGCGGTCGCAATCGCGGGAATCGTAGACATCGGGCCCTCCGGATCGAAAGTCACGCTTCCGATCCAGGTGTGATTCGTGCCGAGAATCGCGCGGTCAAGATACGCCGCAAGATTCCTGTCCTTCGTATGCAGCAACAGCGCTCCGACCACGTTCTCACCGGGAACAGGAATGAGCGTCATGGCGAACCAGTAGCCGAACAGCAGCGCGGCGATGATGATGATTTGCTGCTTGACCGTGGTCCTGAGCGTCAGGAGCGCGGCGCAGACGTAGACGATCGCGATCCTCGGCAGCACCCCGAGAATGCGCACGTGCTCGATACGGAAAAGGATCCTGTCCCAGGCACCCGCGTTCGGAATCGCATCGATGGATCCCCACTGGTAGAACGGGAACATCGCCATCGCGAAGCCGAGCAGGTAGATGATGAGTCCGCGGCGAAGAATCTGCTTTACGACTGCGGAGTCGGTGTCACCGCGCGCGCGCCGCGCGGTGAGTGAGAGGTAGGTCGTGATGCCGACGATGAACAGAAAGAACGGAAAGATGAGATCGGTGGGCGTCCAGCCATTCCACTCCGCGTGCTCGAGGGGCGGAAAGATCGCGCTCCAGGTACCCGGGTCGTTGACGAGGAGCATCCCGGCGACGGTCATTCCGCGAAAGACATCGAGCGAAAGCAGACGCTCCCGCTTGGGCGCGAGAGGTGCCACCGTGGATGTCGTTGCGTCGTAGCGCTCCGATGAACTGCGCGGTGCCGCCCCTGTGCTCATACGCTGTCTCCCTCTGAGTGATTGCCGCTGCTACACTATATACGAGCGGCCAACTCACCGCGTTACCAGCCAGTCTCTCGCAGACTTCAGCTGGCGCGGCGCGGAGTTAGAACGCCGCCTTGAGTGGAGGAGACCAGTCGGAGAGCCGCGCGTCCCCGGATTGCGTCAGCTGGCGCAGTCTGCCCGTACGTTCGTCGAGCACCCAGATGTTGCGCTGTTCTCCGATGGCGCCGAGACGGCGAGTGATAGACATGTGTCGACCGTCAGGGGCCCACGAAGGATCTTCATTCTCTCCTTCAGACGTGATCTGACGCATCACGCGGTCCTTTACCCCGATCGTCCAGACCTGGAAATCTCCGTTCTGTTGCTGAAACGCGATCTCGTCACCATTGGGCGACCAATCGGGTCCCGTTCGGTAGCTTCGCTTTCCCGCCACCACCGGCGTGAGAAGTCGCAGGCCAGTGCCGTCCACGTTCATCGTGTACAGTTGGGGGGTAAGCGGACGCGGCGACATGAACACGATCTGCTTTCCGTCTGGACTGAAGCTCGGCGACGTCGTCTCGAAGCCGGTGCGTCCGACGAATGGCTTTGGCACCGAGTCCTCTCCCGTCGCGCTCGCAATAAACAATTCAGCGGGAGAATCGCCGCCCGCGGCCCAGACAATGTTCTTTCCGTCCTTGGTGTAGACGGGCGTGATGTTGAGCCCACGCTTCGACGCCGATAGAAGCCGCGGACGCAGCGAGCGCAGATCTATCTGCCCGATTCTGGTTCCGCGATCATC
>DHJO01000162.1:5222-13565 GCA_002404375.1 Gemmatimonadales bacterium UBA4718 | reverse complement strand
GTAGGAAGGATGCGCTCGTTGGCGCCGTCGCTGTCGACGACCTTCATCACCTTACCCTCGACGAACACGATCTTCGTCGACGCGATCCCGCGCGTCCCAGTTATCCAGCGCTCCAGCTCGTCGCTCACGCCGTGGATGGCCAGGCGCCGCTCGCGTCCCGCCGAATCCCGCACGATCGAATCCCGCGACGCGATCCGCGCAAAGATCGAGTCATAATGCAGCGTGTCCCGTACGGCGGCCGCGCGGAGAATCACATCGCGCCGATCCAGCTCGCGGGAAATTGAATCGCGGGCCGCTGCGCTGAGGCGCGCTGCGACGCGCTGGCCAGGATGCTTGAGCGGTGTGGGACGGGCTGCTTCGCGCGCCAGACTGTCCCGCGCCGCCGAGTCGGCCGCCAGCGCAGCGTAGGCCGCTCGCGTGCGTACAGCCAAAAGGTCCGACAGTGAGTCATGGATCGCGGAAAGTCGGCTGGGCGGCAGCTTGGGCAGTCTGAAAACGCCTTGCTGACGCAGCGTGCCCTTCGGGTCGAAGATCTCGATGCGGAGGCCGTTTGCGGTGGGTCTTCCGCGGAGTAGGAAATTGGCGCGAGTCTGGGCAAGCGGCGAGAAGTTTATTCCCACGTCGCCCGGTTTCCAGATGTCCGCCATGGTCGTGCTGTCGAGGATGAGCGGCTGGATGCGATCGCCGTAATCAAAGTCGCGTTGGATGATGGTACGCGTCGAGTCACCTTCCGTGGTGTCGATCGGCAGCACCACGACAGCCTGCGGAACGTCTATTGGCCGCTGGGGCTGTGGTCGAGTTGGGCGAATTTGTCCGTGCGCTGCTGGAGCGAGCGCGAAAAATGCCGCGACTCCAAACAGGGATTTGCGATAGGTCATCTGCCGTTCAATTTACGCGTTACAGCAATGGTACACCGCAACGGCAAAGCCGCGGAGTGAAAAACCTCCGCGGCTTTGTCGTGATCGGGTTGCTCGTTACTTCTGGAGATGGAACTGAAACGGCATCTGCACGAGCTGCTGAACCTTCTTGCCCCCGATCTGCGCCGCCGAGAATCTCATACGGGGGAGCGCATCCTTCACGGCGGCGGTGAACGCCGGATTGCTTGAGCTGAGGATCTTGAGCGTGCCGCCTTCGTAGCGGCCGCTTTCGTTCACTACGAACTGCGCGAGCACCTGCCCCTCTACGCCTGAATCCTTGAGCGAGCCTGGGTATTCCGGGGCCTCGCCGCCAATCTTCACGACCGGCTTCTCGACCTGGAACTCCATGTAGGGGCCATGGTCAGCGACACCCGCCAACTTGCCGATATCGCCTTCCGTGCCGGTGCCGCCCTTCACACCCTTGTCCGAACCGCCGGCGACGCCCTTGCCGGTGAAGTCGTTTTCATTGGTGATCGCCTTGGAAAGGTCGATCGTCGGCAGATTGGTCGGGATGTTGACCGGCGGCACCACGACCTTGAACCCCTTCGGGGGTGCCGGAGCAACTTCCTTGGGCATCTTGGGCAGGTCTACGACCTTGGGCGCCTTGACCTTCGGCGCTTCCTTGGGCGGGGGTGGCTCCTTCTTGGGTGGCGGTGGCTCGTCCTTCTTCACCGCTACGAAGCTGACCTTCTCATCGCGCGGCTTCTCGGCCTTCCGGACGCCTGCCCGGGCGGTCGCAAAGATCGCCAGAAAGAGGATGGTCAAGTGCAATACTATGCTGAATATGGTCCCCCCTGGGGACCTCTTTTTTTGGTCTGGTTTCGATTCGAGTAGCCTCATGTTGCTCCCCTGTTAAAGCTGCCTTCTTATAGAGCAAACGCTTGGCCAAACTGGCCTGTTTTAGGGCCTCCTAAATGCCTTATTTTTGGCACGATTTTCTGCCACTGCTGAGCTCTGATTCGGTTGAATGAAGACAGTGGATTTGCCGGCAGGAGCTGGGGACTTAAATGCAAAAAGGACGCGGGCTTAGCCGCGTCCTTTTCCGTATCACCCGAGCGCGGTTGGCTGCTGCTAGCCCTTTGTTGTCTTCTTTCTGGCGGGAGTCTTTTTTGGAGTCGGTTTCACCGCCGCTTCGGCGGCCTTGGCGGACGCCGGAGTGATGGCATTTATACCAGCTTTTCGCGTAAGAATTCCGCACATGGATTCGAACGCGTTTCGCCCCGCAGTCCCCGGTTTCGGACGGTCCCAAACCATGTGAGCCTGGTCGCGCGGATCGACCTCTCCCTCATCCCTGACGAGGATGTTGTTGCCGGCGTACACCGTGCTCCGGACGCGCTTTACTCGTACCGGTGAGCACCTCACGTACGCCCTTTCGACCAGCCGGGTGTACTGCTTCTTGTTCTCCAGTATGCGGGGCTTGGTGTAGTCCCAGCTCGTCACCGTGGTCCACGTTCCGGGCGACTGAAGTGCAATGCTCGCCGTGTCGAAGATGACGGCGACATCGCCGTCCTTATAGACCTGCCGCCACGGAGCCTGACCATGCGCGGCCACGGGCACGGCGATGAGTGCCGCTGACAAAATCACCCTACTTACAAAACGAATCATGAAATCTCCTGGGGCTCGCCACCTCTCGCCGGCCGTAATCGAAGTGACAGCGGTAAGAACGATCTTTGTAGGCTTGGATTATATACACCTCGAACGCGAAGGCGCCACTCGCGTTTATACCGTGATCCCTTTCGCCCCGCACTCGCTGGGGTCACCGATCATTGCCGGCCCGATGATCGAACGCGCGCTCGATCGCCTCCTCCCCGGCGGGTAGCCGCGAGGTCGTCTCCTCGGAGATCTCGCGCAGCTCCTTTTCGTTCATCGTGCGAACGATGGTAAGAATTGCGGCGAGGAGCGGCACCGCCACGAGCAGGCCGAGAAAGCCGAACAGGAGCGCCATCAGCGCCTGAATCCCGAGAGTCATCGCCGGCGGGAGGTTCACTCCGTGCTTCATCAGTATCGGTACGAGCAGGTGATTTTCGACGAACTGGATCACGACGTAGCCGATCGCGACTACGAGCGCCTTATGCGGCGAGTCGATGAACGCCATCGCGATGGCTGGAATCGCGGCGAAGATCGAGCCGACGATGGGGATGAACTTCGCGACGCCCGCCAGGATTCCGAGGGGCAGGGCCGCCTTGACCTGAATCGTGAAAAGAAACACGGTAGTTACCGCGCCGATCACGACCATCGCGATCAGCTGCGTCACGAGCCAGCGCCTCAGAGTCGTCGCGAGGCGGGCCAGTGCGAGCGCGGCCCGGTCACGTTCACGGGCCGGGACAAGCGCCAGAACTCCGCCATGATAGAGATGCGGATCGAGGCCGATATACGCCGCGATGAAGAGCACCAGCAGGAATGCGCCCGTAACAGCGAACGTAGAGGTCAGCATCCGGAGAAATGAGTGCTGCGCGCCGGAAAACTGTCTGGTGATCTCGCGCCTGAGATTTCCGCCGACCACGACCTCATTGGTGTGAGTGAGCGTTTTCTGCGCTTCGGGGCCAATCGCTTGCGCCGGGATGGAGTCGGCGCCAGCGGAGTCGGCGCCAACGGAGTCGATGCCAACGGAGTCGGCGTCCGACATTCCCGGCACGGTCCCGACATCCTCGCCGGTACTCTCCTGGTTGAAAAGGATGCCGAGGACTCCATTGGCGCGGTGGCCAAGCCAGGCGTCGATCTTGTCCAGCGCCTCGGGAAGTCGGTCCTGCAGCTCTTTCGATTGAGCGCGAAGAATCGGCGCCATCCCGATTCCGCCGCCGATGAGGAGGCCAAGAAATACCGTAAGAATTATCGCGACGCCGATCCCCCGCGGAACGCGTCGTTTCTCGATCCAGTCCGCTCCCTGGGCGATCGGGAGTCCGAACAGCACTCCGAGGAAGAAGAGGAAGATTACGGGGTGCGCGATCCAGAGCAGGCGGACGGCGACATAGAAGCCGAATATGAGCGCGAGCATTCGCACGACTTCGCGCGTCGGGATCCGAATCTTTTCGCGGGCGGGCATGCTGGTATGCTAAACCGGCCCGGCGCTTTGCGCGAGTTCATCGCCGCGTCGCTTCTTCTGAAATCTTCGCCGGTCAGTCGGGTGAGAGCATCCTCTTCGGCAGCTAGCCGCCGAAGCGGACACCCCCCGCCGACCCAGCGCGATGCAGCGTAAAATCGCGCACCACGATGCCGATCGAGCGAGCGACGCGACTTGACCTGATAAATCCGCGTGCTAGGTTGAAGCAACATGGTACACGCGCGCCGAATGCTTATGTGTTATCGCCGACGTTGCGGTAACGGAGAGAAGCTGAGCATCTCGTGCGCATGCCAAACGATCTTGCACAGCTAAGAGCGAAAGCTCTCGCAGGCCTTGAGAGGCCGCGTCTCTCCAGAGACGCGGCCTCTCTCCCTTTCAGCGATATCACGGAGAAATGCAATGCCGGCAACACCCGATGGACCGATCGCCATCTACTACGAGCATCCGGACTGGTTCAGGCCGCTGTTCGCCGAGCTGGATCGGCGCGAGATACCATACGCGCGCATCGATGCATCCTCGCACTCGTACGATCCTTCCGAGAGCCGGTCGCCCTACTCGCTCGTCTTCAACCGCGCGAGCCCCTCGGCGTACCTGCGCGGACACGAGCAGGTAACCTTTCACACTCTGAGCTGGCTGCGTCACCTAGAGCGGATCAGGGTTCCGCTCGTGAACGGCCCTGCCTCGTATCAGATGGAGATCTCGAAGGCACTCCAGCTCGAGGCGCTCGAACTGCTCGGGCTCCCGTATCCGCGGGCCCGCGTGATCAACAATGGCGCGCTCGCTCCCGAGGCCGCGCGTGATTTGCGGTTCCCCGTCGTCGTGAAGGCGAACATTGGCGGGAGCGGTGCGGGCATCACGCGCTTCGACAACGCGGAGTCGCTCGCTGCCGCCGCCAGCGTGGGACTGATCGACCTCGGAGTGGATCACGTCGCTCTCGTTCAGGAGCTCGCGCCGCTGCGCGATGCGCACATCACGCGCGTCGAGGTGCTCGACGGCAATTTCCTCTACGCAATCAACGTCTATCCGGCGGAGAATTCCTTCAACCTGTGCCCCGCCGATGTGTGCCAGACCACCGAGGGCCAGCAGCTCTCCCGCGGCGCGTGCGCGGTCGATGCGCCGAAGAACGGAATGCGCGTCGAGCAATATACTCCACCGCTCGAAATCGTCCGGCAGGTCGAGCAGATCGCGAGACACGTCGAGCTCGACGTCGGTGGAATCGAATACCTCGTCGACGACCGGGACGGACAACACTACTTCTACGACATCAACGCGCTGTCCAACTTCGTCGCCGATCCGAGGAACGTCGTCGGCTTCGATCCTTTCGAGCGCCTCGTCGATTATCTCGTCGAGAGAACGAGAGTGCTCGCCCCCGCGGGGTTCGGTCAATGAGATACGGATACTGGCTACCAGTCTTCGGCGGTTGGCTCCGCAATGTCCCCGACGAAGGCATGAGCGCGACGTGGGAGTACGTGAAAAAGCTCGCGCAGCGGAGCGAGCAGATCGGCTACGACATCACGCTGATCGCCGAGCTGTTCATGAACGACATCAAGGGGATCGATGCGGACTCCCTCGAGGCGTGGTCGACTGCCGCGGCGCTCGCCGCCGTTACCGAAAGGCTCGAGCTGATGGTGGCAGTCAGGCCGACGTTTCACGAGCCGGCGATTTTCGCCAAGCAGGCGGCGAACATCGATCGCATCTCCGGCGGCCGCCTGGCGCTCAACGTGGTGTCCTCGTGGTGGAAGGACGAAGCGAGACGCTACGGAATCAATTTCGAGGAACACGACGATCGGTACGGGCGCACCGACGAGTGGCTGCGGATCGTAAACGGGGTTTGGACCGAGCGGCGATTCACCGACTCGGGCAAGCACTATAAGGTCGAGGAGACGATTCTCGAGCCCAAGCCTCTGCGCAGCCCGCGCCCGACGATCTACGCCGGCGGCGAAAGCCCTGCCGCGAAGGAGCTGATCTCGCGGACGTGTGACGCGTACGTGATGCACGGCGACCCGCCCGACCGCGTCGCGCCGAAGATCGCCGACATGGCTGCCCGTCGCAAAAAAATCGGGCTGGGCCCGATGCAGTATGGTGTCGCCGCTTACGCGATCGTTCGCGATTCCGAAGACGAGGCGCGTCAGGAGCTGGCGCGCATCACCAACGTGCAGCCCGGCACCCCCGGATACCAGAATTATCAGGACTGGATCTCACACACCGCCCTCGACCAGCAGGTGAGTCTCGAGGACTACTCGGTCTCGAACCGCGGCTTGAGAGCGGGACTGGTCGGAACGCCCGAGCAGGTCGCCGAGCGAATTCGCGAGCTGGAGGCAGTTGGCGTGAATCTGCTTCTGCTCCAGTTCAGTCCGCAGGCTGAAGAGATGGAGCGCTTCTCCGAGCTGGTCATGCCTTTGGTTGGCACAGGCTTCAGCGTAGTTGCCTGACAGCTTCCTGCTTCAGCTCTGTGGATCTCGTTCGCGGAGCTGTGATCTCGACGCCGGGCATTAAGCGATGAGTTTCGCCTGCCTGGCTCTTATAGTCCGATGGCACTCGCACGACGCCTTCTCGAGTCCGGGGCGATTCAGCACGGTGATGTTTCCGCGGCTGTGCGCGATCAGGCCAGCCTTTTCCAGAATTCCCATCGCCACGGTCACGCCCGGCCGGCGAACTCCCAGCATCTCGGCCAGGAATTCCTGGGTCAGATCGAAGGTGTCGCGGCCGACCCTCTCTTGCGACATGAGCAGCCAGCGCGCGCAGCGCTGTTCGATGACATGAAGCCGGTTGCACGCCGCAGATTGCGCTGCCGTCTCGAAGACGAACTCGCTGTAGCGATGCAGCAGGCGCCTGAGGCCCGCGAGCTCGCGCGCCAGATTGTGGAAATCCTTGGCGGCGAGTCGCAGCGCCGTTCCCGTGATCTGGCCGCAGCCCTTCTGTTTCGAAGTCTCGACCTCATGAAAAATGGGAATCCCGGAAAATCCGTCGTTGCCAATCGTCATGGCCTCGACCTGGTCGCCGTCTTCCAGAACCGTGACGAGCGAGATTACGCAATCTTCCGGAAAGTGAGCGTACTCGAGCTTTTCTTCCGGCTGGAAGAGGATTTGCTTCGACTTCACCTCGACGAGCTCGCTGCGCTCGACCAGCGCCGCGAGCTCGGCCGGGGGAAGCAGTCTCAGAATCTTGTTGCGGAGGGCACCATCCGATCGATGGATCCCAGCCGATACGGCTGTATGGGGATGGGTTGTGGAGGGGGTCGACGCAGCCGACATCTCGGTCCAGTGGTGCGCCCCCAGGTTGGACGCGTAGGTATCATAGATCCGCGAACCTGGCAAGGCAGCGCGCGGCTCTAGAGTATGATCGGATGTTTAGCAAATAGCGAACCGAAGCTGTTTTTTCATAATTCGGCCCAACTCTCGGACACGAGAAAGTCTCCCCGTGAGATGGCCAAGGCGCCGTACCCCTCAGGTGTTATCTTGAGGGGGCGAAAACAGTCATTTATGACGGCCTGCCATCTATAGAGCAGCAGGAGAGATTGCCCCACCGGAAGAAATGACGACACCTCCTGATCCCCAGACCAACGAGCGAAAATTCCGCTTCAAAGACGAGTGGCTGGTCGCCCTCGTGGGGACTATGCCAGGTGTCACCCCTGAGCTGATCAAACGGTGGCGTTTTCAGGAAAAGCCGTACGTTGCCCAGGCCCTCATCGACGGCGACGTCCTGTCCTTCAGGGAAATCGCCGAAGTCGTGAAGGAAGCCTTCAGAATCGACTATGTCGATCTGAATCCCAACGAAATCGACAAGGACGCGATGCAGATCCTCCCCGAGAAGCTTTGCCGGGAGCACAACGTCCTGCCCGTAAAGGTCGACAGCCGCATGGTCTGGCTCGCCATGGCCAACCCACTCGACCAGGAAGCGATCCAACGCGTCAGCTGGGCGACCAGCCGCGAGGTGACGCCGCTCTTCTGTCCACCGGGTCAGCTGGACAAGATCGTCACGGAGACATTGCGCCCGGACGCGATGATCTACGGGCTGATCGAAAAGCTCGATCACGCTGTCGGAATCGAGCAGATCAAGGAAGAAGAACAGGACGCGGCGGCGATGGCCCGCGTGCACGCGCCCGTCATCAAGCTCGTCGATGCGATCATCGCCAACGCGATCAAGCTGCGCGCGTCCGACATCCACATCGAGCACGACGAGGCGTCGACACTGGTGAGGTTCCGCATCGACGGGCTGCTCAAGAACATCATGGTGCTGCCCAGATTCATCGGGGTCGGCCCAGTCGTCTCGCGCATCAAGATCATGTCCGACCTCGACGTCGCCGAGCGATTCCGTCCGCAGGATGGACGCGCCAAGGTGAGAGTGGCTGGGGAAGAGGTCGCA
>DHJO01000162.1:3672-5141 GCA_002404375.1 Gemmatimonadales bacterium UBA4718 | reverse complement strand
CTCGGCTTCATGCCCGAGGTGCTCGAGAGATTCAAGGCGCTGTTGAACCGTGAGCAGGGAATTCTTCTCGTCACCGGTCCAACAGGATCGGGAAAAACGACGACGCTATACGCCGCTCTCAATACTCGACGCGGCGAGTCGGTCAACATCGTCACCGTCGAAGACCCGGTAGAGTATCGGCTGAGCGGCGTCAATCAGGTGCAGGTGAACGAGAAGCAGGGCCTTACTTTCGCGGGTGTGCTGAGATCGGTGCTGCGTCAGGATCCCGACGTGCTCCTGGTGGGAGAAATCCGAGATCAGGAGACAGCGACGATCGCGTTCCAGGCGGCGATGACGGGCCACCTCGTGCTGTCGACGCTGCACACCAACGACGCCATAGGCGCGATTCCGCGACTGTCGAACATCGGGGTGGAGCCCTTCAGAGTCGCGGCCGGCTTGATCGGTGTCACGGCCCAGCGTCTCGTGCGGAGAGCGTGCCCGCACTGCCGCTATGAAGCGCCAATCGAAGAGCTCCACCCCATGGTCCGCTCGGCGCAAATGCGTCTGTTCAACAAGGCTCGGCACGTCAAGGCAACCGGATGCGCGGAGTGCGGCTTCAGCGGGTACACCGGGCGCCTTCCGCTCATCGAGTTCCTCGAGATCACACCCGAAGTGCGGGGAATGATCACGACCGGGAAGCTCGCGGACGAGATCCGCGCCACCGCGCTCCGCACCGGCGCGCTGCACACGTTCGACAACGACGCACTCTGGCACATCGCGGAAGGTGACACGACGGCGGACGAAGTAATTCCGTACACCGAGTTCGAGCGCCGCAAAACGCCGCGGACGAACACGCCGCGCGTCAATCAGGAGTACGTGCCGGAACTCGATGCGGACGGCGTTCCGAAACCGTCGAAGGTGCTTCTCGCCGTGAGCGACAGGGCTGACCGTGTGCGGTACAACGACATCCTTGTCGAGGCGAGGTTTGCGGTGCAGATCGCCAACGACGGCGCTGCCGCGCTGGGGATTCTGGCGCAGGATCCGCCGGACGCGCTCGTGGTTGGTTTGAAGCTTCCAATCCTCGATGGAAGACAGGTAGTGCACGCCGCGCGCACGGTGGTCGGATTGATCGACATGCCGATCATCGTCGTCGCACCAGCCGGCGCTGAAAGCGAGACCGCCGATCTGCTTTCGCAGGGAGTGGACGATGTGCTGTTCGAGCCGATCGATCCCGGCCGCTTCAGGGCGCGTGTCACGACAGTGATGCGGAGCCGCGGCCTGTGGGCAGAGACGGAAGAAGTGATGCGTCCGCTCATTCCGCAGGACGAAGCGGAGCGACTCGTCGAGTTCCGTATCGGTGCCACGATGGACCCACAGCCCGAGGAGCGCTTCGACAAGATCAGCCGAATGGCGCAGCGCGTGTTCGACGTGCCCTTCGCAGGTATCTCCTTCGTGGAAGGCGATCGGCAGTGGTTCAAGTCGAAGCAGGG
>DHJO01000162.1:0-3599 GCA_002404375.1 Gemmatimonadales bacterium UBA4718 | reverse complement strand
GAGGACGCGGCGCTCGATCCACGCTTCGCGCAGAATTCTCTGGTGCTCGATGATCCGCACATCAGGTTCTACGCGGGGCACCCGGTCAAGGGCCCCGGTGGTCACAGCGTGGGGACGCTGTGCATCATGGACAACCTGCCTCGCGAGTTCAACGAAGACGACCGGGAAACGCTGCGCGACCTGGCCGAGAATGTCGAGAAGGAGCTGCGCTCAACGCCCAAGAGCAAGCCCAAGAAGAAGGTCGAAGCGCCACCCGACTAGACCTCAGCGTCCGGATCGCGACGCTGCGGCTGGCCTTGCGCCGAGCAGTCGGGCGCGACATTGTTAGCCGTGCTAACGATCTAGCCAGGGGTCTGAAATGTCTAAGGATTCAGTACCTGCCCTCGAACGCATCAAGCAAATCGCGGTTCCGGTGCGCGACGTCAAGGAAGCCGCGCGGTTCTATCGGGACACGCTCGGACTGACGCACCTGTTCGATGCCCCTCCTGCCCTTTCGTTTTTCGACTGCGGGGGAGTGCGATTGATGCTCACCGGGCCCGAGGCTCAGGGTAAGGACGGAGAAGAACAGCATCCGGTGCTCTTCTACGACGTCAGCGACATCAAGAAAGCGCACGCGAAGATAAAATCCTCGGGCGCCACGAGCATTGAGGAGCCACACGTCATCGCCCGGATGAGCGGGCGCGAGATATGGATCTCTTCCGTTTCCGATGGTCAGGGAAACGTCGTCAGCCTGATGAGTGACGTCGCGGAAGCGTGAGCGCGACGCTCTGGCCCTCGCCGACCAGCTCCACTCCGCGGCGATTCACCTCCTGCGGCACCTGCGCAAGGAGGACGACGCCAGCGGACTCTCCGCGCCCCGACTCTCCGCGCTTTCTGTAGTCGTCTTCGGCGGGCCCGTGACGCTTGGTCAGCTAGCCAGGGCAGAGCAGGTAAAGCCGCCGACCATGACCCACATCGTGACCGGGCTGGAAAAAGCGGGCCTGGTGCGAAGGGAGGGGGACGAGCGAGACGGACGGCTGACGAGGATCCACGCGACATCCAAAGGACAGAAGGTGCTCGTGGCGGGCCGAGCCCGACGAGTGGAATTGCTGGCGAGCGCAGTGGAAAGGTTAGGCGCTACAGAACTGGCGGAGCTGGGACGTGGGGCTCAACTTCTCAAGGAGCTGATCGATTCCATGCGGAGAGCACAATGAGTCGACCCAGATCCGATCTCGAGGCGCTGCGCCAGGATCTGCACAAGGTCTACGACGGCGACCCATGGCATGGCACTTCGATCACCGCACTCCTCAAGGAGATCGACGCGGACGTCGCCGCTCGCCGGTCGATTCCGCACGCGCACACCATCTGGGAGCTCGTGCTTCACATGACAGCGTGGACGCGGGAGGTGGCGTCGCGCGTTCGTGGCGCGCCTGCCAAGTCTCCCCCCGACGATTGGCCCGCACCCCGGTTTGGCGGTGGCAACCCAGCATGGAAGGCAGCGAAAGACGATCTGGCCGCGGCACAGGGCGAGATCGAAGCGGCTGTGGGCGCGTTAAACGCGGACGATCTCATTCGGTGGATCGACAACCACGAAGGCACGGGTTACACGGTGGGAACCGTGATACGTGGCTTGCTCCAGCATCACACCTACCACGAAGGGCAGATCGCGATTCTCAAGCGCGCCGCCGAGACTGCCAGGACTTAGATCGGCGACGCGCTTTCCTGGGCTGAGTTATTCAGAGTAGTACCAGACCGTTCCGCTGAAGTTGATCGACAACGTCTTCGCTCCACCAAAGACGTTGCTATTCACGACCGTGGCCGTGTAGACCGTCAGGTTGCCGGTCGAGCTCTGGCTCGGGTAGAATGTCACGACATTGTTGCTCTGGTTCCAGCTGCCCGATTCCGTGTACGATCTGTTACTGCCGTTGTCCGTGTACAGCTGCTGGTCACTGTATGTCCCATCGCTGTTCACCGAGTAGACATCGTTCGTAACGGTGAGAGTGTGGCCAGTCGTGTTGTCCGTATACGAATAGGGAATGGTGGTGTTGTTCACACTTTGCAGATAATAAACGCCGTCCGCCCTGGCGTTGGCGCCGGTTACATCCGAGCAGGCGGTAACGCCTCCGACCAGTAGCGCCGCAGCCAAAAGAACTGTTTGACGAGCCATCATTGATTGATCCTCAATAGGGGTGCATGGCAGAGTATAGAAAGAAGAGAGCCACGAGGTTCCCGCCGTCCCAAATCCATGTGACAGCTGAGCTTGCCAGATGGTCACTCCGAAGGCCAAAACTCCCGCCGGGCTGCCCCGTATTTCGCCCAGTCAACAGCAGCCTCAACCCCCACACAGGACGGATAAGCCCTTATGCCCGATCTAGTTACGGCTCTGCGCGGCGCACGCCCAGCCCGTCGATTTGTCACGCTGTCGGTGACGCTGGCGCTCGTCGCTGGCTGCAAGGCAAAAGACACCTCAGGTCCGGTAAATCCACCAATGCGCTGACCTGGGCCGCGGACAAACTGACCTCAATCCAGGACGTCCCGGCGACCGAAATCGAGACACTGATCCAGAAGAAGCTGGACGGCCCTCGATTGCCGAAAATCGACGACGACCAGTGGAGAACGACTTAGCCCCACATACGTTTAATGGCGACGTAGTTGCTGTGAAATCGGCGAAGACTTTTTCGATAATCGCTCGAGCCAGTGGGATCGATGTCGATGTGTTCAGAGAGATCGCTCCGGCCCTCTTGTGGCTGGATGAGAGCGACGACTCTTAGCTCAGCGCGGTATGCGTCTCCCCGACGCAGCGTCGAACACGTGAATCCCTTCCGGTCGCACACGAATCGAAAGCTTCTCACCGGCAATGATTCGGGGCTGCACAGGCGCGACCGCAACCGCACGCCCGCCGTCCGGCAATGTCACGTACACGATCTGCTCGTTGCCCATCGGCTCGACGACGCCGACCTCGGCGCGCACAACTCCGTCATCCCGGGCACTGTCGTCGGTAATCTCGAGATGCTGGGGCCTGACGCCAAGAACGACGCGGCCGTCGGTGCCACTCGCGCACGGAACGCGAATGCTGAAATCGGCGCCCTGAAACGTGCACATCCCCCCGCTTCCAATGCGCGGGAGCACCCCCTCGAAGAAATTCATCCCCGGACTTCCGATGAATCCGGCGACGAACTTGTTCGCCGGCTCCTCGTACAGCTTCATCGGGGTGTCGACCTGCTGCAGCACGCCTTCCTTCAGGACCGCGATGCGATCACCGAGCGTCAGAGCTTCCGATTGATCGTGAGTGACGTAAACCATCGTTGCCTGGAGACTGCGATGGAGGCGAGCCAGCTCGACGCGGGTCTCCACTCGAAGCTGCGCATCGAGATTCGACAGCGGCTCGTCGAAGAGAAACGCCAGCGGCTCGCGAACGATGGCGCGCCCGAGTGCGACGCGCTGCCGCTGACCGCCTGAGAGCTGCGCCGGCTTTCGATCGAGCAACGCATCCAGTCCGAGGGAAGCGGCGACAGCGCGAACACGATCGTCGATGACCGTCCTGGGCTGCTTCCGGATGCTGAGCCCGAAGCCGAGGTTCTCTCGCACCGTCATGTGGGGATAGAGCGCGTAGTTCTGGA
>DHJO01000218.1:27680-28020 GCA_002404375.1 Gemmatimonadales bacterium UBA4718 | reverse complement strand
AGCAGCAGCGCTGGTCCTGGCAGTAGGAGCAGCATGTTCCAACCCCGTCGATCTCAACAATCCAAATGCCGTCGCCGCAGAGTTGCGGGGGACTTGGTCGCGCGACTTTGGCGCTCCCGGAAGTTCGACTGTGTTGGTGATCAGCGTGCAGGATTTGACGCTCGCCGGTACCGGCACATTTGCCAACGAGGCCGGACCAAGCGGCACTCTCACTGTAAGTGGACAAGTTACAACCCAACAAATGGGTCGCCCGCTCGTGCAGATCGATTTTGCGCAGAGCGATGGCTTCACGGGTCATTTTAGCGGAGTGCTCACCGACACCAATTCGCTCGATGGCATC
>DHJO01000218.1:26805-27567 GCA_002404375.1 Gemmatimonadales bacterium UBA4718 | reverse complement strand
CGGCAATAGCTCGCGGCGGTACGGCTGGCATCTAGTTCACTTGCCGCGCAAAGCAACGTCTACAGTATAGCCATCCTTGGCGAGCAGCATGCGGAGCAGTTCGACCGCGCTCTCGTTGGCGTGCCGAATCAGCTCGAGCTGCCCACCCGCCGCGGCGAGCTGCGCCCTCGCCTGGCGCTGAATGAGATTTCGATCTTCGGGCGTGAACGGGTTCCATAGCCCGCCGTGCTCGTCGTAGGTCTCCATGTTTCGGATCTCGACCGCAATGAGCTTCGCCGGCGGGATGCGGATCCTGATCACTCTTCTCGCGTGATCGATCGAGACGTCGGGATTGTCGCGGAAATCGATCCCCGCGAACAGGCGTCCCGTCACTACCACGAGGGACCGCTTCGTCGACCCGTACCAGGTATTCTCGTAGACGATCACGTCGCGCACGGTCGCTTCGCTGGAGACGAGCTTCGCTACCGCGCGGATCTGGGAAACGACGACGTCGTTGGTGATGTTCGTCGTATTTCCACCCAGCAACGCACCCGGCACCATTCGCGTAGCGCAGTAGCCGAAGCCGAGGAGAATGAGCAAAGCGACGGCGACGAGCAACGTTCCCGGTCCAGCTATTCGCTGCTTTGGCTCACGTGGAAGCGGGTCAATCTCACCAGTTCTCTCTAAAATCGATCCTCCTCGCAGACATCATTAGACGATCGAGAGGACTGCAACAGAACGGGTGCGAGTACTGGCATCTCAGTTGATCGATATTAAAAGGCA
>DHJO01000218.1:22841-26749 GCA_002404375.1 Gemmatimonadales bacterium UBA4718 | reverse complement strand
CCCGTTCAGTTGCAGTTAGATCGAGATCAACCGAGATGTCAGGTGGCTAGTGCGACTGCATCCGACTGGTAGGGGTAGCGTCGTTGATGTGCTTCCACTCCATCAGCGCCATGCGCGCGACCATCTTCTCGAATTCTTCCTCTGACATGTTCGCGCACGTCGGACGCAGTCGCTCGGCGATGTCGCGTCTGATGGATTCGAGATTGGTGGATGGCTGTTGCATTTACGTTGCTCGTCGGGACTGATCAGTAGGAGTGAGGGGGGAAGCCCCTCTCTCAACTAATACACTCGGCACGCGAAATGGAGCCGACACTCGAGTTTCAACCCACTTGCTGAGGTATCGGGCTCAATTGGAGCCGCTACGCCGGGCCTTGCGCCGTGCTGGTCATTTTGTCACCGACCAGGTTATAGCGATGCCCCCACGCTCGGGAACTATCGAGCTCGGCAGGAAGACGCGCTCGAATACGTTGCCGGGGTGGCCCTGGTTGTAGCGGTCGAATAACACGGCCGAGTAGGTGCCGAGGCCGGCGGCGGCGACGACATCGCTAGCCCAGTGTTTGTTCTTGTACATTCGCGAGAAACCGACGAGCGTCGCGGCCGTGTAACCAATCGGAGTGACGTACTTCGCAGCGCCCGGCCATGAGCGCTCGACCTCTCGGCTCGCCGCCGTCGCGGCGGCGAACGCCACAGTTACGTGAGCCGAAGGCAGCGACGTGTAGTCGTCGTTCGTGAATCCTTTTCCGAAGCGGAAGTCGTGCGCGTCGTTGATGTCCCGCTGAGGTCGGGAACGACCGATCGTCATCTGTAACCCTTCCGCCAGCACGCCGCCCAGCACGATCGCTTCGCCCGTGTGCATGCCCAGCGCCGCGATCGGGCGTGAGCGCTTCTCCAGCCCCAGGAAATACGCGCCCGCGCTTATCATCGCCGAGCCCGGAAATCCGAGGTTGCTGAATACGTTAGTCGTCCCTTTGAGAAAGCTGTTCGAGCGCGTAGACGGGCGCTGCAAGGCGCGGGCGATTGACTCGTCGACGGACATCGTCGCCACGCCAAGCGCAACTACTGCAAAAGCCACTACAGCGTCGTGCGCGCGGAACAGGGAAACGCGTTCACTGCTTTGCTGGGCGATCACGGGTGGCCCGTAGCCCAGAATCGCGATGGCCAGGGCCAGGAGACGCGAGTGCATTTATGGGGGGCTTGCCGATAGACGGCGGCGTTGAGCCACCTGGAGTCCCGATATACAAACCGATAGCCACAACACTCCCACCGCGTAGCCCGCCACGACATCGCTGAAGTAGTGCACACCCAGGTACAGTCGGCTGATTCCAATTGCGATCACGAGTACCGCCGTCGCGATGGCGAGCCGCAGACGCGCTCTCCTGCTTTCGACCCAGCTCGAGCCGATGATATACGCGAGCATTCCGTATCCCACCAGAGAGCCAAGCGCGTGACCGCTCGGGAAGCTGTACGTCGTGCCGAAGAGGAATTCCGCGGCGCCAGCCGGCCTCGGCCGCTGGATGAGGTTCTTGAGGACGACAGTGAGCAATCCCGCGCCACCGAACCCCGCCACCCACGCGGCGAGCACGAGCCACTTTCGGCGCGCGAGGAGCAGTAACGCCCCGCCAGCTCCAACAACTGCCATCGCCCCCGGAGAGCCGAGCGCGCTGACGATGCTGAAGATTTTGTCGCCGAGTGGAGTGGCATGCGCTCGAAACAATCTGGTCAACGTGAGATCGAATCTGGTCAACGGATCGTGATGGACCACGTCTTCGGTGACAGCGGCAAATAGCCACAAAGCGGCAAGACTGAGGAGGAATCCAATCGTCAAATGCAGTCCGAGGTACTCGCCGCGGACGAAGCGCGCGGCGATGAACCTGGCGACTCCCGGGTGACGCTCCCGAAAGCGCACCCAGTACCACGAAACGCGCTCGGCGAGAAGCTCGCGATTGGTATCGAACCACCGCCAGGCGAGCCAGAGCGCGACAACGAGAGCGATGAGCAATACGACCGCGAGGCTCGCTTGGCCGATGTAGTGCTCGAGAAGGGGCAAGCTGCGTCCAAAGACGTAGCCGAGCGTGCCGAAGAGCGTGGCCCACGTGATACCGCCCAGCACGTTATACAGAGTGAAGATGCGGTACGGCATCTGGGCGGTTCCGGCGAGCAACGCGGCCCACGTCCGAAGGAGCGCGATGAACCGGCCGAAGAAAACGGCCTTGGATCCGTGCCGGCTAAAGAACCGGTGAACTTTCTCGAGTTTGTCTTCGTCGAAATGGATGACGCGTCCGTAACGCTTGAGGAGCGCGAGTCCCCCAAGCCGTCCTATCCAATAACCGGTCGCGTCTCCGACAATTCCGCCTGTCGCAGCAATGGCGATCACCCACCAAATCGACAAATGGCCAAGGGCGGCGAGGGCGGCGGCGGTTACCAGAACGGTTTCCCCCGGCAGGGGAATGCCGAAGCTCTCTATGGCAACGAAGAGGAATACGACTGCATAGCCGTAGGATTCGACGAGCCGGGTTACCGAGCTATGCACGGAGATCTCTACTAGCGATATGCGGGCCACGCGAGAGCGCGTGACCATCGTGAATATTCACGAACACACCGGGGGAGCTTGATCTCATTAACATACAAGCGTCCCCATCGAGTCTTCATACAATGCAAGCATCACGACGCGGCATCGGTATGGCGCTCGCGGCAGCGTTCCTCTTTGGAGCGAGCGCCCCGCTCGCCAAGCTGCTCCTGGATCAGACCTCACCACAGCTGTTAGCCGGGCTTCTCTATCTGGGCTCGGGCATCGGACTGGGCACCGTGTGGCTGCGCAGGCGTCGGTTGGCCGAGGTTGCGCGCGAGACGCCATTGACGCGGCGCGACATTCCCTGGCTCGCGGGCGCGATTGTCTTTGGTGGGATGCTCGGACCTGTGTTGCTGATGACCGGACTGACCCGCACTCCGGCATCCGCGGCTTCGCTTCTGCTCAACCTCGAGGGCGTGTTCACCGCGCTTCTCGCCTGGTTTGTGTTTCGCGAGAACTTTGACCGACGCATCGCACTCGGCATGCTCGCCATCGTCGCGGGAGGCGTCGCAGTCTCGTGGGAGGGACGGCTCTCCTGGGGCGGGGTGGCGGGACCGCTCGCGGTCGCCGGCGCGTGCATCTGTTGGGGAATCGATAACAACCTCACGCAGAAGGTATCGGCCGGCGATCCAGTGCAGATCGCGATGCTCAAAGGGATCGTTGCCGGAAGCGTCAACACGATTATCGCGTTCCTTCTCGGTGCGAGCTTGCCGGCGGCACCTCGCGTGATTGGCGCTCTGGCGCTTGGCTTCCTGAGCTATGGCGTGAGCCTCGTGTTTTTCGTACTCGCACTCCGTCAGCTCGGAACGGCGCGGACGGGTGCCTACTTCTCGACCGCACCATTCGTGGGGGCGGTGCTTTCCCTCGCCATCTTCAGGGAGCGGCCGACGACTCTCCTCATAGTTGCCGCGGCACTAATGGGGATCGGGGTGTGGTTGCACTTTACGGAGCGCCACGAGCACGAGCATCGGCATAAGCTGCTGGAGCACGATCACGCGCACACCCACGACGAGCATCACCAGCACGTCCACGAACCAGGCGACCCTGCGGTGACGGATCCGACGCCGCACACTCATTGGCATCGCCACAAGCCAATGGTCCACTCGCACCCGCACTACCCCGACATCCATCATCGCCACTCACACGAGTGACCCGCCTTTACGTGCTGGATCTCGAGCGGTAGATCATTAAGACATGAATCTCTTCCGACCCATCACTGCAACTGAAGACTACCGGCTGTGGGCTGTCGGCGGGGCGGCTCGGGGCTGCGCGCTCATCTTCTCTCTGATTTGGCTTCCCGCGCTTGTGGCGTGTGGCGCGGCGCCGGCGGAGCGTGTGC
>DHJO01000218.1:11507-22727 GCA_002404375.1 Gemmatimonadales bacterium UBA4718 | reverse complement strand
GTTGCGGATCCGAATCGGGAATTCATCTACGCCGCCTCGCCCGACGGGCACATCCAGAAGCTGGCCATCGCGGACGGCCACGCCGTGTGGAGCACGGCCATTACCATGCTGCCCGAGCGGGAGAAGATTGCGTCTGCCCTGAACTACGACCGCGGCCGCGTGATCGCTGTCACCGGCGGCTACATCGGCGACGCGCCACCATATCAGGGTCACGTCGCAATTCTTGACGCCGCGAGCGGCCGGCTCGTGCACGTCTGGAACTCGCTCTGCGGCGACAGGCACGAGCTGATGGATCCCAAATCGTGCGACGAGAGCGGGAATGCAATGTGGGGCAGAGCGGGCGCGATGATCGATCCGACTACGGGAGACATTTTCGTCGCTACTGGGAACGGCCGCTGGGATGGCCGCACCAACTGGGGCGACGCCGCGATCGCGCTCGACTCGAGTGCGACAAGGATCCTCGACAACTACACACCGACGAACACCGAGGAGATGAGCACACGCGACGCGGATCTCGGCTCGACTTCGCCCGCGCTTCTGGGCGGCGGCTACGTCGTGCAGGGCGGCAAGGATGGCTCGATCCGGCTGCTCGAGTTTGGGCGCACGCGCGGTTCCGCGCCCCGACGCGGCGGCGAGGTACAGGTCGTGTCGACTCCTTCCGGCACCGATCTCTTCACTGCGCCAGCCGTCTCGCATGCAGGTAGGACGACCTGGGTCTTCGCGGCCGACAACGGCGGGACAGCTGCATGGAGCTTCACCGGAGGTCGATTGAATCAGAGCTGGCACAATGGGAATGGCGGGACGAGTCCCGTGATCGCCGGCGGGCTCCTTTACGTGTACGATCTCGGTGGCGGACTCCGCGTTTATGTGCCGGAAACCGGGCGGCAGATCACAGTGTTGAATTCTGGTGGGGGCCACTGGAATAGTCCGATTGTCGTCGACGGGCGCATCGCGCTTCCGGAAGGCAACGCCAATCAACACCGCACTACAGGGGTACTGGACATCTGGCGCTTGCCGTAGGAACAAATAACGGCGTTCTTAGACATTCGTTGCTATCCCTCGCGCCGAGCGGTGAAGGTGTCGACGATCATTCCTGAGATGAACGGAGCGATTGCTACCGCGCAGCTCACCAAGTAACGGGCAGGCATCAAGGTTTTAGGGTTATACAGATTAGACCGATTTAACTGATCTGGCGGATCGGTCCGTGTCGCGTTACGGCGTCACTGGGTAGGCTTTTTTTTGTTTTTGTTCGTCTCGGCGTGCGGCTTGGGACGCGCGGCTGTGACATCGCGAGCGGCGGTTCCCAAGAAATCCCGGTCCGTTGGGAGGAGCCGTAACGCCTACAGGACCGATCCGATTAATCAGCCGAATCCGCCAAATCCGCATAGCCCTAGAACCTGGATGCCTGGTCGAGCTCCAGTTAGATGTAGCGCATCCACCCAGCCGGAGCTGTCGCCTTTCTGCGCGCGTACCAGCGACACGGCACGTACAGCACCGCGACCACGACGATGAACACCGCGTAGAGTAGCGAGAGCCTCCACGTGTAGCCCTCGGGCGGCGGCGGATTCATCATCGGATGATTCGCGAAGAGCCACGGATTAACCCGGCTTTCGCGCACCAGCGAGACGATCACCGCTGCCAGGTGGATCGTCGGAATGTGGATCAGATAGTAGTACATCGGCACTCGGCCGAATGTCGCAAAGATTTCTCCGATCTTACGACGTGCTCGTTCAGCCAGCGGCAGCAGGAGAATGGTCGGGCCGAGGGTCATCAGCAGAAACTGGAGCGACGCGGGATACTTGGTCGTGTTTATGAATCGAAACAGCGTCGGCATCTGCGTGGGCTCGGTCACGTGCCAGTGGCGTGGATCGCCGTAGACATCGGTCGTTCTGAGCAGAAGGAAGAGCACGATGGCTGATGCGCCGAGTGCGATGCAAATTCTGTCGCGCCGCCTGGGCTCGAGGGTCATTACCGCGCCAAACGCGTAGCCCGCCGCCATCACACCGATCCACGGCACTATCGAGTAGAGCACCATGAGCGTTGGACCATTTTGTCCGAGTTGTATGGGCCCACCGAAATAGAGGATTTGCCAGAGCCAGTTGAGAGAGCTTTGCTCGAGAGCGGTGCGTGCTGCATCCGACATCAAGTCCATCAGGTTGTGAAGCGCGATCACGGCTACGCCAAACGCGCCGATGGCCGGCATCGGCAGCCAGATGAGCGCGGCGAGCAGCACCATGCACCAGCCGAGCATCCAGATGACACCGGCGAGGAGGTAACGGCCGAAGTCGAAGTTGAAAGTCCAGGCGATACGGATGACGGTGAGCTCGAGCAACACCAACAGGAGCCCGCGAGTGGCGAGGTATCGCGAGAGCGCTCTGCGATCGCCCAGTCGTTGCCCGAGGAGGTACGCGGACGTGCCCGAGAGAAACGCAAAGGCGGGCGCGACGAAATTCGTGATCCAGCGCGTGAAGAAGACGCCCGGCCTCGGACCACCCGGCGGCACGCCGGCGTAGACACGGACGTGATCGATGGCCATGAGGATCATCGCCACGCCGCGCGCGACGTCGATCGAATGAATGCGCCGGTCAGCCTGCATGACGCCGGCCGCGCTGCCTACTTGGGACTACCCAGGAAGAGCTGGAAGGGACCCTCCCCATGCAGCTGGACCACCGTGACACTTCTCCCCGCGCCACCAAAGTGCGGGTGCCGCGCCGGCACATACAGGAAATCCCCGGGAGCGTACGTGCGAACCGTCGTCCAGTCTTCGGTACCTCCCATGCCCAGCATGAACGTGCCCCAGAGGACCGTAAGGTGCTCACCGCCCGGATGCCAGTGGACTGGGAATTTGTATTCGGCGGGGAAGCGCAGACGCAATGTGTAATCGCCCTTCGCTGCGGGATTGCCGTGGATCACCGCGATCTTCACCCCGGGAGCAAAGCCGGGTGAGGAGAAGTCAGTCCAGGCGATACCGGCCGCTGACACGAACTGCAGGTCGGGCGTGTCGACTGACGGTGCGCTAGCGACCCCTGTCGGAAATGGCGTCGAGCTCACGGTGGCATCGGTTGCGACACGCCATTGTCCGTCGATCTTGTGCCAGACGGTCGCATAGGTGCCGTGATCGCTGACTCTGCCCTGCGGGCCGTCGAACGCCATGGTATACGTTCCGGTCTCGTTGGCCACGGTAGGACTGACGACGTCAATCCTCGTCGGCACCCATGTGAGAGACAATCCTGGGAGGTTGACGAGTCCGGTGTACATGGCTCGAATCGCCGAAGATCCCGAAGCGGCCGGAGAATTGGACACCATCGATATCGCATCAGGCGCATGAAGGGCGACGATTTTCTCCACATCGCGAGCGGCGATAGCGCGTTGCCAATCGTTCCCGAGATTACGTATGGTTTGCGCGTCGCTCGCTTGATTGACAGTCGCTGGGGCGCACGCGGCACCCGTGATCGCTCCCAGTACGATCGCGAGTCGCAGCCGGCGTGTCTTGCTCATTCCGCACCTCCTCGTCGGGTTGGGCTTCTGAGTCCGAGAAAAACTGGATCAGGCCGGTTCCGTCAGCAAGATGGTCTTCGCGTCGGGCATCTAGGATTGAGGGTCATGCGGATTCGGCGGATTAGACGGATTAATCCGATTCGATCGCTTGTTGGGACAGATCTCTCGGTGGAATCCCGCCTTGGGACCAAAATGGAGAAGAAGTCCCACTTCCAAATTGGTTGCTCGAAGGTAGTTGAACAGTTGACGAGCGGCGTATTCGGGGAGCTTGGAGCCCGCCTTGGTTTCCACTACGACCTTTTCGTCCACGATCATGTCTATCCGCTGTATGCCAAGCTCTTCCCCTTTGTAAACGACTCGAGCCCAGACCTCGCGCGCCACATGATGTCCGCGCGCCAGGAGCTCACGCTCCAGCGCCATCACGTAGAGATGTTCCAGAAATCCAAACCCGAGGTTGTTGTAAACCTCGAAGAACGCCCCGATCACCGAGCGGGTGAGGGTTTCTTCAATCAAGTCTCGGTGCGCCACGCACCGAGAATGGCGCGGCGGACCTGACAACAAATCATCAAACCCCGCCACACAGATACTAATCCCCACCAGGATCCTATCCGCCGAATCCGTTCAATCGGCCAAATCCGTATAACCTCCATCCTAGATGCGTCCGAAGCGCTCCTAGTCTATTTTTATCCAATAAGCATAGGAAAGGATGAAAATGAACGCGCAGCAATCCATGATGACCGAAGCGCTTCGGCGCTGGCGCATCATTCCAGTCATCAGAATCGAAGATCCGAATAACGCCGTGCCGCTGGCGAGCGCGCTGTTGGCCGGCGGACTGCCGATCGCCGAGATCACTCTTCGCACTCCAGTCGCTCTCGATGCGCTGCGTCGCATCACCCAGGAACAGCCGGAGATGTTCGCCGGAGCCGGTACCGTGCTCAACGTCACCCAGGCCGCGCAGGCGCGGGACGCCGGAGCGCACTTCGTCGTATCGCCGGGATTCAATCGAGCCGTCGTCGACTATTGTCTCGAGCACGACGTGCCCGTTTACCCGGGCGTCGCCACCGCAACCGACATCGAAACCGCACTCGAAGCGGGGCTCAAGCTGCTCAAGCTCTGGCCGATCCAGACCCTCGGCGGCGTTCCTTATCTGGAGCTGTTGTCAGGACCGTTCGTCGGCGTCGAGTTCAATCCCAGCGGCGGAGTCACCGGCGCCAACTTCGAGAGCTATCTCGCGCTCAAGAACGTCGTCGCGTGCGGCGGATCGTGGATGGCGCCCCCGGATTGGATCGCATCGAGACAGTTCGAGCGAATCCGCACCGCCGTACGGGACACAGTGAGGAGAGTCGCTTTGCTTTCACCGTCCAGGAGACGTTCGTCCGAAACTTCCATTATCCAGGAAGCGGTGTTGCCGAGATGATTGTCGGAGAGCGACAGCCCACGTATCCAGGAAGCGGTGTCGCCGAGATGAATGCCAGCGAGCGGCTGCCTACGCTCGAAGAGTTGGAAGCGGCCGCTGCCCTGGTCTACAAGTCGATGCCCGCCACCCCGCAGTACCGGTGGCCGCTGCTCGAGGCGAGAGTCGGGACCATCGTCTGGGTGAAGCACGAAAACCACGGGCCGACGGGAGCGTTCAAGGTGCGCGGCGGTCTCGTCTACATGGACCAGCTTCTGCGCGAAGGGAAGAAGCCAGCTGGTGTCGTTTCGGCAACTACCGGCAATCACGGCCAATCAATAGGCTTCGCAGCCCGCCAATACGATGTCGCTGCCGCCGTCGTCGTACCACTCGGCAACAGCACCGGCAAGAACGCAGCGATGCGCGCGCTTGGCGTTGAAGTCATCGAGAAGGGGCACGACTTTCAGGCCGCTGCCGAGTTCGCCGACGAGATCGCGAAGGAACGCGGATGGCACCGGTACCCATCGTTCCATCCGTGGCTGGTGCGCGGCGTCGGGACCTACGCACTCGAATTGTTCAAGGCTGTTCCTGACATCGATACCGTTTATGTACCGGTGGGATTGGCAAGCGGCCTCTGCGGCGTCATTGCCGCGAGGGATGCACTCGGGCGACGCGCGCGAGTCGTCGCCGTGGTTTCCGCAGGAGCACCCGCCTTTGCCTTGTCCTACGAACGAGGCGAGCCGGTCTCTCACGAAGTAACGACCACAATTGCCGATGGAATGGCGTGCCGCACTCCCGACGCATCGGCGCTGGCGATCGCGCGACGTGGAGTTGAGCGCGTGGTTCAGGTAAGCGACGACGAAGTGAAGTCAGCGATGCGCGCTCTCTTTTCCGACACGCACAACGTGGCAGAGGGCGCGGGCGCGGCTGCGCTTGCGGCGTTGCTGCAGGACAAGCAATCGATGCGCGGACGGACCGCCGCGATTGTGTTGACGGGAGGCAACGTGGACTCGGGCGTTTATGCCAAAGTCATCACTGCTTGATTCCCAGCGCCTTGTATAGCTCCGCGCTGCGATAGATCACTCCGTCCTTCACCACGAGCTCGACCGGAAGTCGCTGATGTTCGTGGTCATCTGCAGCGGACCGTCGTTTGCGACCTGCGGCAGCGCGACCAACGATTCAGTCGAACCTACTCTCAAAGAGACCAACAGACAAATGACACATTATCTATGGACCGTGTGGAACGACATGTTCGTGCCCGGCGTTCCGTTGCTCGAGAAAACCATCCGCACGCTCGCCGTCTACGTGGCGGTGTTGCTTGGTCTCAAGCTCGCCGGCAAGAGAGAGCTCTCGCAGCTCAACCCATTCGATCTCGTTGTTTTGCTCCTCCTCTCGAACACCGTGCAGAACGCGATTATCGGAAACGACAATTCGATAGTCGGAGGGCTATGGGGCGCGGCCGTGCTGCTGCTCACTAATCATTTCCTGGTTCGCTATCTGTTCAAGTCAGGAAGACTGGACGCGGTGGAGGGAAGTCCGGACGTGCTCATCTCCGGAGGCAAAGTTCTCCAGAATCGCCTCAACGAGGAGCTGATAACGGTAGCCGAGCTCGAGGCAGCTGCGCGCCGACAGGGGATCAAGTCGATTGCCGACGTGGAAGAGTGCAGGCTCGAGACGGGAGGCGCATTGACCTTTGTCGAGAGGCTTCCGACACCCGAAGACGCGCAACACAACGAGGTGATCCAGCGGCTGGAGGGGATCGAGCGGAGGCTCGGCCTGCTCACAGAAGGGCGTTCTTAAGGTGCCCGACTAAGGTTGGCTTCGGCGAAGTTTTTTTTTCTCCTCGCGGTCCAGGTGAATCACCAGCGCGACGATGACCAACAGAAAAACCACACTGACCGGGATCGTACCGATGCTCAGGCCGCCCTCATCCTTCGCAGCCGTTAGCAGATCGCCCATCGACGCGCCCAGCGGACGAGTCAGAATGTAGGCAAGCCAGAAGGCCAGGACTTCGTTCGTCAGCCCGAACCGGTAGGTCGCGTAAATGATCGCGATTGCCGCGCCAAACATGACCGCCGAGAGCGCGTAACCCAGACCGAGACGCTCGGATAGAAGGTCTCCCGCCGAAGTACCCAGCGAAAACGTGAACAGGATGGCCGCCCAGTAGAAAAGCTCTCTTCTCGCCGTGTAGATGGTGTGAACGGACAGCGTCCTCTCGATCAAATACCAGAATGCGAAGACGGCGATGAGAGCGACGGCAAAAATCATGGACGTCGTCGCCAAAGCTACTCCCAGATTGTCGACCAGATTGTCCGAGATGAGCGTACCGACGACGCTGATGAAGACGACCACGATCCAATAGATCGCTGGCACATACCGTTTCGCCCGGAGCTGAAAGACGAGTGAGATCAACAGCAGGACGCCCATCACGTAGGACGTGGCGACGGTGCCGAGCTTGAATGTCGTGGACAGAACGTCCGCGGCGGTTTCGCCTACTGTCGTCGCCAGGATCTTGAGGATCCAGAATACGAGCGTGACTTCGGGTACTCTGTTGATCAGCTTCCCGTAATCCCGTTCTTGGGTTGCTTCCAAGGTGCGCCGTTCCCGTGACGAGGATGCCGTTCGGTACGCAGGATGTATTCCGCATCGGTAGCAAACAAATCGTCTGGCGGGCCCGGCGCTTGCTTCAAACCGGGCAGCAATCAGACGGTCAAGCGCACTCACTATCTCGCGGAGTAGCCATGTTCCTCACCATTGCGCTCGTGCTCATCGTCCTTTGGGCATTGGGCTTTTTTATCTTCCCCATAGCGGGAGGACTCGTTCACATCCTCCTGATAATCGCGGTGATCGCGATCATCTGGCACTTCATCAAGGGTCGGGGCACCACCCCGCGCGTGTGACGCGATAGATGCAGCATGTCCGCCAGGGAGGTCTCTGGCGGACACGCGCCGGTTCTTCGTCGAGTTAGTTCTTGTCGTTCTGTAGCGCGAGCTTGAGCTGCTCGATCGCTTTATCGCAGGCCTCGAGCGCCGCCGCGCGATGTCCACCGAAATCGTGGTTTGCGCGCTGCAGGTCGGTCTTGGCTCGCTCGAGCGCGGCGATTGCCTTACGAATTTCTGGATGGCGTTCGCGGCGAGCGGCCGCAGCTTTCTTGATCGGAGCAGCCGCCTGTTGTGGCGCTGCGGCAAGCTGATTGACCGAGACTGGCGGGGGCGACGCTGACGATGCTGCCAGTGCCGGCATTGCAACCGCCACGGCTGCGGCAGCGAGGGACATCCCGATTGTTGCAAACGACTTACGCATATCTACTCCTGGGTGGGTTCAGTAAGTAGACGTGCCGTCTGCGAGACTGTTAAGCCTTGGTCACCGGCAACCGCACAAGGCTAGCTTTTACTCATGATCCGTCACGGCATCTTTGTCGCGACCCTCACGACTGTCGTCGCCTGCAGTCGCGGGGCGTATGCGCCGCCGGTTCCGAGTCCGGAAGCATTTCCGACCGACAGCGCCACCTGGGCGCTCGCGAAGTCGCTCGCACCGGCGCTATACCTCCAACGCGACGAGCCTTTCCCGCTCGATCGCGTAGTCGCGGTCGTTCATCCGACGCGCCCGATCATCGCGTATCATCTCCTCTGGCGACACGACGTGAACGGACAATGGGTTCCGTGGGCAAAGCCTTCTGACGAGGAGCTGGTGTGGGTGGGCTACGATCCCGACACCCACGCGCCGACCGATATCTGGACGTACTGGCACGGGACGGTGTTGCATACTCCGTGGCGAAATCACGGACCGCCGGCGATCGACGTGCAGTGGGGGAAGCATGGATCGATGCCAAGGGGGATCGACACGAAGGATCTACCGCCGAACAAGACCCTCAATTCCTTTTATGCCTACGAAATCGCGCTCGTTCCCGACATCCTGCTCGGCAAACTGATCCACGGCGGACCATGGGGATTCTTTCACAGCTTCAGCCGGTACAAGGATTTTTCGAAGGTTCTGCCCCTCGCCGATAGGCTCGATCTGGTGGTGAAAACAGAGGACCCGCGCACGGCGCTGCACGCTGTTTTCGGTCGAACTTACTCCAACAAGATGTTGTGGCCAAAGCGGGCATGACGCGCGTTTCGATGACTAGACAGGTTTTCTAGCTAGCACGCAGTCTGGAGAATGCTCTTGCCCGACTCCCCCGGCCTCCCGATATTGGCGCGCGTCGCAAACCGGGAGGCAATGAATGGCGCACCGATGTACGCTCCTTGCCTTACTGGCATTGTCCAGTTCCCTCGTCGCGCAGCCTCCCCAACGCGAGAGCCATAACGCAGCCTCGATTTCCCCCCGCCCGAGTGCTCCTCGCAAAAACGACAACTCGAATCCGCCCCTTCTCGTAAACACTTCGAAGCTGCCGAAGACGGTGGAGGTGAGCATCACTGCCGCTATTACAACGCTCTCCCTGCAGCCGGGAATCACGAGCGAAGTGTTCGCGTACAACGGTAGCGTTCCCGGTCCAACACTCGACGTGCGCGAGGGCGATCACGTCATAGTCCACTTCCGCAACGATCTTCCCGAGCCGACGACCATCCACTGGCACGGCATTCATCTTCCCTTCGAATCCGATGGCAGCCCGTTCCGCCCGATCAAGCCGGGCGAGACGCACGACTACGAGTTCACTGTTCGGCCTGGCACCGCCGGCACGTATTGGTATCACCCGCATCCCGACCATCGGACCGGTTTCGCGATAGGGAAGGGATTGTTCGGTGGAATCGTCGTACACGCCGCGAATGATCCATTGCCGGCGATGCCCGACAAGCTGATCATCCTCTCCGACAACCGGTTCCTCAAGGACGGGGCGATCGACTTCCCGGATCCGATGTCGCACCACGGCGGGGTCGATGAGGAGAACGGACGCGAAGGTCCTGTGCTCTTCGTGAACGGCCACGTGATGCCCACGATCTCGATCCGCAGCGGAGAGGTCCAACGGTGGCGGATCGTAAATGGGTCTGCCGGGCGAATCTATCGCATCGCGCTTCCAGGACACACGCTCCTGCAAGTGGGGACCGACGGCGGGCTGTTCGAGAAGCCTGTCGAGGTCAAAGAGATCCTGCTCACGACGGGAGAGCGCGTCGAGGTCCTGGTGCATGGCACGGACCCGCCGGGCACTAAGACCGTTCTCAAGAACCTTCCGTACGATCGCTATGCACCGCAGACGAGACCGAGCGACTGGGAAACCACGCTAGATCTGCTGACGCTGCAAACGACGAATGAAACGCCCGTAACTCCGGTCGCGATTCCAGCCACCCTGCGCAAGATCACGCCGCTCGATACGGCGAAATCGACGGCGGTGCGGACCATCGTGTTCTCACAGGGTCTCATCAACGGCAAGACGATGGACATGACACGCGTGGACGTGAGCACGACTGTCGGCGCGACCGAGATCTGGGAGATCGAGAACATCGTCGGGATGGATCACCCATTCCACCTGCACGGCTTTCAGTTCCAGGTGCTCGATCGCGACGGGGTTCCCGAGCCGTATCGCGCCTGGAAGGACATGCTGAACATCCCCAAACACACATCAGCGCGCATCATCGTTCGGTACGACGATTATCCCGGAAAGTGGATGTTCCACTGCCACATTCTCGATCATGAAGACCACGGCATGATGGGAGTTCTCGAAGTCAAATAGGAAACACTCAACGAGGAGTAAGCATGACGCCACGGTCCACGGAACTATCGCGACATCTCAGCTCCTTTCTCGTCACAGTGTTCCTTGCGGCGTGCACTGCGCCCCCGTCTCCCCGCTCGTTCGCCAGCGCAGCCGGCAGCGGCAATCTGCAAGCCGGTCAGGCAACGCAGGATCAGATCGCGCGCGGCAGATTCGTCGTCATCTCCCACGACTGCGGCGGCTGTCACGGCGGCGGCTCGAATCCCGCTGCGACCAGATGGCTGGATGGTGCGCGTGATACGATCAACGATGTGTTCCACATCGGTCCGTTCGTGACGCGTCCCAAGAACTTGACGCCTGACAACACCGCAGGTACGGGCCGCATGAGCGAGCGTCAGATCTTCAACTCGCTGCGCTATGGATTGAGGCCTGAGGAGACCCCGGACGTCGAGATAACATCCACTGTGCCTGGGCAGGGCAACTTCCCGCTGCACCCGCATTACCTGGCCCCTCCGATGCCGTGGCCCGCATGGCGCCAGATGCCGGATCAGGATCTGTGGGCAATCGCGGCTTATCTCAAACAGGGTGTGAAGCCGTCGAAGAACAAGGTCAAGGACAGCGATGGTCCGCCAGATTTCTGGGCGAGCGAATATACGGTCGAGAAGATCGGGCCGAACCC
>DHJO01000218.1:8670-11391 GCA_002404375.1 Gemmatimonadales bacterium UBA4718 | reverse complement strand
ACTAACGTCCCGACGTCGTGAACTGGCAACTAACAGCTATGCATCTCTGGCAACTCGCACCCGTTCAGTTGCCGTTTGCGGTTGCAGTTCTGCCTTTCAAGGGTGCTTCTCCACCCCGCGGCTTGCCCCCGACGGCCGGCGCACCACCGGCTTCGCCACGCAGCACCACTGCTCGATGGTTTCGTCGTCGGCGCGGTCCCATCCTTCGGGAACCGGGGCGAGTCGCCGCTTCTCTCCCTCAGTCTCGAAGCAAAGCCACCCGTAAGCGAACTCGGCGGCCACGGGAGTGCGAGATAGTTTTCCTTCTCTCCTCTCGAGACCGCTCCGTCTCTCGGCCGCGTCCAGCCGCTCTTCCTCACGCACCCTGCGCTCTGAAAACCTGCGTTCTGCCGCCGCGGGATGGACTTGCCACACATCCCACGTCTTGCCCTGCTGGTCCTTGAATTGTCGGTGTGTCACCCTGTTCGCGCAGCGTGAAGGTCGCGTCCTCATGCTGCGAGATTCTTGCCAAGGTTTTCTGTTATGAGCGCGTGAGCGCCTTTACCAAGGCCCCATGTTCTCCCGGTCGTTCATCGCCCCACAATAACAACAATGCCAGAATGCCGTACGTCGGCAGATGACCCACCAGCTCGCGCCAGCCAAGAAAGGGGAGCGTGAGATTGAACGGCACGAGAGTCACCAGGATGACGAGCCGGACGAACGCGCCCGACATGAGCATGAGTCCGACCGTGAGCTCCACCGCGCCTGCGATCAGTAAGAACCTGGTGTCGTCGATGCCGGTGAGCCCAATCGCCGGGAAAAAATTGAAGTGATGCTCCGACAGGAAGGCCAGTCCCATCGGGATGTTCCAGATCTTCTCCGTGAATGCGACAATCGTCAGTCCGATTCCGAGCGCGATCCGCAGGACCGGAACAGCGTACGGGATGAGCCGCGGTAGCGGCTTGTGCAGCTTCTCGAGCGCCATGTCGAACGCGAGCGGACCCCGCCCCGTCGCGAAGAGAAAAAACGCGATGCCTAGAATCTCGGTGTGCTCGATCAGTCGTAATGGTCCGAATATGACCACTCCCACAAGCCAGATCACGCCGAGCGCCGCGGCGGCTGGGCGTGTCAACGCACCGTAGATAAAGCTGAGAGCGATCGCGATCTCCGCCGCGCCGAGCAGTCCGGCCAGGAGATTCACCGGCAGCACGAGGTTCGGGATGAAGAGCTGTCCGCTAACTCCGCTCACGAGGAGCGTGACGCCCATGTGGATGCCGATCACGAGCGGCACCCACATCAGAAGCTGCACGTAATTCTCCCACGGCATGCCGAGCGCCAACGGACCGGGCACGATTGGGCGACGTCCACGTGCCCGCCATATCACCACCGCGACGGCTGTGATTCCGACCGCGACCGCGACGGGGACCAGACTCTCAGGCGTGTTCCACCGGTCGAACTGCACGGGGAACCTTGCCTCGTCGGTGAACCAGCGCTCGTGCAGAATCAACGCATTTCCGGTCGCTTCCTACCTTGCCTCGGTTGACGCGCTCGTCGCCTGGGGAATGACTCGGGCAGATGCCGGCCGAGTCGGACCGCTGCCCGCGCTCGTCGTCTCAGTCGCGAGCGCGATGTCGTCGAGGTCCTCCGCCGTCAGCGTCAGCGTCGCGGCGCCGATCCAGCCATCGACCTGCTCCGCCGATCTCGCGCCGACAATCGCACCGGTGACGCCCGGCCACGCCAGCGTCCAGGCGATCGCGACCGACGAGACGGTCGTATTATGGCGACGCGCAATCGGGATCAACGCATCCCGCAGGGCGATGTTTCTTTCGAGGTTCGGGGTCTGGAAATTCACCGAACCCGGACGCCAGTCGTCAGGCGCCATCTTCTTGACCCGCTCCGCGGAGAATGAGTCGGTGAGAATTCCCGTCTGCATCGGGCTGTAAACAATTACGCCCGTGCGATTGGCGCGGCACCACGGAATCTCCGCCGCGGCGGCCCCACGCCTGATGAGCGAGAAGGGCGGCTGGAGCGAGTCTACATGCTGGATTGCTTCGATCTTCCGGAGCAGCGACACATCGAAGTTGGAGACGCCGATCGCGCGCACCTTTCCCTCTTCCTGGAGCTGCACCATCATCCGCCAGGATTCCTCGGCCGGAGTCCCCGTGTCCTCGTCCGGCCGGTGGAACTGATACAGATCGATGCGCTCGACGCCGAGCCGGCGGAGTGATGCCTCGCACTCCCGGCGGATGGATGCAGGGGTGAGGACGCGTCGTGCATCCTTCATCGGGTCTTTAGGGTCCCACACCAGTCCGCATTTGGTGAACACATACGGTCGATCGGCTCCTGTGAGCTTCTTGAGCAACCGACCGACAACTTCTTCCGAGTGGCCGAGCCCGTAAACCGCGGCGGTGTCGATCCAGTTGACGCCCAGCTCGAGCGCACGAGTGATCGCGGCAATCGACTGATCGTCGTCCTGCGGTCCCCACCCGTATGCCCAGCCGCCACCCCCGGTCGCCCACGCGCCGAACCCGACGCGGGTGATGTTGAGATCCGTAGTGCCGAGCTGGCGCGTGGGAAGTTTGGTGGGCATTGTCTGGGACTCCTGAATCTGGTTACTGGGGGTCGGAGCGCGCTTCAATCTGCCATAGTTGTGCCCGCGAGGACTATGAGCTGCCCGGACATCATGGGTAGATGTTTTTGAATAGCGCACAGGAAAGGATAGATACCGGGACGCTTCGCCAC
>DHJO01000218.1:7299-8599 GCA_002404375.1 Gemmatimonadales bacterium UBA4718 | reverse complement strand
TCGCGATCGTGCATCCGATCAATGAGACAACTGCGCCAACGGTCAGGACACCAAGCTTCACTTGAAGATCAGCCATATGCCAAGTACTCCAATCAGGATTTCCGACGGCGCGGCTAAACCTCTCGGGAGTAAGACCAAAGAGCAGCCGTTCGCCCGTCAGCGTGCCGATGAGCGCACTCGCTTAGGAGCCGACACCCGAGAGCGACATGGTTTAGAATATTAGGTGTGATCGAGACAGAATCGGAAGCGAAAACAGAGACCTGGCCGCGGCTGTACCTCGACGACTGGTCCGCCACGCAGACGACACTGCATCGTTGGACGCAGATCGTCGGCAAGACGCGACTGGCGCTCTCGCCGATGCAGAATCATTGGTGGCACGTCGCTCTTTACGTCACAGCTCGTGGGCTGACGACCTCACCGATCCCCACCGGCCATGCGGCGTTCGAGGCGGAGTTCGACTTCATCGATCACGTTCTGCACATTCGAACAAGCGAAGGCGAGACAGGCATTGTCCCGCTCGCGGCGCGTAGCGTTGCCGACTTCTACGCCGACTACATGTCGGTCCTGCGATCGCTTGGCATCGATGTCCGGGTCAGACCTGTCCCGTCGGAGATGTCCGACGCGACGCCGTTTCCCGATGACCGGGTGCATGCATCGTACGATGGCGAGGCCGTCCAGCGCTGCTGGCACGTCCTAGTGCACGCCGATCGCGCGCTCAAGGAGTTTCGGGGAAGGTTCCTGGGCAAATCGAGCCCGTCCCATTTCTGGTGGGGCGGGTTCGACATCTCCTGCACGCGCTTCTCGGGCCGTCGAGCGCCGCCGCATCCGGGCGGAATTCCCAACCTCGCGGACTACGTGGCGCGCGAGGCCTACTCGCACGAGTGCATCAGCGCCGGTTGGTGGCCGGGAACTGTCGGATCGCCGGTGGCGGAGCCCGCGTTCTACGCCTACGCGTATCCGGAGCCGGCGGGTTGCGACGTGGCGCCAATCAAACCCGCGACCGCCTATTACCACCCCACCATGCACGAGTGGATTCTGCCATACGAGAGCGTTCGCACCTCGGCGACGCCGGAGCGTGATCTAAAGGAATTCCTCCAGAGCACCTACGAGGCGGCGGCCGATCTGGGGAAATGGGATCGAGCCGCCCTGGAACGCGAACCGCTTCGTTGAGCTTGCTGCAGGACGCGGGCACGTCGCGTGCACTCTCTGGTGAGTAAATCCCCGACGAGACTGCAATGGAAATCAAGTTCAGCCACGACGTAGACAACGTTCTCAAGGAAGCGAAGAAGCGGAACAAGCC
>DHJO01000218.1:0-7201 GCA_002404375.1 Gemmatimonadales bacterium UBA4718 | reverse complement strand
CGCTTCGTGAATGAGAACTTTCTACCAGCACGCGTGCACGTCAAAGACGATGCGGATGCTTTCCAGCGCTACGGCGAGAAGTACAACGCGCACTGGACGCCGACTGTGCTCGAGCTCGACCCGAATGGTGAGGAACAGTGGCGGACGGAAGGATTTCTCCCGCTCGATGATTTTCTGGGGCAGCTGATGCTCGGCCGCGCGCAGATGGACTTCAAGCAGGGAAAGTGGGCAGAGGCGGAGAAGAGATTCCGCGAGATCGTGGAGAAGTTGCCAAACGCGGATGCTGCGTCCGAGGCGCTCTATTGGACGGGAGTGTCGAAGTACAAAGCGAGCCACGATCCGGCCGCGCTAAAGGAGACCGCCAAGGCGTTCACGACGAGGTACAAGGATTCGACCTGGGCGAAGAAGGCGTCGATCTGGGCATAGGGACGTTCCTACGTCTGATGACGTATGGAACGCAGACCTCTTCGGGCGCACTATGCTCATTCGCAGCCACTCGTGCACCCTCACGGAGGTCGCAATGAAACACCTAATCAGTCTCTTTACCGGTAGTCGAGTGGATCGAGACCTCGTCGCCTCGGTTGCGCTGTTGGGGGGACTGCTCGGTTGCGGCTCGTCCTCCGATGGTCCGACGTTTCCTCTGCCGGTTGTTCCGCCCCTCGAATCAGTTCCCTACGCGCTCCTGGGTTCGGGAAAGGTCGCGTTCGAGCGGATCAGCGCGGACGGCTACGGTGCCATTTATGTCATCGATCCGACCACAGTGAGTTCGGCACATTTCTTTGACAATGAGGCGGAATATGGCGCCGCTGTTTCTCCGGACGGTCGGCGGGTCGCATACACCGCAAACTCCGACAACACGTTCTTCGACGTGTACGTAGCGAATCTCGACGGGACTGGCGTCCAGCACGCAACGCATTTCGCACTGGAAGAGGGTCCACCTTCGTGGACTCCTAACGGGGCGAAGGTCGTGGTGGCCGGAGGAGTCAGCAACAGCTTTGTTTTCAACGTCTATTCGCAGTCGCCGGTGGCCAATCCCGGGGACCAGATGCAGCTGACGAACTTTACAATTGGTACAGGAGGCTCGGTTACCTGTCCGATCATGATCGACAACTACGCGCGCGTTGCCGTTTCGACTCAGGGCACGTTGGCGTTCGCTTGCCTCGAGGCCGAGATTGACGTCCTTTCGTCGAACGGGACGCTCTTGGCGTCCTATGTGCCATCGCGGAATGATCGACGACACTGGCCCAACGTCCTCTCACCAGCATGGTCCCCCGACGGAACGCGCCTCGCATTCGTCGAAACGACGTCGGATTCAGCGACTAGTTACACTTTACTCGACGTCGCGGTGAAGGTGATGAATGCAGACGGCATTAACGTCACGACCCTCGCGACCGGGTCGGCTTCAGGTGCGCAGGTCTATGGCGGATGGGCCGGCTTGAACAATTTTTCGCTTTGCTGGATGCCGGACGGCTCGCGGCTCGTCTTCACCGTTCCCGAGAGCCAGCTGGTCGGGCACCTTTGGGTAGTACGGGCTGACGGGACCGGCCTCGCCCAGCTGACGTCCGCGCCCGGTGTATGGGACCGAAGTGTGTCCTGCTCTCGTTGACGGTGACTAACGAGCCCGCCGCAGAGATTGCGTTGTCGCCGCCTTGGGATTCCAGGGAAGCCGAAGCAGGAATTTCTGGAACCTCGGATCATCTCTGAGAAAATCCATCATCGGGTCGAACGGCACGATGTGGAGTATCATGGCGCGCTCGACGTACATGGAGTCCAGCCACACCAGCGTCGAGTCACGCTGCCCCAGTTCGGCGTACTGAACCATGGCGTCGGCTGACGGGAGCCAGCGCCGAGATCTCTCGACGAAATGCCGGTTGAGTCGTGCGCGGAACACGGCGCGGAGAGCCGAATCTCGGCGAGCCGGCGAAAGGGGAGGCTCCAGCAATTTCGCCAACGCCGTGTCGCCCGTCCCGAGCAAGGATTCGCGCAATGCAGCGGTGGCCTCGTCCATCTTTCCAAGACACTTGAGGGAAGAGTACTGAGTCAGATTCGCATAAACTTGTGCGCGCCTGTCTACTGCGATGCGGCTGAAGACCTCTGCGGCCTCCCCACATCGATGTGCGAGGTACAGGCTCCAGCCAACCTGATTCGCGAAGCGTGGCGAGAGTGGGTCGATCGCCAGGGCGTGCTGCTTCAGCCGAACGGCAACGTCGACCTCCCCACGCCAGCGATGCCACGTCGCGAGAAGATTGTTCAGCTCCGGATCGTTGGGATATCGTGCAAGCGCGGCATCGAGACGCCGTTTCGCATCCGGAAGATCCCAACGGCCAAACATCGCGTTGGCAATCAACGTGCTCTGCGCCTCGACGAGCGTGCTGTCCAACGCGAGCGCCCGGTTCGCGGCGGCCACGGCGCGCGGCAGGGCGTCGCTCGGAGGCACTTCGTCGAACGCCGATTCGAACAGCGCGAAGCCGAGCCCGGCCCACGCCGGCGCATAAAGCGGCGCTTCATCGGCGAGCCGCTGGAAGGAGGTGCGTGCGGCCGTGGGGCTAGCAAACTCCAACTCTGTTTCGGCCACCAGGTAGCGCCGCAGAAGCGCTGTATCCGCGCGGTACTTTTCCGGTAGACGGGAGGCCGGGCCCAGCGACGGGTTGTGGGTCGAGACAGCCGGCGATCTCGTGTTGCTGGCGTGCGCCAACGGCCCCGACCGCAGACCGATTATCGTCAACATCATCACAGCGAGAGTGAGAATCCCTCCAGCCACGATACGCTGTTGTCTCTTGCCGGCACGATCCTCTGGTGCAGCTGTTTCGGCGAGCTCCGACGTCAGATCGTCTTTGCCCACGGAATCTGTCGAGAGCGCGTCGACACGGGCCCTCACGTGGTGGGGTTCACCAGTCGATGGAGCGGAAGGAGCACGGAGCGCATGCGCAAGCTCCAAAGTCTCCGCGTCAGGCTGGACACCGTAGTCCTCTAGTGCGCGCGCGGCGAATCGGTCGTACTCGCGAAGCGCTCCGGAGCGGTCTCCCATCAGCGCTAAGATCTCCATCAATCTGCGCAACGAAGCTTCATCGTCCGGCGCCAACGCGCTAGCTCGACGCGCGGCAAAGAGCGCACCTTCGACGTCACCAAGAGCGCGGCACTTCTCCGCGCACGAAACCGCGGCCCGAAATACCGACTCGTGGAAGTGGCTCCGCTCCCCGTCGAGCCACCGCTCAAATTCCGGCGCCTCCGCGACATGAAAGCCTTGCAGCAACTCGCCACCGTACCGGGTGAGGCCCTCCGCCAACCGTGCTGCGGCAAGGTCCGACTCCAGCGCAATCGCGTCGCACGAAATGAGGTCTCGATTCAGGCCCACCTGCTCGTCACCGGCGGTGACGATGACCTCACCCAATGCCTGTCGAATAGCGTGCAAGGCATTGCGCAATGCGTGGCGCCCGCTTGCCTGGTCGGCCTCCGGCCAAAGCAGCGCGACGAGCGTGTCTCGCGAATGGAGTCCCCTCGGACGGGCTAGCACCAGATACGCGAGTACGGCCAGGCGTCGCGGCTGAGTAAGGAGCGGCGTCGACACGCCGTCCGTCCGGACGACGCTCACAGGGCCGAGGGCCTGAAGGTGGACTCGCGATGTCGGAGTCTGGGTCACTGAGCGCACTCGAAGAACATGAAACCGACAGAGGTGACAGAAAGTTGACGATTCAAGGACGGGGGCCTCGTATCGTGCCGCCACTTGGCGACAACACCGCTGCCACTCGCAGCACCGCCGTCCGCCGTTCGACCACGAGGGAATGATGAAGCTACCCATCCATGTTGCACCACTTTTTGCGAGCGCTGTGCTGAGCCTTGTAATGATGGCGTGCGCAGGCGAGCATCCGACAGTACCCATCACAGCAAGCCAGAATATCGCCGCTAGCGCGCGAAATGGAGCGGCGAGCGATGACAAAGTGATGGTGTGTCACATGAGTGGCCAGTCCGCGCACATCATCGAGATCTCGCCCGCCGCGCGCGATGCTCACATGTCTCACGGCGATCACATCGCGCGATTCGTTGTCGACCGGAGCAACGGTGATGTCGGCGACGGCATCCATTTCCGGCGCATTGGGGATGCGATAGCCGCCGCCCGTGCCGTACGTGTCGCGCGAGACGAACAAACAACGGCAGCCTGCCGGATCACCATCGTGGTGGCAGCGGGGATCTACAGAGGCAGCGTGAGCGAAAGCGCCGATCCAGCCGCAGACCGTCTTCCTCTCGTGATCGACGTTCCGGATTTGACGCTCCAGGGCGCACTGGAAATGCAGATCGATCCGAGTGGCCGGGCGACGGGCCTGGGCGAGACGGAGGGAGGCCAGGAAGTGGCGAGCACCATCGTCCCCAGCCCAGCCCTCATATCTCAAAATGCTTTTTCCGAGCCGATTGTTGTCGTCAACGCTCACCCCGACGGATTTCAGGGCAACGGCGCCATCATCCAGGGTTTTGTCTTCCAGTCAGGACACGTCGGAGTGGACGCTTCGTTCGGTGGAGTTGCAATCCTCTCGCTTCGTGTCCGGGATCTACTCGTGAGTGGCAACCGCTTTGAGGCCGAGTTCGCTCAGTCCGTCGATTTTCGAGCGAGCAGCGCGAGTGTCAACCGCAATCACCTGAGCGGGACGGAGGACACATGTGACCTCTGCTTCGCGGGCCCCGGCGATTACGCGGCAACCGGCAATCGGCTGCTGGCTGGCGGGATTCCCGGAATCCTCATCACCCCAGCGATACTGCTTCCGGTGCCGTCGATCGTAGAGCAGTACGTCCTCCCTGCGTCCGCCACGGTTACGGCGTCCATAGTGAACAACGAGGTCCGCAACCATTTGCGGAAACCGGTGGGCGTCGGCATTCGCGTGGGAGCGATTGGCAACGGCGCGCCGAACGTCGCAGGCCTGGCGAGAGTCGAGGCGCGCGACAACCTTCTCGTGAGCAACACGTTCGCCATGATCGTAGAAGCCGCTTTTCCCGTACGGAATACCCTTCTCAAGGGCGATATCGAGCTCACGCTGCACGGCAATACGTTCTTGTCGAGTTGCCAGAACCATTTGCTGGTGTCGTTGAGCCGCCACACGACGGGTCTCGGGCTGACCAACTTTCCCTACTTACAGAACTCCAATTTCACCCTCAACCTGGGCGGCGACATCGCCTGGGAGAACGTCTGGTACAGCCATCCTTCCGGCTTTGGCAATACGCTTACCGTCGACGGAGCAGTTATCCCGAATGGGTCGAGGAACGCGTACGACGCGGCAAGGACGTGCACTCCTTAACTGCAACTGAACGAGTGGTGAGCTGCAAGCTCTCAAGCTCATAGAGTTTAGCCTTACTACGTCGGGACGTTACTGTCGCGGGTCAGAGCACAATCAACTGCCTGTGGCGTCACGCCTTTGATGGGCGTCCCGACGTTTTGCGGCTAGCAGCTATCAGCATTGGTCAGCTGGCAGCTCACCACTAGTTCAGTTGCAGTTAAGACAGTTGCGGTTAAGCCTTCCCGCATCGCCGAGCCATTTGCATAATCTGAAATGGCCAGCACAGTTACTCCTTCCCTTTACCTCCGCCGACTCGGCGTATTCGACACGACGATGGTCGTGATCGGCGGCATCATCGGCGCGGGGATCTTTCTCAATCCGGCAATCGTCGCGCAGCGCGTCCATAGCTCGGCCTTCATTCTCACGGCGTGGATCGTCGGTGGCGGCGTAGCGCTAATTGGCGCGCTGGCGTTCGCGGAGCTCGGGGCGCGGCGTCCGCAGGCGGGTGGCGGATATATCTACCTCACTGAAACGTTCGGCCCGCTCGCGGCTTTCCTGTACGGGTGGACGTTCCTTTTCATAATCAACAGCGGCGGCATCGCGGCGGTCTCGGTGACATTCGCGCGGTACTCCGTTGACCTGTTCGACATCTCTACGATCTACGTCAAGCCAATCGCTGCTGCGCTGCTCGTCACGCTCGCGGGTGTGAACTACTTCGGGATCAGATCAGGCAGCATCACCCAGAACATTTTCACGGTGCTGAAGCTTGCCGCACTCGCGGTGCTCATTTTCGTGGGAGTTTTCCTGGCGCGTGGTGGCGCGCAAGCGACGGCGCCGGCTGAGACGATTCAAGGGTTCGGCGTGGTGCGCGCGCTAGGGGTCGCGCTCATTCCGGTGCTGTTCGCGTACGGCGGATGGCAGTACGCCAACAACATCGCCAGCGAAATCGTCGATCCGGAGAGGACGTTGCCGAAGGCGCTCGGGATCGGGATATCAGTCGTCGTCGCCGTGTACGTTCTCGCCAATGTCGCCTACCTCAACGCGCTCGGCCCCGCGGGGCTCGCGGCGAGCGTGGCCCCAGCCGCTGACACCATGCGCGTCGTGATGGGGCCGATTGGCGCGGCGCTAATGGGGGTCGGCGTCATCGTGTCGACGATCGGGTTCGTCAACAGCGGCATCCTCTCCGCGCCCAGAATGCTGCAGGCGATGTCAGCCGACGGACTCTTCTTCAACTTCGCATCGCGGCTGCATCCCANNTACGGGCAGTTGCTCGACTACGTCGTTTTCGGTGACTGGATATTTTTCGGGCTCATCGTCGCAACCGTCTTCGCGTACCGCAGGCGTGACGCGGCCACGGGAGTCATTCCCAAAGTCTTCCGAATGCCCGGATATCCTTTGCTGCCTGCCTTCTTCGTGATCATTGCCGCTTACGTCGTGATCAGCGCCATTTGGTCCAACCCCCGCAACGCGCTGCTCGGTGCTCTGCTCATCGCGCTCGGCGTTCCCGCGTTTCTGTACTGGCGGCGACAGAGCAGGGTCGAGACTGGGACAGTGGCGTGAGCAAAGTTCGCGACAGCGAGTATCTCGAATGGGCGAGATCGCACGGGAACATCAAATACAGTCTGGCCCTCAGCGGCGTCCCGCCGGTTGACGTGAATCTGCTTTCGCCGTCGGTAGATGATTTCACGATGGTGGCGGACAACGAATACGGGTGGGGACCGCTGCTCGAGCGCATCGCGCAGCGCTACGGTGTTGAACCCAGGAACGTAGTTCTCGCGCACGGCACGTCGATGGCGAATCATCTCGCTTGCGCGGCGCTGGTCGAAGCGGGGGATCACGTGCTGATCGAGCGTCCGGTGTACGATCCGCTCGTCGCTGTGCCTCGATATCTTGGGTGCGATGTTGGCTTCTTCGACCGGCGGGAGGAGGATGGATAC
>DHJO01000188.1 GCA_002404375.1 Gemmatimonadales bacterium UBA4718 | reverse complement strand
GAGTAGCCCCAGGCCACCAGCACCCCCTCCTTGGCGCCACTCGGTCGCGTGGGCAGGTAGACGGCGTCCAAAAACAGCGCGAGCAGGCTGACGTCGTGCAAGCTCTTGCTGCAGAACGCCTTGTAGCGGTCGCGCAGCTCGCGGCAGATGCGACTGACGGTGCTCTTGGAGATCTGGCCCAGCCCAGCCTCCTGGGCCAGGCTCTCGATATCCCGATCCGACAGCCCGCGCACGTAGCTGCCGATGACCAGCGCCTCGAGCGGCCGCGTGCGGACCACCGATTTGGTGTCCGGGATCACGCGGCTGACAAAGCGCTCGGCGGTGTTGCGCACCTGGGGCATAGCGATGCTGATCTCGCCCTCGGCGGTCTGGATCGGCTTCTGCCGCGTCCCGTTGCGCGAGCCAGTCGCCGTCGGTGTCCGCTCGTAGCGAGTGCGGCCAAGGAAGGCGGCGACTTCTTCCTCGACCGCCCGCTGCAACACCAGGCGGGCTCCCAGCCGACCCAGCGCGGCCAAGTGCTCGCCATCCTCGCCCAGCCCGCCGCTCAGCAGCTCGCTGATCTGGTCCTCCAGCCGGGCGCTCGGGGCGATCCTCGTTATCCTCTCCATCGGCGTAGTTTCTCCTCTCGGTGGTTTTCTCGACCTACCGTGGGAGGCTACGCCACCTCACTTTTACAGCGGCGCCGGGAGTGCGACCAGACAAAGCCACATCCATCCAGGAGGTGCAATTCCTTCCCTGCCAAGGCCCAGCCAGCCAGCAGGAATCGAGTCTTGCGTCGCGCGAGGTAACGACCGCGACGAAGCGTAGACAGAGCGACCGACAGGCCCGAACGCAAGTGAAGTGATACAGCCTCGTAAGGTGCATGAAGCAGCGGCCGACCGTGTTCCTAAACGGGAAGGCAATAGTAAGCGCGGGGTATGGCGACTGCGCTGGAGACGCTGCCGGGGTCGGAGAGCCGGGCATGTTGAGATACGGACGGGTGGAGGAACTGGCGAAGCCCATCGAGGTCTCAGAGCGTGAGTAGCGGAAGCGAAGAGGCCATTCTGAGCGACCGCCATGCTTCGGTGGGTGGCGGATCGGCCCGTAGTACCGAGGATGCGGGGCAACGCCCGCGGAGGGAAGGGGCTGAGCAGATTAGTTTGCTCGACGAGGGCCACACGGCTGCACCCGAGGCAGACAAGACCGTGTCCACGAAACTCGCCGGGCTAGTCGCGCGAGCGAGAAAGGAGACCCGACTCACCAACGTCGTTCAGTACGTGGACGAGGAGTTGCTGCGCCTGGCGTTTGGCTCTCTGCGCAAGCAAGCCGCACCAGGTGTGGATGGACAACGTTACGAAGACTACGCCGCGAATCTTGACGAGAACCTCAGGGATTTGCACGCGCGACTGACAACTGGACGCTATAAGGCGCCGGTGATTCGGCGGGTCTACATCCCCAAGGCAAACGGAAAGCTGCGGGCATTAGGCATCACCACGATCGAAGATCGAGTGGTGCAGAAGGCCGTGGCGTGGGTGCTCAGCGTAGTTTTCGAGCAGGACTTTCTGGACTGTTCGTACGGGTTTCGTCCGAACCGCAGCGCGCACGGGGCGCTGCATCGGCTCCGTGAAGGAATGATGCAGCACTGGGCGCGGTACGTCGTAGAAGTTGACGTCGTCAATTACTTCGGCGCTGTCAATTGGGAGTGGCTGAGGAAGTTCGTGCGGCATCGGGTGAATGATGGGGGACTGATCCGACTCTTGAACAAGTGGCTCAAGGCCGGCGTGATGGAGAACGGTGTGGTCACCCTGAGCAGTGACGGAGTCCCGCAAGGCGGTCCCGTCAGCCCGGTGCTTTCGAATATCTATCTGCACTACGTTCTTGACCTGTGGTTCGAGCGGCGGTTCATGAAAACCTGCCGAGGCTACGCGGAGTTGACGCGCTTCGCTGACGACTTTGTAGCGGCATTCAAGTACTACGCGGATGCGGTGCGTTTTCGTCAGGAAATGGAAGAGCGGCTGGCGGCCTTTGGGCTGCACGTCGCGCCCGAAAAGACGGCGTTGCTGCGCTTCGACGGCAACCTGTTGCATGGGGAGGGCCGACCGGCAGTTAAACCGGAAACCTTCACCTTCCTTGGTTTCACCCACTATCTGAGAAAAGCGCGCAGTGGGCCGGTCAACATCGAGCGAAAGCCGAGCGTGAAAGCACGCGAGCGGTTCGTGCGTAAGGTGGCGACCTGGCTCAAGGCCAACAAGCATCTCAACGTCTGGGAGCAGCAAGCGCACCTGGTGAAGGCGCTCAATGGCCACTACCAGTACTTCGGACTGCGGCTGTGTTGCACGTCCTTATACGGCGTCCGTCAGCGAGTTCGTGAGCTCTGGCGGAAGGCGTTGATGCGGCGAAGCCAAAAAGGAAAGCGGCACTGTGACTGGACGAGCTTGACGGCCAAACCGTGGTTCCAACTCCCGAAACCGCGAGTGACGCAGGCGTGGGTCTAGCTGCTCACTCATCGCACGACGGACCTATTCTGGGGAGCCCGATGCGTTAGTTGCGCACGTCGGGTTCTGACCGGGGGGCGGAGAGGTGACTCTCCCCCCTACCGGACCC
>DHJO01000142.1:2796-3365 GCA_002404375.1 Gemmatimonadales bacterium UBA4718 | reverse complement strand
AACGCGGATCAGTATCCCGCCGTCCGCGGCGTGCAGATGAAACAATCGAAGCATCAGCCGACGGACGCAGTCCCCGGGGTGCAGCTCGACTTTCAGGTGGACAGAATAAGCGCCGACCGACTCGGCGGTCGTCCGATGCTCCTCGCACTGGAAGGTTGGCCGGAGCTCCCTTGATCTAAACACGCCCGATAGGCGTGAGGGGAACCTAACGGAGCGCAGGGCACCCGGGGTTTAATCCCCCGCCTTCAGGCCGTGATGATTCCCAAAGGTTCTTACGGAATCATCCACGGGATGACATACGCCTGCGCACAGGCCAGAAGCCCAATCAATGTGGCGAGAAGAACGCTGTGCCAGAACGTCCGGCGGAGTATTTCCCCCTCGTGACCTATTAGTCCGACAGTGGTGACTCCGACGGCGATGTTTTGCGGGGATATCATCTTTCCCGTCACTGCCCCGGAGGAGTTGGTAGCAGCAAGTAACACCGGATTCAGATGGAGCTGCTGTGCGGCGGCGACCTGGAGATTGCCAAAGAGAAGATTGCTGGAGGTGTCGCTTCCAGTGAGGAAACA
>DHJO01000142.1:1674-2789 GCA_002404375.1 Gemmatimonadales bacterium UBA4718 | reverse complement strand
GAATAATTGTAGAGATACGCCAGACCGACGATGAAGAGGACCGCGATCCCAGGCAGTCGGAGTTGGCGAAGAGTTGTCGTCCCGGCCTTTACTAAGGCGCGGGGCCGCACGCGAAACCAAAGGGCGGTAAGTAGGGTCGTCGCCAGGACAGCAGTTCCACCAGCCAACGGTTGAAAGCGGAATACTGCCGCATAGGGTTTCTGAGGATAGAGCGAAATAAAGACTCCGTTATGCAGCGCTGGAACCGGAACCACAATCTCCCCTTGTGGAATGAGTTTGAAATAGGACCAGAGAACCATGACGAGAGAGAGTAGTGCCCAGGGTACCCACCCATCAACTGAATCACGGAACGAGAGTTTTCCAATCAGGCTGTCAGTCGATTGAGCTGGTCTGGCATGCGGTTGAGGCGCATCGTATTCGCCACCAAAAACGGTCGCGGTGACAATTCCAACGGAAGGAGACCAAATTCTAAGAAATGCCACGGTCGAGATGATCGAGGCGAGCGCACTAAGAACGTCCGTTGCATATGGTCCCCATATGTTGGAGACCGCGAACTGCGCTACGGCGAAGCTGAGCCCGGCCACAAGGGCGACTGGCCACGTTCGCTTAAGACCCTCCCACCCTCCAACAACCAATGTGAGATACGCCGGCAAAAGAACGGCAAGAAAGGGAAGCTGCCTTCCTACCGCGGCGGAAAGCTTCATGACATCCAGTCCCGTCACTCCAGCAAGCGCCACAATAGGAAGTCCCACTCCTCCGAATGCGACGGGAGCAGTGTTGGCAATCAACGAGACAACAACGGCGCGCCGGGCTGGGAATCCCAGGCCAACGAGTAAGAACGCCGTGATTGCAACGGGGGCGCCGAAGCCGGCGCTTCCTTCAAGCAGGGCGCCGAAACAGAAGGCTACCAGCGTGGCCTGGACACATGGATCGCCGGAAGCGTGGTCCTGAATCCAGAGGCGCAAGCGATCGAACGAACCGGTATCTATCGAAAGGTTGTACAGCCACAACGCGTTGAAGACGAGCCACAAGATGGACCAAACAGCAAAAGCAAACCCGTAGGCGATGCTCCAACCGGCGAGTGACGCCGGCATTTGCCAGACGCCGACGGCGAG
>DHJO01000142.1:1126-1568 GCA_002404375.1 Gemmatimonadales bacterium UBA4718 | reverse complement strand
CGAGCGGAATCACTGCGATCAGAGCGGACCACACTAAAGAGTGGAGTGGAGCGAGTGGTTGCGACCATACTGATGTCGACGGATGGTCCAACTGGGGAAGGCGTAGGATGATCATCGTTCGAATTGTGTGAGAGGATGGTCGGAGGCTGTCACGCTACTTCGCGCCGCCGAACCTGCACGATCTATTATCGAGCTGCGGCAACCCCTAATCGCCCTGTGCGTCACTCAGATGGGTAGTGACGCTCCTCTTGGGTCTTTCATCGACGCGGAGTTGAAAGATGTCAGGCCGGGAGTAATGGCCCACCACATCCAGGTCGTACTTCCCACGAACGACCTGGGCGATATCGATCTCGGCAATAAGAATAGCTTCGCCATCCGTGTTCGGTCCGGCGATGAAATTTCCGAACGGGTCGACAATGCAGCTTCCGCCGGGAGTGACCAC
>DHJO01000142.1:0-972 GCA_002404375.1 Gemmatimonadales bacterium UBA4718 | reverse complement strand
AGAACGAAGCAGCGGCCCTCGACAGCAATGTGTCGAACTGTGGCCAGCCAGGAGTCCCGTGAATCTGCCGTTGGTGCGCAGTAGATCTGAATGCCTTTCGCGTACATCGTGGCGCGCATTAGGGGCAGGTAATTCTCCCAGCAAATGAGCGCGCCCATCTTTCCGAGCGGCGTGTCGAACACCGGCATGGTAGAGCCATCTCCAAAGCCCCAGATCAATCGCTCCGACGCGGTCGGCATGATCTTGCGGTGCTTGCCCAGATATGCGCCGTCCGGTGCGAAGAACAGGACCGTGCAGTATAGCGTTCCACCATCGCGTTCGACCACACCGATGACGAGATAGATCTTGTTATCCTGAGCCACGGCGGAGAGCCGAGTGACCGCGGGGCCCGGTACATCCACGCTGCTTTCCCAGTAGCGCCGATACTCTTCGCGGCCCGCGTCCGACCGTGAACCGACGGCGGCGCCAAATGTGAGTCCTCTCGGATAGGCAGAGAGAAAGGCCTCCGGAAATACGACCAGGCTGGCGCCTTGTGATGCTGCTTCAGCAGCAAGAGCCTCGGCCTTTCGAAGGCTGCGTTCCAAATCAAACACCACCGAGCCGGCTTGCACGACGGCAACTTTAGGCTTTGCCGAGGTGACACGAGGGAGGCCCTTAGGAGGTTTGCTGGTCATGTTTCATCCGTAGGTTCCTAATCATCATCGCCATCACGAGAGCGATTCGTCTATCTACGACCAATGCGCAATCATCCGCTTCGAAGCCACTCGCCGGGGACTTCGGCACTCGATCGCTTCCTTCCGACTTGCGAGCGCTGCCGTGATCGTCTTTTGTAGGACGTCGGGTCGGTAATATGCCGCCAGGGGCGTCACTAAACCAACCGAGAGCGATTAACATCGCTCCTGATCTTGGATCAGGAGCGGCATTTCGCAGAGAGTTTGCTCCCAACGGCGCCCCTCACGCCCGATAGGCGTG
>DHJO01000009.1:4510-5098 GCA_002404375.1 Gemmatimonadales bacterium UBA4718 | reverse complement strand
CTCACCTGCGGCAATGGGCAGATGGACAAGAACATGTACAGCACGCTCGACGCCGATAAGAACCCGCTCATCAAGTACACGATGTCGGGCTACGACATCCTCGATGGCAGTGCGTCACCCACCGCCTTCGTCGCGAAGACGACCGGCACCCTGACGATTTCCGGCAAGGAAAAAGTCATCGACATGAAGATCAACGCTGAGCGACTGAGCGACGGGAAGGCCACCGCGCGGGCAGAGCAGGCGATTCTCATGACCGACTTCGGCATCAAGCCACCGAGCTTCATGTTAGGCACGCTCAAAGTCGGTAACGAAGTGAAGGTGAAGTTCAATCTGAAAGCAGGACCCGAGCTTCTCGCGCAGCTCGCAGCGGTGACCAATCGCAGCGGACAGTAGGAAGCTCCCAACCAGAGTACACAGGCCACAACGCATTCAATAGAGGATACCACAATGAAACGCACCGTTTTAGTTCTCTCTGCCGCGCTCGTGATGGTTGCAGTAGCGCCTCGCTCGAGGGCGCAGGGGACCAGCAAGCTGACCGTCGGTATCGCCGTCCCTGCACTCGACCAGGCCGACACCATGTCGGTACCT
>DHJO01000009.1:578-4372 GCA_002404375.1 Gemmatimonadales bacterium UBA4718 | reverse complement strand
CAGTGGGGCGCTGCATTCACGCAGCAGTTCCAGGGTCTCGACCACAGCAACACCGCGGCGCCTCGGCTCGTTACGACGGCCGGCGTCACCACAGACGCCAATCAGTTGATCCGCATTGGACACGGACCCAATAACGCGACCGCGAACCTGTACCTGAACGGTCAGCTCGCACCTGGTATTCGTGTCGCGATGACTAGCTACGCCTCGGCTCGGCATCACAACGAGACCTGGGTAAAGGACGGTTATCTGCTCGTCGATGCTTCGCCGATCGACTGGAAGCCACTCAACGATATGATGAAGTATGTGACGATCCGTGCCGGCCAGTTCGAGATCAACTACGGAGATGCGCACTTCCGTCGCAGTGACAACGGCAACTCGATCCGCAACCCGCTCGTCGGCAACTATATAATGGATGCCTTCACAACTGAAGTTGGTGGTGAAGTCTACGTCCGCGCGAACGGTTTTCTGGCGATGGGCGGCGTAACTGGCGGCGAGAGCCGCGGCATGATCACGCAGCCACAGAGGCGCTCGCCGAGCTTCCTGACCAAGGTCGGGTACGACAAGCAGTTCAGCAACGACTTCCGCTTCCGTCTCACGGCTTCTGAATACGCGACCGCGAGCTCGGTGAGCAACACGCTGTTCAGCGGNNCGCAAGCCTGGTCCGGCGCGATCCAGCCGGGTCTCAGCAACAGCATTCACTCATATGTCGTGAACCCGTTCGTCCAGTTCCACGGACTCGAGTTCTTCGGGAACATCGAGAGGGCGAAAGGCCGCGCGGCTGGTGAGACCGACAACCGCACCTGGAAGCAGAACGTGGGAGAGGTTGTGTACCGCTTCCTTCCCGACCAACGGCTCTATGTCGCCGCGCGCTACAACACCGTCAAGGGACAGCTGACTGTAGGCACGCCTGATGTGACGGTCAAACGCGCGCAGGTCGGCGGTGGATGGTTTCTCACCCCGAACGTGCTCACCAAGATCGAGTTCGTGAACCAGAAGTACCTCGACTTCCCGACCACTGATATCCGGAACGGCGGGAAGTTCAAGGGATTCATGGTCGAGGGTGTTGTGGCCTTTTGACTTGGCTGCGTGGCGCCGCGGCGGGGAACAGCGCGGCGTCACGCAGTTGCAGCACTCACGGAAATCGGTTCTTCCCTGGAGAAACTGACCATGTTGAATAACACCGCAGTTCTAGATCCTCCTTCTCGCGCTCTCGACGCACCTCTCTTCAGTTTACTCGGCAAGAAGGCATGTGAAGCGATTCTCGCCCGCAACAGCGTGGGAAGAATCGCCTTCTCGTTGCACGACAGCGTGAGAATCGTACCAATCCACTACGCGTACGCGAGCGGCTGGATCTACGGGCGAACCGCCGCTGCGGGAAAGCTCCAGAGGATACTTCGGAACCGCCGCGTTGCGTTCGAAATCGACGAACACACTGAGCCCTTTAGATGGCGGAGCGTGGTCGCGAGCGGCCCACTGTATCTGATCGAGCCCGGCACCACACCGTCGGATCGACGCGTCCACATGAAGGCTGTGTCGCTGATCCGCCAGCTCGTGCCGTCTGCGCTAACCAGCTCGGACCCGGTGCCCTTCCGCGATCAGCTCTTTCGTATTCGCGTCGCCGAGATCTCTGGTCGTGAGTCCGGACCAACCGGGGGAAGGAGGGTCTTTCCCAAATCGGAGAAGGCCGCTCCCGACACCGGTGAAGCCGAGTCGGATGCGATCCTTTGCCACCGGGTGGAAAACGCGCTCGCAAAGCTCTCCCTCTCACCTCAATCGCTGATTCACGTCGACGCGTTCGACGGGGTGATCGCGTTGACGGGGACCTCGGAGGATGCCATCGAGCGAAGTGCGATCGAAGGAGCAGTTTTGGGCGTACCGGAGGTGCGCGCCGTGGTGCAGGAGCTGGAAACGGTGTTCCCATCGGAACAACAGCCCACACCCACGGAGATCGCGCGCGAAGCGGTAAGGCAGCTGCGTCTCTCGCCACTCGTTGCCGATCGGGGGATCAAGGTTGTGGCCGAGCACGGCTGGCTTCGGCTCGAGGGCGTCGCGAATTCGCCTAAGACTCATGACGAGGCTATTCGCCGGCTCCGCGGCGTCAAAGGCGCGCGTGGTGTGATCGACAGGCTGCGCGCGATGGAGCCCGCGACGGCACAACTCGTTACCGACTGAAGAAAAAGGGGAGAATATCATGTTTGACACAACTGTTGAAACGACGATGAAGGCCGCGCCAGAGCGCCACCTTGTGCGTCCAACGGCGCTGCTAATCGCGACCGACGGAACTCCTCAATCGGACGCGGCCATTGCGTTCGCCAAACTCCTGCCCCTCGGCGACAAGCGCGAAGTGAAAGTTCTGACGGTGGTGGATCACGCTCCGACTCCATGGGGAACGATCGATCGCTCACTCGTGATGGGCTACGAACGCTGTCTCCAAGAGGAAGCTGCGAGCAAGGCGAGGGCACAGCGTGATCGGCTGGGAGATAAGGACTGGATCGTCGAAATCCGATCCGGAGATCCGGCGACCACGATCGCAACGGTGGCGAAGGAATCACGCTCTCGAATCGTGGTGGTCGGTCTCGGCGGCCACGGCGTGGCCGCGAGGTTTCTTGGCAATGAGACCGCACTTCGCCTGATACGAATTGGTCAGGTTCCGGTTCTGGCCGTCGACAGCAAACTCGGCGCGCTTCCCAAGCGCATCATGGTCGCCATGGATTTCAGGGAGGCGAGCATTGAAGCGGCACGGCTCGCGTTCGAGATCGCGGCACCGGGCGCGACAGTAACCCTCGTTCACGTAGTTCCGTGGGAGCGGAAGGAGTACATCCCGGTTCACTGGTTCAGAGAGCATGAAGCCTACATCGGCTCCCAGCTGACGCGCGTCACCGGCTGGTTGGGTCAGAGCAGCAAGTTCCGAATCCACCAGAAGATTCTCTACGGAAGACCCGGTCCATCGCTTCTCGGATACGCGGAAGAGCTCAACGCGGATCTGATCGTGGCTGGGACACACGGCCGCGGATTTGTCGGCCGAATGCTCGCAGGCCAGACGCTTGCCAAGCTCGTACGAGGCGCTCGGCGTTCCTTGCTCGTCCTCCCCGCAGCCGCCGCATTCCGGCGGTTTGATCAGCCGCTTCACGCGAGCGAATCTGAGCAGCAGGAAGCGGACTGGGCTCGGAAGCTCGACGATTTCTCTCGCAGAAATGTCGGGCGTCGCGGGCGCCTGGAAGTCGATGATCTGGCGCTGGGCGCACAAGTGGAGATGACGGGCTATGCCTTTCTCGGCGCCTCCTATGATCCTCCGAGCAAGCGAGCACAACTGATGTTCGGAAGCCTGCACAGAAAGGGACCGCACCTGGTACGCGGCGTATCGAATGTCAAATCGATCGAGATCCTCGCCGATGGGGGTGATGATTCGGACAGAGCATTGTCCATCGTCAATGACGAGGGACAGACGCTGTTGCTTCTCCGGCCAGTGAAAGAGGCGTATTGACGATGTCCGCGCCTCTTCGCGACCTCGCGCCCCCCAAGCGGCAACTCCGACTCGGCGCGGAGTCCGTAAAAGCAAGACACGAAGTGGGCAGCGCCGCGAAGAAACGGTTCACGCTTCCTTCCTCGCCACTAGTCCCGATTGCAGGAATCCTTCTCGGCAGCATCGAGCAGTTCATATTCAATCTTCCGCTATTCGCCCGGGCGCTCTGGACGATCGCTCTCATCGGCGCCGGGTTTCCGGTAGTCTGGCGCACGCTTCGCGCGGCGCGTCACGGCAATTTCGCGACCGACCTGGTTGCGTCTCTCTCCAT
>DHJO01000009.1:0-527 GCA_002404375.1 Gemmatimonadales bacterium UBA4718 | reverse complement strand
ATGCAGACCGGTGGCGAAGCGCTTGAAAGGTTCGCCGAGCGGCGCGCGTCGGCGGCGGTTCGGGAATTGGAGAAAGCCGCCCCACGTATCGCGCATCTCGTCACCGGAAATCGGGGCCTGGTCGACGTTCCCGTCGGCGAGCTGAATGTTGGCGATGTTTTTCTCGTGCGTCCAGGCGAAATGGTGCCGTGCGATGGGATGGTCCTCAGTGGGATCTCGGAGATCGACGCATCGCAGCTTACCGGAGAGGCTATTCCGATTCCCGCGCATGAGGGGACTTCGCTGATGAGCGGCTCGCTCAACGCGCACGGCGTGCTAAGCGTTCGTGCTTCGGCGCGGGCAGCCGAGAGTCAGTACTCGAAGATCGTGGAACTCGTTCGCGAGGCACAAGCCTCGAAATCACCGCTTCAGCGGCTCGCGGACCGGTACGCGATCTGGTTTACACCCGTGACTCTCGCGGTCTGTATCGTCACGTTCGCGCTGACGGGGAGTTGGACGACCGTATTGTCAGTCCTGGTAGTGGCGAC
>DHJO01000056.1:5792-5969 GCA_002404375.1 Gemmatimonadales bacterium UBA4718 | reverse complement strand
CAGCTGACAATCGGCGCATGGCGACTATTTCGAAAAGGTTCGGTCCCGATAATGTACTGACGGTCTCGGACGTCAGAGCACCATCACGGTCTTCGGCAGTCTTCCGGCCGCGAACGGCCCCATTTGCTTGCCCAACGATTCAGCGGTAAATAAGACCCGGTCCATGGCGCCCCAACC
>DHJO01000056.1:5327-5525 GCA_002404375.1 Gemmatimonadales bacterium UBA4718 | reverse complement strand
GATCGAGCCGCACGGAATCACGCTTCAGCAATACAACGTTCTGCGAATTCTGCGCGGAGCAGGCCCGGGCGGTCTGCCTACTTTGACCATCGGCGAACGGATGATAGAGCAAACTCCGGGTACGACGAGACTCGTCGACCGACTCGAGCGGAAAGGACTGGTGACGCGTACCCCTTGTCCGACGGACCGCCGCCGGGT
>DHJO01000056.1:2388-5082 GCA_002404375.1 Gemmatimonadales bacterium UBA4718 | reverse complement strand
ATCGCTCTTCTCGACGGCGTTCGCTCAGTGACCGCCTAACAGGCCACTCGTGACCACCAATTCCCTACCCGAGATGGTTACACCGCGCGCGCGTTAGCGGATGGTGCCGATTCTTCGTCCCGCTTCCTCTACGGCTTGATAGAGCTGGTCGAACGACTCGGTGACGAACAGCACGTCCTGGAAGTGATCGATCTCGAAATGCTGATTGAAAACCGCATCCAGGGAGAAGGGTCGGCGGTCGCATTTCGGGCCCAGCGCATTCGCGGCGTCACCGTGGGAGGAAATGAGTCCCGAGCCATAGACCTTGATCTGACCGTCCTCGCGGATGAGGCCGAACTCCACGGTGAACCAGAACAGCCGCGCCATCCGCGTCGTATCCTCTTCGTTGTCGGCGGCGGCGGCAACCTGCCCGTAGTGCTGGAGAAAATCGGCAAAAACCGGATCCGCGTGCAGGGGCACGTGTCCGAAGACGTCGTGGAAAATGTCCGGCTCCGGCAGATAGTCGAGCTGGTCGCGCTTTCTTATCGTCACCGTCGTCGGAAACTTTCGCAGCGACAAACACTGAAAAAAGCTCTTGGCGGGAATGTACCCCGACACCGGAACCGCTTCCCAGCCGGTAGGCGGAGCCAGACGGCGATTCACTTCGGCCAGATCAGGCACCGTCTCCTGTTTTAGACCAATTGTGTCCGCGCCTCTGAGGAAGATCCGGCTGCCATTCTTGCGGAGCTCCTTCATACGGCGTTCATACAGAAGTCCCCACACGTCGTGATCGTCGGCCGTGTAGGATTTCCAATTCTGCTTGATGAAAACGGACGGGTCCTCTACGAGATCGTAGAGCGCCGTGGTTGATTGCTCCAATGTCGGCTCCGAAGTGCGCGAGACTCTTGGGAAACTAGCTTGCGGTCTTCGCCGCTGAAAGCTTCGACGCGGTGGTGTGTTTGCGTAGCGCAAGCATGAGCGTGAATACCGAGCCGACTCCTACAGCGCTGGTAACGCGCACGTCTCCTCCCATGGCCCTCGCCAGGTCGCGGCTGATCGCGAGTCCCAGGCCCGTGCCGCCGCTCGGAACCGAGCCCGGCGCACGCAGCTGGACGAACGGCTCGAAGATCTGTTCCGCTTTGTCCTCGGGGATTCCGGGTCCGGTGTCGCGCACGTGCACGAGCAGCGCATCGTTCTCGATGCGCCAGTCCAGGTCGACTGCACCCCCGGAAGGGGTGAACCTCATCGCATTCGCGAGGAGGTTGAGCACGATCTGCTGAACCTTCTCCCGATCGGCGAACACAGTAACTGTCGTGTCGCCAGCATGATGCGTATATACGATCGCCTTCTTCGCGAACTGCGGCGCGACCAACGCCTCCGCGCCACGCAGGGTCTCCTCGATGGGAATCTCCGCCATCGATAGCTCGATCGGGCCGCCCTCGAGCTTGGCGAAATCGAGGATCATGTTCACCAGCGTCATTAGATGTTCCTGCGCCTGGTGGATGCGCTCGACATCTCGGCGCTGGTCCGCTGTAAGGACGCCATGGATGTTCTGCTCCAGAATCTCGAGATAGCCGGAGACCGCGTGCAGGGGCGTTCGAAACTCGTGACTGAGGCGGGCGAAAAGCTCGGTCTTGATGCGATTCGCGGCTTCTGCTTCCTTGCGCGCGGATTGCTCTCCTTCAAGGGCGACCTCGAGCTCGCGAGTGCGCTGCGCCACGCGCGCATTCAGCGACCGATTCAGCGCGTGCATACTCTCTTCGGACGCGCGCCGCACACTCGCATCCCTGAACAGCCAGCAGACAGAGCCCGTGCCGGCGCGAGAGGCTGTCGCCTCCATGGGGACCAATCTCCCGTCACGCGCCTCGATCGCCAGCGCCCATTTGTCCAGGCGCCCAGACGAAGTCAACCTGCCCAGCCGATGCTCGAACTCCGCGCGCGCCTCGCCATTCAGATAGGCGACTAGCGGCTTCCTCACGAGAAGCGCGCTCGGAACTCCCAATAACTCCCCCGCCGCGGCGTTCGCTTCCTCGATGATTCCCTTCTGATCCGTTACCAGATAAGGATCCGGTGCCAGCTGGAAGAGCGCATGGTATCGCTCGCGTTGCAGCTCGAGTTGCCGGTGCGCTTCGATCAATGCTTCGTGCTGTGATCGCAGCTCGCCTTCAGCGATGCTCAGCTCTTCGAGAGCCGCAATCAGCTCCGCGCGGTTCTCGCGCGAGGTAGAGTCCGCGGTAGTTGGGGCACGCCTGCGCGAATCATCCCGTGTGACCTGCAACTCACCGGAGAAACGATCGAGGTCGGAGCTGCTCGGAAGCGGTGCTGTCACGTTGCGCTGCCTGGACGTAAGAGTTCGAGCTACACAACTTAGGAAACAGATGACGCCGGCTGACGTTCCACACTACGGCCCGTGCGAAATTTCGCAATAGCGAACTGCATTGGCCACGGTAAACTCCCTCGTACTACGCGTAACCGGTGCAAATTGATCCACGCTGTTGCAATCGCGTTACACACTACACCCCAACACGGCTCACATGCTACGTCTCTCGCTCCTGTTCTTGCTCGCATACGCGCATGCTGCGTCGGGACAAAACCCTGTACCCGCAACTCCGCCGATCTCGTATGTGATTCGTGCGGCGCACTTGATCGATGGAAGGTCCGATGCCGTACAAAATGACGTCGCAGTAGTCGTCGAGGGCGACCACATCGTTGCTG
>DHJO01000056.1:0-2279 GCA_002404375.1 Gemmatimonadales bacterium UBA4718 | reverse complement strand
TCTACAAGCAGTGATCCGTTCGATGTGACGATAAAAAAAGCCCCGGCTGGATCGCCGGAGCTTTTTTTTTCGACGGGAGCGCGGCGTTAAGGGTCGTTCGGGTCACCGCCGCCATCCTGGTCCTGGTCGGGCCCGAAGTCGACGTTGAGGATCTCGCCTACGCGCTCAACGTGCACCACCTGCCGCATCGTCTGGCCGCCGGCGTTGATGGTTACCATGTAATCGCCTGGCTCGACCAGATTCCCGACTCGGCCGCCCCCGAAAAACCCACCGCCACCGCCACCACCCTCTCCGGCTGCGCCACCAATCGGGGCCTCAGCTGGGCGAAGATTGATTTCTCCCGGCGCACCGCCGCCTCCCTGTCCGCGCCGCCCTCCGCCCGCAAAACCGCCGCGAGCCTGCATCCGCTCGCGTAGCACCCGCATGCCCGCCGTATCGCCCCGAGCGCGCATGACGTTCATGCTGTCGCGCATTGATTTGATCGCGGTGGTGTCGGCGCCTGGCGGAAGGATGCGGGACGCGCCGCCTGTTGTGTCCGCTCCGCGCGCCGCACGCAGTGAATCGTCGCGCTGGCGCCTCACCCGGGCAGCAATGATGCTGTCGCGCAAGCCCGCGGGGCCCAAAGGCCGAGGCCGGCCGCGCAGATCCCAGTACGCGCGGTGGAGGCCAACGCCGGCCGGTCCATTGAGCGTGCGCACCGTGTCGCCGCGGATGTTCGTCACGACGATCCGCGCAGTATCTCGCGGGGCACCCGACGTCACGCGGTACACCAGCTCCGCGCCGTACGTCGGGTTCGGAGCGAGGAAGTATTTGTTGCCCGTGAAATTCTGAGTGTTCGCCTGCGAATACTGATAGGCGGTCTTTGGAGTGAAGAACGTGGTGCCGCGCGCCATCAACCCATTATTCATCTGCTCGAGCGGAGCTATATCCACGATCCAGATAGAGCGCCCGTGAGTTGCCGCGATCAGCTCACGATCGCGAGGATGGATCTGCAGATCGTGTACTGGAACTGTCGGCAGGCCCGTCATGAAACGCTGCCAGCTCGCTCCACGATCCGTGGAGACGTACGCGCCAACATCGCTCCCGAGAAAGAGAAGATCGCGATTCGCGGGGTCTTCGCGAATTACGTGCACGAAGTCGACGCCGCCGGTCGGAAGATTGTTGCTAATCGAGCGGAATGTTCTTCCGAAGTCGTTCGAGACGTAGACGTACGGTCGGAAATCGTTCTCGCGGTGATTGTCGAATGTCACGTAGACCGTAGCCGTGTCGAAGTGCGACGGCTCGACTCTGCTCACCCACGTTTTTTTCGGCACACCCGGAAAGCGCGTGGTGATATCAGTCCACTGTCCGCCATCGTTGGTCGTCAACCAAACGTTGCCATCGTCGGTTCCGAGCCAGAGTATGCCAGGCCTGATCGGCGATTCTGCAACCGTCGAAATCGTTCCGTGCGTCTCCGCCCCGGAATTGTCCCGCGTTATTCCCCCTGTCAGGCGGGTGCTCATTATGATCCGAGTCGAATCCCTGGTGGAGAGGTCTGCCGAGATGGGATAGAAGTGATCGCCTCGATCCGTGGACTTGAGCAGCCGGTTCCCGCCCATGTATATCGTCGTGGCTGAATGCGGGGAGAGGAAGAACGGCGTCGACCAGTTGAACCTGTAACCGCGCGCCGAATCGGCGGCGGCTCGAGCTCGAATCTGCGCTACCGTACGGCTGATGTCCGGAGTCTCGGGGCGAGCCGTATCGCCGCGGGCGATGATAACGGAATCCTCGAAGATGCTCGTTCTGTCGCGCCCGCCCCCGCGCATGATCACGGCGCGAGTGTTCTGGGCGATGTTGAGTCGGGAAGCATTTCCACCCTGCGATTCGCTGTACACGATGTTCGGGTCTTGGGGATCGATGGCGCTGTAGAATCCGTCGCCTCCACCGACGTTGTACCAGTCGTTGTTGGTAATGCCGGCGCGATTTCTGGCGCGCGATGGTCCGCACCACGAGCCGTTGTCCTGCAGACCGCCGCACACTTTGTACGGCTTCTCCATGTCGTAGCTAACGTGGTAGAACTGGCCAATCGGGAATGTGTTGATGAAATCGTAGGTGCCGCCGCGATCATACGTGACCGCGATTCCACCGTCGTCGCCGAGGATGTAGTGCTCCGGATCCGCGGGGTCGATCCACATGGCATGCCAATCGGTATGTACGCCGAGCGCACCACGCCGTACCGTTTTGCCACCATCATCGGATGTGCGGAACACGGACGACATCCAATAGATGCGATCGGGATT
>DHJO01000055.1:603-3672 GCA_002404375.1 Gemmatimonadales bacterium UBA4718 | reverse complement strand
CGATCTCGATTACCGACGCACCCGCGTCAATCGAGTTCTCGACCAGCTCTTTCACTACGGAAGAGGGCCGCTCGACGACCTCGCCGGCCGCGATCTGGTCGGCGACAGCGCTTGGGAGAATTGAAATCAGAGACATGCTGGTACCGAAGCTACCAATCCTTTCCCCGCGGTGGCGTGGGGACGTTCTTTTTCTGCCGCTTCCCCTGCACGTCGGTCTCCTGATCCTCGGCGGCATTGAGTACCGCTTCCGCTTGTTGTGGCGTCATCCCGGGTACCGGTTTGGGCGCGGGAGCCTGATTCTGGCTTTGCGCCGGCGCCGGATTCGGTTTGTTGCTCTTCCCCCCGCCGCCACCACCACCGCCGCCTCCTCCACCACCTCCACCACCTTTTCTCATACGAAGGGCTAGCTCGTAGTTCCATCGCGCATCCGAATCGGCGACCGCTACCTCCAGTATCTGCTTGTAGCGAAACAGGGCGCTGTCGAGCGGTGCGTCGGCCGAATCCTTCGCGCGCCGCCCTTGCACCAGGTAGTCGAGGCCCAGATTGAATCTGGCATGGTGTCTTACTACGCTGTCCTTGGAATCCGCAGCTTTCGTCAGCGGCGGGACTGCCAACTTCAGAGAGTCTCTTCTGAGGAGGTTCGTCCCCGCGTTGTAGAGGGCAATGGCGTCCTTGTCGCGCGGGGGCGCTCGTCTGCACGACGCAGTCAGCAGAAGCATTGTCGCCGTCGTCGCGGCTGCGGCGACTGCTCGCCTCCGACGACGACGGGTCTGGGAGAAAGTGTCCGCACCGAGAAGGAGAAGCGCCGCAAGCACAAACCACTGATACTGCACGCCGAGATTCTCGCCGGAAACGACGGATCGCGGATGCGCGCGCAGGGTGTTGAGCGCCTGTCGAACCTTGCCGGCCTTGTCCGGCGTCCGCGCGTCGATGAAAACGCCCTTCGCCTCGTCGGCGATCTGCTTCAGCAGCTGAGGATCGTAGCGCGTCACGACAACGTTGCCGTTCTCATCGCGCTTCTGGGTCACAACCCGGTTTTCGACGACTGGAATCGTAGAGCCTTGAGTCGTACCGTAACCGACAGTGATCACGCTGATGCCCATGTCGCGCGCGCGTCGGGCCTCTGTGAGTACTTCGTCGGGGTTGTCGAATCCCTCCCCGTCGCTCATGAGAACGATCGCTCGATCGCCCGGCGTCTTGTTCAAGGCGAGCAGATTCGTAGCCTGCCTCAGCGCGCTGGCGAGCGAGCTTCCGCCCTGACCGACGATTGTCGGATCGAGGTTCTGAAGAAACAGGTCGAGCGCGCTGTTGTCGACTGTGAGCGGAGTGAGGATGTAGCTTCGTCCAGCGAACGCCAGCAGAGCGAAGCGGTCCCCCGGAGAAAGATCGCGAAGCCGGTTGATTACCTGCTTCATCGCCTGAAGACGGCTCGGTGCTTCGTCGGTGGCCAGCATCGACAATGACGCGTCGAGCGCGAGCACGACGTCCACGCCCTGTTGTTTCACAACGGTCTGCTCGACTCCCCAGCGCGGGCCAGCGAACGCAAGCCCGAGCAAAAGCGTCGCGAGTGCCGCGCGCAAAACGCGAGTCCACGCGCGGTGCGGCGTTACCGATGGCGCAAGTCGCGCAATCATGGAAGGAGTGCCGAGTCTGGAGAGTCTTTGGGTACGCGCACGAACCCCCCAGCGCACCAGCCAGGCCGTTACGACCGCGAGGATCACCGCCAACGGCAGTGCCCACGGCCATTGCACGAAGGGCATGAACGTCGTCATGGCAGCGGCGCCTTCCACGCGACGAGCGCCAGCTCCGCGAACAGCGCCAGGAGTCCAAGGATCAGCGGCCAGCGAAAGAGCTCTCGATATCTCACGGTGGTAGTCGAGTGCACCGGCGCTCTCTCCATCTGATCGATGAAGGAGTAGATGTTCTGTAGGGCTGCCGCATCGCGTGCGCGGAAATATCTGCCGCCTGTCAGCCGCGCGATGTTGCTGAGCAGCGCTTCATCGATTTCAACGGGCTGGTATTCGTAGTTCAGACCGCCCGCAGCATTGCGGCCGACCGGGACGGGCGCCATGCCGACGCTGCCCACCCCGATGCCATAGATCTTGATTCCGTAGGCGGCGGCCGCCTTTGCCGCGGTCAGCGGGTCGACCGAGCCACGATTGTTCACGCCGTCGGTGAGAATGATCATCACCCGCGATCTTCCGGGTGCATCCCTCAGACGGTTGGCAGCCGTCGCGATTGCTGTTCCAATCGCGGTTCCATCTTCGAGCTGCCCCGCCTGGAGATTGCTCACCGCCTGCATCACAACGGGATAGTCGGTCGTGAGCGGGACCTGTGTGAGCGCTTCGCCCGCGAAAGCAACGATGCCGATCCTGTCAGAGGTGCGTCGCGAGATGAACTGCTTCACCTTCTGCTTCGCGACCTCGATCCGGTTGGCGGGACGAAAGTCGAGGGCGAGCATCGAGCTGGATAGGTCTATGGCTAGCACGATGTTGATTCCCTCGCTGGTCTGTGTCTCTACGTGCGCGCCTGAGCGCGGCCGAGCAAGGGCGATGACGAGAAGAGCCAACGCGGCGTTCCGCAACAGGAAGATGGTTTTCGGAATCCAGCTCCCGGTTGCCGGCCCGGTCGCCAGCACCGAGGTCCGCGAGAAGACGATCGCATCCTTCCGGCGTGTCCTTCGCCAGATCCACCAGACGGGAAGCAGCAGCAACAGCCACAGCGCCTCCGGAGTATAGAACTCGAACAACCCGAAAACTTTCACGCGGCGCGCTCCCGCATTGCCGCCCTTTTTGCGGGCTCAGACTCCGGGTTGAGCCGTGCCTCTACGTGATCCACGATCGCGCGTATCGCCAACCCGGCCTCCCGTGCCTCGTCGCGCGTCACATCCGCGCCGGCAAACTTGACGAGATCCACACTCTCCAGGAGACGCGGGAGTTCCGCCTCGATGCCGTCGTGTGGCTGCATCTCCCGCAATAGCTCGGACGTTGTGTCGGAGCGACGCACTCCAGGCACGCGCGCAGCGAGGTACTCGCGCGCTACGTCGACGATCAGGGCGAGATACTCGCG
>DHJO01000055.1:0-514 GCA_002404375.1 Gemmatimonadales bacterium UBA4718 | reverse complement strand
ACGAGCGCGAGCCACGGCCACCAGTTGAAGACGGCCAGAACAATCAGCGGGCGCGGCGGCCTGGGGATTCTCAGCGATGTATCCGCCGGCAGCACTGACCTTACGAACACCGAAGCGCCGGCCAACGGTAGCCGCCGTTCCGCCCCACCGAAGGCGGCTCGCACATCTGGAATCCGGAGCGGTTGGATACCGATGTCCCACGCAACGAGATGGTAGAGAGCGACCGCGGTGTCGCCCAGCATCGACACAATCTTCTCGCCCCGAAGCTCGATCGGACGAACGCCATTTTGCGTCGCAGTGTCGGGGCCAGCCGGAAACTCGAAGCGAACGCCCATCGGCGCAGCAATCTTCACGAAGAGATTGAATGGCTGCCCGATGATCACGGTGTCCGGGTTGACCCTGTAGCCCATTTGCACCGGCAGCGGAGCTCCAACACTTTGCTGCGTGCGCGCCGATTGAGGGAGAACCGCCTGAAGCAGCAGGAGGCCGATACCGAACCTGATCACCGGCGGCG
>DHJO01000050.1:3204-6689 GCA_002404375.1 Gemmatimonadales bacterium UBA4718 | reverse complement strand
CACGGCACGTCCAAGATCAGAAAGGCGTCGGACCTCGTGGGTGTATCGACGTTCGGCTTTCGCGGCGAGGCACTTCCCGCCATTGCGTCCGTCTCGCAGTTCGAGATTCAGACTGCGGCCGCCGACGGCGAAGGCACCTCCACAAAAGTCATGGGAGGTCAGATCGGTCGAGGGGAGCGCATAGCGCGCCGGCGCGGGACGACCGTCTCGGTCGCGCAGTTGTTTTACAACGTGCCTGCGCGTCTCAAGTTCCTGCGGAGCGCGCGATCCGAGTGGCGGAGTGCGGTAGAGTCGCTTACAGCGCTGGCGCTCACGCAGCCAACCGTTCGGATAAATGTCACGCACGACGGCCGGAGCGCTCTCACGCTTCCACCTGTCACAAGCGTACGCTCCCGATTGGGCGCCATCTGGGGCGGACGATACGCGGAAGATCTGCTCGACGTCGACGACGTCGCCGGTCCAATTCATACCAGCGGGCTCGTTCAGAGACCCGCCGATGTCGGAACCTCGACGCGTCGCGCCTTCCTTTCGATCAACGGCCGCGCCGTCCGCGATGCGGGGATCGCCCGCGCGGCGGAAGCCGCGTACCGGTCGACGATAGTCGCCGGAGTGAGGCCGTCTTTCTTCCTCAATGTTACCGTGCCCGCCGACGCGGTCGATGTGAATGTGCACCCTGCCAAAGCCGAAGTTCGCTTCCGTGACAGATGGACCATTGAGCGCGCAGTAGAAGCGGCGGTGCGACGGGCTCTGGGAAATTTCGACAGTGCTGCCTCGCTGGGATTCCGCGGATCGAGCTTCAGTTTCCGGCCCGTCGATCTTCCACCCAACCCGGGCTCTGAGATTCTGCAGCCGCAGGTGGCCAGAGACGTCCCGCTATTCGATCAGTCGGTGCCCGATTTCGAGAGTGCGACACGCGAATTCGCGGCGGATGAATTCGCCGAGGTCGCCGCTCCTCCGGCGCCAATACCACCGCTGTTTCAGCTTCGACGGACCTATATCGGGTTTGAGCACGAGGATGGACTCGTCCTCATCGATCAGCATTCCGCCCACGAGCGCGTACTCTACGAACAGTTCATGCACACGCTGGAGAGCGGCACCGCGCCGGCGCAGCGGCTTCTGCTTCCCCTCACACTCCACCTCGGCCCAGCTGAAGGTGAAGCCTTCGATGCCAATCGCGAATACCTCGAGCGGCTGGGATTCGAGGTCGAGGGCTTCGGGGGACACACGCTGATTGTGAACACGGTGCCCATGCCGCATCCCCGATTCGACGCCGAGCGGTGCTTGCGGGAGACACTGGACGCACTCACGGGAGATCGGGTCGCCGGCGCCGCCGCCAAGCACGAGCGTCTCGCGGCGACGGTCGCTTGCAAGGCCGCGATCAAGGCCGGAGAAGAGCTGTCGCAGTCGGAGATGCGCTCACTCTTTGCTTCACTCCGTGACACCACGCTTCCGGCACACGATGTTCACGGCAGATCGACGATTGTCCACCTAACCTGGGACGAAGTAGAGCGGCGGTTTGGCCGGCGATAGGATGCGCATCATCTGCGGTCCCACCGCCGCGGGAAAGTCCGACCTCGCCCTGAAGCTTTGCGAGACATACAATGCGGCAATCGTCAGTGCCGATTCGCGCCAGATCTACTGCGAGTTCGATGTTGGAACGGCCAAACCGACGCGAGATGAGTGCGCTCGAGTTACGCACTACGGAATCGACGTCGTCGAGCCGGACGAACGGTACTCGGCGGCGCGATGGGCGAGCGCGGCAGATGAATGGATCAAACGCGCCGGTGAGATCGAAAAGGACGCGGTGGTCGTCGGGGGAACGGGACTCTACATCAAGGCGCTGGTCGACCCGCTCTTCAACGCTCCTTACCAGGATCCGGTCCAGCGGGCGCAGCTCGAGCGCGAGCTGGCGACCATGTCCGTTGACGACCTGCGCCGCTGGTGCAAACAGCTCGATCCGGCGCGAGCGCACCTCGGTCGCACCCAGCTACTGCGCGCGATCGAGACGGCGCTGCTTTCCGGCTCACGTATCAGCGATCTTCATTCGCGGCACAAAGCAGCGAAGGAAATTGAAGCCGATGGTCAGAGGCCCGCGTATCTCGTTGTCGATCCGGGGAGCGTGCTTGCCTCTAGAATCGAGGCACGCGTTGACAGAATGGTCAGAGCGGGCTGGGCAGACGAGGTGCGTGAGCTGATGCGCACAGTGTCCCCCGATGCGCCCGCGTGGAAAGCGAGCGGCTACGTGGTGATGCGGAGTCACGTCGAGGGCGCGCTCGATTTGTCATCAGCCAGGCAACGGGTCATTATTGAGACACGGCAGTACGTCAAGCGCCAACGCACGTGGTTCAGAAACCAACTGCCAGCGGCGGCTGTAACGCACGTAAATCCAGATGACCCTCACGCTCTGACCATCGCGCGAGAGTGGTGGGAGAGAGCTGAGTGAAGATTGGAATTACCTGCTATCCGACGTACGGCGGATCCGGCGCCGTCGCGACGGAGCTGGGGATCGCGCTGGCCGATCGGGGGCACGAGGTCCATTTCATCACTTACCGGCAGCCGTTTCGGCTACCGTCCTTTCTTCCTCGAATCTTCTTTCACGAAGTCGATGTCGGCCGCTATCCGCTGTTCGAGTTTCCGCCGTACGATCTCGCCCTGGCCGTGCGGATGCACGAGGTCGTTCGCACTCACGGGCTCGAGCTGCTGCATTGCCACTACGCCATTCCCCACGCTACGAGCGCGTGGATTGCGCGCGAGATGCTGCGCGAGACGAAAGAAGACGTTCATCTCATTACCACTCTGCACGGAACCGATATAACTATTGTTGGACAGGACCCTTCGTTCTTTCCGATCACCAAGTTCTCGATCGAGAAATCTGACCAGGTCACGGCGGTCTCCAACTATCTGAAAGACGAAACCTTCCGGGCGTTCGGCTGTGAGGGACTCGAGATCGACGTCATCCACAACTTCATCGATCCCGATGTCTATAATCGGGAGAAATATCCGCCGCTACTTAAGAATCAGTTCGGGCGCTCGAAACCGATCCTGATGCACGTGTCGAACTTTCGCGCGGTTAAGCGCGTTCGAGATGTGATCCGCATCTATTCGGAAGTGAATCGCGAGCTCCCATGCGTTCTGGTAATGATCGGCGATGGACCGGACAGGCCGGCCGCCGAAGAAGAGGCGCGCATGCTTGGCATCGAGGAATCGGTGTCTTTCCTCGGGAAGCTCGAGCAGATCGCGCCCCTGCTCGCAGCAGCTGACCTGTTTCTGTTGCCGAGCCAGAGCGAGTCGTTCGGACTCAGCGCACTCGAAGCGCTCGCGTCCGGAGTCCCGGTCGTGGGAACAAACGCCGGTGGTCTCCCCGAGGTCGTGCGCGAAGGGGAGACTGGATTCCTCTGCACAGTGGGAGACATTCCCGGGATGGCCGCCGCCTCTCTCGAAATATTACAGGATCCAAAACGCTGGGCGGAGATGAGTCGGCTTGC
>DHJO01000050.1:1212-3191 GCA_002404375.1 Gemmatimonadales bacterium UBA4718 | reverse complement strand
GAATTCCTGCCGATCAGCAGCTCGGCGCACCTCACGCTCGCGCCATGGCTCCTGGGCTGGGAAGACCCCGGACTCGCCTTTGACGTAGCGCTCCATTTCGGGACACTTCTCGCCGTGCTCTGGTATTTTCGATTGGAATGGCTCGTCCTCATTCGCGCGGCGTTCGGAATCATCACCACCGGTCGCGTCGAGACCCCGGAAAAGCGCCGGGTCATTTATTTGATCATCGCCACGATTCCCGGCGCGATCGGCGGACTTATACTGCAGTCGAAGGCGGAGTCAGCTTTCAGAAGCCCCCAGATCATCGCGATCGCGCTCATTGTCATGGGAACCGTGCTCTGGATCGTAGACAAGCTCGTCGATCAACGGCGAATACTGGGCGAGATGAGGTGGGTTGATTCTCTGCTGATCGGGCTCTCTCAAGTCATCGCGCTGATTCCGGGCGTGTCGCGATCGGGGGCCACGATTACGACCGCGCGCGGGCTTCGCATCGATCGAGAAGCTGCGGCAGAATTCAGCTTTCTCATGAGCATGCCGATTATCGCAGCGGCAGTTATCCTCGAAGGCCCGAAGGCGCTTCACGCGGGCGGCTTGACGAACGAGCTGATGTCCGGCGTTGTCGCGTCAGCAATCAGCGGGTGGCTCGCGATCTCGATTCTGATGCGATACGTGAGTCGACACAGTTACGGCATCTTCGCGGCCTACCGCATCATTCTCGGCATCGCGGTGCTGGCGGTGGTGTACGCGCGCGGATGACGTCCCGCGCCTCGACGGCGCGACAGCAGCCGAACTGAAGGACGCACTCGACCTTCCCCGAGTCGAGCTTCTGGAGTCAACCACCTCGACGATGGACGTCGCGCATCGACTCGCGGCCGACGGTGCGCCGGCGGGAACGCTCGTGATCGCAAACGAGCAGACGGCGGGGCGCGGAAGGGGCGGGAAGAGCTGGCAATCTTCACCCGAAGCAGGTCTCTGGTTGACGCTCATCGAGCGCCCCGGCGACACCTCGGGGCTCGATGTCCTTTCCATCAGGGTGGGACTGGCGGCCGCCGAATCTCTCGATCGGTTTGCGGCAGAGCCAATTCGCCTGAAGTGGCCCAACGATCTTTACCTGGATGAGGGGAAGCTCGCCGGAATTCTCGTTGAGGCGCGGTGGCGCGAGCAGTCCGTCGAGTGGATCGCGATCGGACTGGGCCTCAACGTCCGGCGGCCAGAGGACATCGAAAGTGCCGTGGGCCTTGAACCGGGGACGGCGCGCGCAGAAGTTCTGGGCGAGCTCATACCCGCCCTTCGCTCCGCGGCCGGCGCAACCGGGCCGCTCGACACGGGAGAGCTGGAGGAGTTCAACGCGCGGGATCTGGCGCGGGGAAAAACGTGCACCCAACCCGCGATCGGCCGCGTCGCGGGAATCTCGGCGACCGGCGAGCTGCTGGTGGCGCTGGCTGATACAGTCGCCCCTTTCCGGTCCGGCTCTCTCGTACTAGAGGATATTCAATGATTGTCGTGTTCGACGTCGGCAACTCCGAGATCACGATCGGAATCTTCAAGGGCGAGGAGCTCGTCTCGCACTGGCGTATCACCACCGCTGCTCCACGGACGGCCGACGAGCTCGCGATCCTGATTCGCTCGATCACTGGCGACGCCATCGCATCGCCGAAGGGAACCACGGGGTCGGCGATCTGCTCCGTGGTGCCGACGATCACCCCCATGCTGGCGGAAGCGTGCGAGATGTGCTTCGGCCGGAAGGCGGTGATGATCGACGCGCGCGCCAAGCTTCCGGTGAAGCTGGATGTTGAGGAGCCCTTCACCGTCGGCGCGGACCGGATCGCCAACACACTCGCGGCAAGCCGGATACATAAGCGTGATGCAATCGTGGTCGACCTTGGAACAGCCACGACCTACGACTGCATAACAGCGGATGGGACTTTTCTTGGCGGGGTGATCCAGCCTGGCATCATGATCTCGGCCGACACGCTTTT
>DHJO01000050.1:0-1103 GCA_002404375.1 Gemmatimonadales bacterium UBA4718 | reverse complement strand
GATATCGTCCCGCCCAAGCGAGTCATTGCCCGCCGCACCGACGAGTGCATTCGCGCCGGCGTCCTTTACGGTGCGGTGGACTCGATCGACGGAATCGTGCGGCGTATAAAGAAGGAGTGGCCGAATAAGACCGCCCCGCTGGTTCTGGCGACTGGCGGGATGGCCGAATCGATCCAGCCCCATTCCTCCGAGCTGGAGCTGGTAGACCCCTTTTTGACCTTAAAAGGCATACGCCTTGGGTACGAAATCCTCACCGGTTGACTCCTAGGGCCGCCCCGCGGCGCCTGGGCTGCGGGAGGGTTGACGAAGGGCTCCAAAGCCAGTTATGTTGAGGGCTTAGCACTCACTACTGTCGAGTGCTAACAACGACCTTTCCCCACTATCCAGCCACATTTTCAGCAGAAGGGCAGCTAATTATGGCTACAAAAATACAATCGAGCACCAAAGTCGCCCCCCTCGCAGACCGCGTCATGATCAAAGCGCTCGAGGAGACCGAGCAGATGCGTGGCGGGTTGTTCATCCCCGACACCGCCAAGGAAAAGCCGCAACAGGGCGAGATCATCGCCGTTGGCCCGGGCCGCTACGAGAAGAACGTTCGCGTTCCGATGGAGCTCAAAGTCGGTGACAAGGTTCTCTACGGAAAGTACAGTGGAACCGAAGTCACGATCGACGCCGAGACATACCTGATCCTCCGCGAGTCCGATGTTCTCGCGGTCGTCGCCTAACCAGACACCCAAAGAGCGATTCATATGGCAGCCAAGGAACTACACTTTAATACCGATGCGCGCGCGGCTCTCAAGCGCGGCGTCGACCAGCTCGCGGAAGCCGTAAAGGTTACGCTTGGTCCGAAGGGACGGAATGTCGTCATCGACAAGAAGTTCGGTGCGCCGACCGTTACAAAGGACGGCGTGACAGTGGCCAAGGAGATCGAGCTTTCGGATCCGCTCGAGAACATGGGCGCGCAGATGGTAAAGGAAGTCGCTACCAAGACCAGCGACCTCGCCGGCGACGGCACCACCACAGCGACCGTCCTCGCGCAGGCGATTTTCCGCGAAGGACTCAAGAACGTAACAGCCGGCGTCAACCCGATGGCGCTCAAGCGC
>DHJO01000200.1:3099-6249 GCA_002404375.1 Gemmatimonadales bacterium UBA4718 | reverse complement strand
TCGAAGATGTAGGCGAACCGTCTCGCCAGCCTCTCCATCGTGTCGGGCGGGCCGTACATGTCGATGGGTTGATCGCCGCGATCGGACAGAGCGCGGATGTCGTCGATTCCGTGCACATGATCGGCATGATCGTGGGTGAAAAGGATCGCGTCAACACGGCTCACACCCGCCGCAATCAGTTGCAGCCGGAGCTCGGGCGGCGTGTCGATGAGGATGTTGGTCCCGCCATCGGTCTCCACCAGCGCCCCAACCCGCGTTCGTTTGTCCCGGGAATCAGTCGACCTGCACACTTCGCACGAACACCCAATCTGGGGGATGCCAAAGCTGGTTCCCGTCCCCAGAAATGTGAGTTTCAGACGGTCTCCACCTTGAGCAGATTGGTGGTGCCAGGCATGTCGAAGGGCACTCCGGCAGTGACGATGATGCGATCTCCCGCGGATGCCAGCTCTCTGTGCGTGACGACTGTCTTTGTGCGCTCCATCATCGCGTCGTAGTCCTCGCAGTGCGGAACCAGCTCGGGCACGACACCCCAGACGAGCGCGAGCTGCCGGAACGTGCGTGCCTCGTCCGTTAGCGCCAGAATCGGAACGGGCGGCCGTTTCGACGCGACGACGCGCGCCGAGAAGCCGCTCTTGGTGAAGACGACGACGAGTGGCGCGCCAAGCATGTCTACTGCTGCCACAGTCGCGGCGGCGATCGCGACTTCGGTGGTGACCACTCCGTCACCCTGCTCCGCTCCGGCAAATGGAGCGACGGGCGGGTGCGTCTCGATCTCCTTGATGATGCGCGTCATCGCCTCGACGGCGAGACGAGGGTAGGCGCCGGCAGCCGTCTCGGCGGATAGCATCACCGCATCGGTTCCGTCCATGATTGCGTTCGCCACGTCGCTGGCTTCCGCGCGGGTCGGGCGCGGGTGCTCGATCATCGACTCCAGCATTTGCGTGGCGGTGATCACCGGCCGGCCGTACTTGTTGGCGAGCCGGATGATCCGCTTCTGCGCGCCTGGTACCGCCTCGAATGGCAGCTCGACACCGAGGTCTCCTCGTGCGACCATGACGGCGTCCGAGGCGCGAACGATCGCTTCGATGTTCTGGAGCGCGACATCCTTCTCGATCTTCGCCACCACGAGCAGCCACTGCGGAATCTTCTTGCGGAGCGACTCGATATCCTCCCCGCGCCTGACGAAGCTGAGCGCGAGGTAGTCGACCTCCTGTTTGACCGCGAAAATGATGTCGGCTTCGTCTTTTTCGGTGATCGAGGGAGCCGAAACCTGGACGCCGGGAAGGTTGAGTCCCTTGTGGCTGTTGAGCTCACCGCCATTGAGCACACGCGCTTTCACACGGGCATTCGCGATCTCGAGCGCGACGAGCTCTAGCAACCCATCGTTGATGAGGATTCTGTCGCCGACGCGAACGTCGTTGGCGAGCTGGTCGTAAGTGACCGGGATCTCCCCCTTCTTCTCGTCGCCCTCGTGCACGAGCACGACATCTTCACCAACCGCCAGAAGAATGGGCTTGGGAAGATCCCCGACTCTAATGCGCGGCCCCTGAAGGTCGCCCAGAATCGCAATGGGTTTATTGGCTTCCTGCGCCAGCTGCCGGACCATCTTGATCGTCGCAGCGTGTTGCTCGTGCGTGCCGTGCGAGAAGTTCACGCGGGCGACGTTCATTCCCGCATCGATCAGCCCTCGAATGGCGTCAGCGCTTGCAGTTGAAGGACCAAGTGTGCAGACGATCTTGGTGCGCGGTGTGTAGATGCCGGTCACTTCCCGCCGGGTGCGAGTGAGCCGATCTTTGCCTCGAGTCCCGCAAGCAATTCGTCGAACGATTTCTGGAAGCTGGCGATTCCGTCGATGAGCAGCTTCTCGGTGACTTCACGAATCGAGATCCCTACGGCCTCGATTTCCTTGAGCAGCGCCTCCGCCGCGGACACTCTCTTGTCGACAGTCCTCGCCACGACGCCATGATTCTCGAACGCGTCGATCGTCGCGGGCGGCATTGTGTCGACGGTATCGGGCCCGATCAGCTCCTCGACGTACATCACGTCACGGTAGGCGGGATTCTTGGTGCTCGTGCTCGCCCACAGAGGGCGCTGCACGCGGGCACCTTGCTTTGACAGTGCTTCCCACCTCGGACCGGAGAACTTCTGCGTGAAGAGACGGTACGCCAGCTTCGCGTTCGCGATCGCTGCCCGGCCCTTGAGCAGCTGCAGCCTCTCCCTCTCCAGCTGCGGTGCCTTCGCAATCATTGCGTCGAGACGCTTGTCGATCTCCGTGTCTACTCTGCTCACAAAGAAGCTGGCGACCGATGCGAGGCCGTCGATGGGCTTCCGCGCTTTGACCCGGTCCTCGAGCCCCGCCAGATACGCTTCGACAACGCGCTCGTGCGCCTCGATCGCAAACAGCAGCGTGATGTTGACGTTGATTCCCTCAGCGATCAGGCGCCGCACGGCAATCGCGCCTTCGGGAGTGCCGGGAACCTTGACCATCACGTTCGGCCGGTCAACCGTCTTCCACAGCCTGCGCGCTTCCTCTACGGTCGCATCGGCGCTGTGGGAAACGCCCGGCGAAACTTCGATCGAGACAAAACCGTCCGCGCCGCGCGTCGAGCTGTAGACTCCCGCGAAGATGTCACAGGCGTCGCGGACATCAGTAGTCTCTACAAGCTCGAACAGCTGCATCGGCGTGAGTCCCTGCTCGGCGGCGAGGAGCTGTTCATCATAGGCATCACTCGAGGCGAGTGCCTTCTGGAAAATCGTCGGATTGGAGGTCATGCCCGTGAGCGCATCGTCCCGGATGCGCCGCTCGAGCTCGCCATCCGTCAGCATCCTGCGATCGATGCTGTCGAGCCAGATAGACTGACCCATGTCGTGAAGCTCTTGGAGTCGATTCTTTGCCATGACACCCCCCTCTTCAATTCTAACTATCCTCGCGGCGCCGCGCTCCTCTGGCATCTCGGTTGATCTGGGGAATAACTGCAACTGAACGGGTGCGAGCCACTGGCATCTCGGTTGGGTGGGATCTAACTGCAACTGAACGGGTGCGAGTGGTCAGTAGCATAGATGTTAGTTCTCAGTTCACTACGCCCGGACTTCACTACTGGCGTTAGGGCACAAGCAGTTGCTCCGAACGCCGAGGGGATAAGTCTGGGC
>DHJO01000200.1:1521-2938 GCA_002404375.1 Gemmatimonadales bacterium UBA4718 | reverse complement strand
TCAGTTGCAGTTATCAGTCACCGTTCTGTTGCAGTTATCAGCCGTCATTCAGTTTGCAGCCTAATGTCCGACCCGCCAGTCGGTGGAAAGCTCAGTATTGCCCCACGCAAACTTGAGCACGCCGTGCGGGAGCGTCGTAGAGGGCGGAGCCTCGATCGCCGGTACGAGCCAGAACGTCAGGCTCTCGATCGGCTCGGGGAGTGTACGCGATCTCAGATCGATGCGTGCGAAATCCTGCTTAGGATCGTAGTCCGTCCCCCACTGCAGGACTTCCTTGCTGACGATCAGCTTCCACCCATTTCTGGTCGGCAGCGCGAACAGAGTGTATATCCCGCGCGGGATGAACGTGTTTCCGATAGTCATGTCGACTTCGGCGGTGAGCTGGGTCGACATGTTGGCGCCGGCGCGCCACACGCTGTCCCACGGCATGACACCGGGCATTCCAACTACGTTGCGGCCGCGCGCATGGGGCTGACCGTAGTCGATAGCGATTTTGGCGGGCCCCGCCAGATTCAGCGCACCAAACCAACCACCCTCCCCCCAGCGGCTGTCGATCAGCACGGCGACGGAGGCGCGGGTGCTAGCGGTAGCCCTTGGAATTCGTGGTGGCTGAGCAGGCTGGGCCGGAGCCGGCTGGGTCGCCGGCGCGGGTTGCGATTGGGCGGGCAAATCGGCGGCACCCGCGACGAGCGCGCCAAGTATTACGAATCTCGTCAACATTAGAATTCCCTCTTCCGCATCTCCTTGAAGAAGCGCTCGTGCTCCTGACGCTCCTTCAGTGTGGCTTCGTCGGTTGGCAGATCAGCGAGGTTCTTGTCGTACTTCTTTCCAAACCCTTTCCGACCGCTCGACTTGGCCGCCTTGGCGGCGTTCTTCTTCGCGAGCGCCGCGATCTTCTTGTCGTCCATAGCCCTCCCTGCCCTGTAAGAGGTAAACGTCCAGATAAATATGTCACCCATCCCCTGTCTGCGTCACGAGAATCGTTTTGACTAGCTTACGGAGACATGACCAACTTCCCTGACGCGATCTCGGTTCTATCCGCGATGATCACCCCGGCGGTGCTCATCTCCGCGTGCGGATCGCTCATCCTGGCCACATCGGATCGACTGAGCAAAGCGGTGAACCGCACTCGGGAGATCTCGAGCGCGCTGATTCCACGTGCCAATGACCAGCGGGCCGAAGGCCGCGAAGAAGAGCGACGCATGCTGTTCACACAGCTCGACTTCGTAACGACGCGATCGCGACTGCTTCAACGCGCGCTGTCGCGACTGTATGGGGCGCTCGCCTTCTTCGTGGGGACGAGCGTGGCGATTGGTCTGGTCGCGGTAACGAGCTCCAGCTTTACTGTGGTTCCGATCGCTCTCGGGCTCGTGGGTGCGGGCCTTCTGCTCTACGCCGCGTTCCTGTTGATCAAGGA
>DHJO01000200.1:0-1495 GCA_002404375.1 Gemmatimonadales bacterium UBA4718 | reverse complement strand
TGGTTCGGCGGGGTCCGGTAGAGACATCGACGGCAACAACCAAATGAAAAACGCCGAGCAATTGCGCTCGGCGTTTTCTTCGGTTCGCGATGTCTAGCTCACCCGCACTCGGAGAATCCGCACACGTGACACTTCGCGCATCCTTCCGCGAACTCGAGCGACGATCCGCAATCAGGGCACGTTCCGATAAACGACTCGCTGCGGTTCACAGCGTCGAACCCGTATTGCGCCTGTCCACTCTCGCCGGAATTCGTGCTCGTCGAAGGCCGGGGCTGCGCAACTTCGATCGGTGAAATGGGCGTCGGTCCGGCACCGAGAAGATCCTGTTGAACTCCCTGTTTCTCGCGCATCCACTTCTCGAGCGCTATGCCTATTGCGTCTGGAACGGACAGTACCTTGTTCGGCCCGAGTCCGATCGCTTTGTCCGACGCGATTCCGCGCAGCTGGCGGTGCACCTCGCGAATCGGGATACCGGACCTCAGCGCCAGGGAGATGAGACGTCCCATTGCCTCGGCGTCAGCCATCGCCGCGCCGCCGGCCTTGCCGAGATTGATGAACACCTCGAACGGCTGACCGCGATCGTCCTCGGTGATGTTGAGGAACATTGTCCCGAGCGGAGTCTCGATGCGGGTGGTGATCCCGCGAAGAGTGTCCGGCCGTGAGCGCTTGGCGCGGCGCTGAAGATTCTCCGCCTCCGCATCGAACAGCGCTTCCTTCAATCTTGCGTTCTCCGCTTCCAGCTCGGCGATGGTGCCGTGCAGCTCGCCTCTCTCGGCGCGGGCGTCGGCTTTACCTTCACGCTCGGCCTTCGCCTGCACCGTGGCGCCAGTCGATAGAACCTGATTGTCGCGCGATCCATCGCGATAGACGGTGACTCCCTTGCACTTAAGCGTGTAAGCGAGCTCGTAGATCGCTCGCACATCATCTACCGTGGCGGCGTGCGGGAAGTTGGTCGTCTTGGAGATGGCGGAATCGCAATTCTCCTGGAAGGCGGCCTGCATGCGGACGTGCCACTCGGGAGTGATGTCGTGCGCCGTGACGAAGACGCGCTGCCACTGCTTCGGCACTTCGTCGAAGTGGATGTGTCCTTCCTTCGCGATCTTCTCCATCAGCTCTTCGGAGTACCAGCCTTCCTTCTTCGCAATCGCGATGAAGTCCTCGTTCACATCCGGCATCAGCACACCCGCCTGATTGCGCATGAACGCGACGGCGAAGAGCGGCTCGATGCCCGACGAGCAGCCGGCGATGATCGAGATCGTGCCCGTGGGCGCGATAGTGTTGACGTTGCAGTTGCGCAGCAGCTGCATTGGGCGAATGCGATTGCCCCTGGCATCGCGCGCGGCGGTCTCGTCCGGGCCCCAGATCGAGCGCGCCCATTCGGGGAACGGGCCGCGCTCATTGGCCAGACGCTCGCTTTCACGTTTGGACTCGACGTCCACGAACTTCTGAAGCTGCCGTCCGAACTCGACGCCTTCGACGCTACTGTAGGCAATGC
>DHJO01000136.1:9920-10074 GCA_002404375.1 Gemmatimonadales bacterium UBA4718 | reverse complement strand
GCCGGAGTCGAATGGCGCTCGGACCCTGTGCCCCGGCCGTGGTGGCCACTGCTATTAGCGTTGAAAGCGCAATTATGGTCTTTCTCATCTTCGTATCCTCTTATTCGTGAGATGCGGTTGCTTCGTTACGCACTCAGGATACGAAATCCGGGAG
>DHJO01000136.1:0-9754 GCA_002404375.1 Gemmatimonadales bacterium UBA4718 | reverse complement strand
ACCCTTACACAACCTGGCGCTTCGAGCCTTGATCGAGCTACGAACAGGGAAACGCCGACAATAAATCAGTCATTGGCTGACTGCTCCCTTCGGCCGTGACTTGAAGATTGGGGGCAAAGAGGTGTGATCACGCCTCAACACACTGACGTTCGTACCAAAGGGGGTCCTTATGTACAAGATGATCATGGTCCCGACGGATGGATCGGGGTTCGATCGCGAAGCGATTCGGGTTGCCATCCTGATCGCTGAGCGTAGCCGGGCAAAAGTCCGGCTCGTTCGCGTTCACCCCACCGGTGCGTTCTTCGGAATGGAGTCTTCCCCGGAAGCAGCGACAGTCTCGGTCAAAGTGCTCCAGCAGGAGCGGGACAGAATTCTGGCCGACCTCCACAGCCTCGCCGCGCAATGCAGAAATGCCTGCGACGCGCAGATCGATGCGGCGCTCGAGGACGGACCCATACCAGACGCTTTGCAGGCGTATGCCAGCCGAAACAAGGTGGATCTCATCGTCATAAGCAGCCACGGTAGAGGCGGCATAGCCCGGCTGTCGCTCGGCAGCGTGACCGATTTACTCATACGCCGCACAACTATTCCAGTCCTCGTGGTGAAACCCCCGACCAGCTGTTTAAAGCCGGAGCCAGGCGAGCTCTTCAGCAGCATTGTCGTCCCACTCGATGGGTCGAGCCTGGCGGAGCAGATACTTCCGGAAGTGGTCGCTTTGGCGAAACTGGGCGAGGTGAAGATCAGACTGCTGCACGTGCTCAAGCCGCAGACCTCTGCGCAGAAGACGATGCGGGGTCAGGAAGCTCCATGGTGGGACAAGGACGTCGCCGCCGCGAATGTTTATCTGTTTCGCACCGCTGCCAAGTTGCGCGAGGAGGGATTTATCACGACCACCGATGTCGTTTTCGGCGAGAACATCGCTGAAGCAATCGTAGATTACGCCGGAAGAGAGAAAGCGAATCTCATCGCAATCGCGACTCACGGACGCGGCGGTATTTCGCGCGCTCTCCGGGGGAGTCTCGCGGATGTTGTGACGAGGACTTCGCGAACGGCGATGCTTGTGTTGCGACCCGCTGGCGTTGTCGCCGAAGAAAAGCGAGCGAACAATGTGCGCCTTCCGGACGGAGTGCCGGTGATCGCGTGAGACAGCCGCCCACCGCGATCACAAGTATAGTCCGAGGGCGCCGTTTTTCCCCTACGCCAATTCAAGGTTTCCCCGCTGTGTGCGGCGGGCGCAAGTTTTCATCTTGTCTGCGGTTGGCAGCACGTCCTCGGTTTTGCTGGCCGAGCCTCGCACGCGCGTCGCAGGAGTTTCCGGCGGCTGCTCTCGGGGTGAGCTGCCGGGAGGTGGCACATGGAAGTCTTTGCAACGTTCGGCCTGATCCTGCTCGTGGGACTGGCCATCCCGATCCTACTTCTATTCTCAGCCCTGGTGTTCGATCTCGTCGTAGTGATCTACGTAATGATCGCGGGGATCGGGAGTCGGAAGAGGAAGCGCAGGACGCTCGGAACCGTGGCGCGGTCCATCGGAGTACGGGTGGCTCCAGGTTTCTAGGTCCTCGACGGGAGACGAAATGAACAGAATGCGCGGGAAGTCAGCGGTCGTAACCGGGGGCGCCCTGGGAATCGGACGCTCTTGTGCTCTCAAACTCGCTGAGGAAGGCTCCGCCGTCGCAGTGACCGACGTCGACATCGACAAGGGGTCAGTCGTTGTCGAGGAGATTCGCCTTCGTGGGGGCGATGCAATCTTCATCGAGCAGGACGTAGCCGATGAGGCAAGATGGGATCACGTGATGGGGACCGTCATCGAGCGTTACAAGAAGCTCGACGTTCTGGTGAACAACGCCGGCGTCGCACTGGCCAAAGATGTCGAGCACACAACGCTCGAGGACTGGCGGTGGCTGATGAGCATCAATCTCGACGGCGTTTTTCTGGGAATCAAGCACGCAATACAGGCCATGAAGGCAAATCGTGGCGGCTCGATAGTGAATCTTTCCTCGATCGAAGGCCTGGTTGGCGATCCGAACCTCGCGGCGTACAACGCGAGCAAAGGCGGCGTGCGGCTACTTACGAAATCAGCGGCACTCTACTGCGCCAAGTCGGGCTACAACATTCGGGTGAACTCGGTGCATCCGGGCTACATATGGACGCCCATGGTCGAGAACTACCTGAAATCCCAGGGCGACGTTGCGCAAGGCAGGAAGCTGCTGGACAGTCTGCACCCAATCGGTCACGTCGGTGAGCCGGATGACATTGCTTTTGGCGTTCTCTACCTCGCCTCAGACGAGGCAAAATTCGTCACCGGAACGGAGCTGGTGATCGACGGTGGCTACACCGCTCAGTAACGACTATGCGATGTTGCCGCAGACTGGAGGAACTTGGCGCTTAAACCGCTTCTATCGGGTTGATGTCAAGGGATGCGCATCAGCCCATGGTAGTAGCGCGACATGTGCCAAAGGCACGCACTCGGTATCCCTCGATGGCCGAGGCTCCTCGAGCCCTTCCGGCATCCCGCAGAAATCTCCGTGAATCGCCGAGAGCACCTCGTCTTCAGCGAGCTCGGACGGATTGCGGTGGCCGTGACGAGGAGGTCTGTCTTCGTAGTATCCCATGGTGATAAGGTGCAATCGCAAGCAGTCCGCGTCCGTCGGAGATATGCTGATCTTTTGTGAGAGTTTCCCTCATCCGCGATTCTCATGTCGCTGAGCGAGTACGAGCGACCTTACCGAAATCAGGGATTTCCTTACAGACGCAAGGGCGTGCTTCGATTTCTTTAATCCGCTAAGGACTACGCTAGTGAATCAAGTCGTTCCTCCTCGATCACGGACGTCTCCATGGGCATTCGCCGGATGCAGGGCGGTTTCAGGGTCAGCGTAGTTTCCGGAGTGTTCGCGTTGGGTCTCGTCTCCAGCGCATCGGGCGCCCTTCCGGCGGGCGCAAGTCGACAGCCGACAAAGTCAGCGCCTGGCGCGAGCACTGTCCTCGGTGTTTCCGTCGACCACGCAGTCGCTCCTGCTACCCTTTATGCGGCTCTCACGAAGATGTTTGTGCCAAGCTTTTCCCGCCAAACCGGACTGGCCTGTAGCGCCTGCCATTACCAGTTTCCGCAACTCACTCCATTCGGGCGAATGTTCAAGCTCAATGGATACACGCTTACCTCGCTGTCGACGATAGGCCAACCCGGCGACAGCACCAGCCACGAATCACTCAAGCTGGCTACGATCCCGCCGTTGGCCGCAATGGTTGTCACAGGCCTCACGCAGACCGGTCGCGCGCAGCCGGGAGCACAGAACGGCACTGTGAGCTTTCCACAGCAGCTCAGTCTTTTCCTCGCAGGGCAGATCACTCCGCACGTCGGGATATTCAGCCAGTTCACCTACGCGGCGGCAGATGGAGCGATTGGCATCGACAACGTCGATTTGCGCTGGGCGAAACACGCGACCTTGGCTGACCGCGACGTACTTTTCGGTTTCACGCTGCACAACAATCCGACCGTTCAGGATGCGTGGAATACAGCGCCCGCGTGGAGCTTTCCCTTCATGAGCTCCGATGTCGCTCCGTCTCCCGCTGCGAGTACGCTGATCGATGGCGCGCTTGGACAGCAGGTAGCGGGGCTCGGCGCCTACTCGCTGTACGACAATACACTATACACTGAGGTCACCGCTTACCGATCCGCTCCACAAGGCGCAACGGAGCCGCTCGACGCGACCGCGACGAACGTAACAAAGGGCGTCATCCCGTATTGGCGCATCGCGCTGCAGCACGCGTGGCCCTCCACATACGGGATGATCGGAACTTACGGCTTCGCGGCGCGGCTGTATCCGACGGGCGTGAGCGGACCCACGAACAACTACACCGACGCTGCGGTTGATGCGCAGATCGAGCACAAGGCCAACATCGGCATGTGGATCGGACGAGCGGCATTCATTCACGAGAGTCAGACTCTTTCCGCGTTCCTGGCCGCGGCGCCCCCCGGAGCTGCAAACCTGCACGAGGACCTCTCGACATTTCGAACCAATGTCACCCTCGAGCCGAGCCTGCGGTACGCGCTGACCGCTGGTTACTTTCAGACTACCGGCACGAGTGACGCCGTCATCTTTGCTCCCGCATCCGTTACGGGCAGTCGCACGGGGAGCCCCAACTCGAGGGGAGAGATTGGAGAATTCGCCGTCAATCCGTGGCAGAATACGCGATTCGGACTTCAGTACGTCATATACAACCTGTTCAATGGCGCATCAAACGACTACGACGCCGCCGGCCGTAAGGCCGGGGACAACAATACCCTCTTTGCCTATTTGTGGGTGGTGTTTTAGCAGATGGTTCTGGCTATTCGATGAGCGATCGGGCATGTCACAACACGGAGAGGTGAGATGATTCACACTGGCGCTCGATTCGCTAAATGGGGGATGCTGCCACTCCGGATTGTGGTAGGACTCGTGTTCTTGATGCATGGAGGTCAGAAGCTCTTTATCTTCGGCCTCGACGGAACCGCGGACATCATGGGGAAGCTCGGGCTTCCACTGCCACTCATCTGCGCGGCGATCGTCGTCGCGGTGGAATTGCTCGGAGGATTGGCAATCCTTCTCGGGGTCTTCACGCGACTGGCGGGCGCTTTGCTCGCCTTTGAGATGCTGGTTGCCATAATCGTCGCTCGTTGGCATGGCGGCTTCTTCGCGCCATATGGCTACGAGTTCGAGATGACCCTGCTCGGCGCGAGTCTTACATTCGCGTTTAACGGACCGGGTCGAATGTCGCTCGAAGAGATGTGGCACCGATCTCCGGCGGTTTGACGTCGGCAATTCTGATGCGCACAGCTGTGAGAACGCTCCTAATGGCGGTCGCGATGGCGATGTTCGCGGGCGCCACCGCGCTCGCGCTCCATCAACAGGGCCCTGCGCAGCCTGACACGAGCGCGATCACCCCGGCGATGGTGGATCTGGGTCGTGCGATCTTTCACGGCAAGGGAACATGCTTCGCGTGTCACGGACAAAAGCTCGAAGGGACGCAGATTGCTCCGACCTTGAAGTCGCATGCCTGGAGAGATGCCAAGAACGGCGACTTCGCCGAGATCTATCGCGTAGCCACGCACGGTGTGCCGTCTACCCTGATGGTCGCATACCCTGGCGGAATTGCACCCGCTGAAGCAATGGCTGTCGCATCCTACGTTTGGTCGGTCAGCAAAGGAAAAGTCAAACCGTAGAGAGCTTCCGACTCGGCGCGATATCCCCCACGCGCTCGTCGAACCAGCGGCCGTCAGAGCGAGAGCAGGTCAAACACCCGCGCGAAAACAGGGAAACACTGACAAGAAATCAGCCTTAATCTGACTAAGCTCCTTCTCCGTCATACCGAGATTGATCACACCGGGGTGCAGGCGCGCCGCGACTACGAGCGCAATTACGAGGAGGTTGTATGTACAAGGTGATCATGGTCCCGACCGACGGCTCGGGATTCGACCGCGAAGCGATCCGTGTCGCGCTCAGAATAGCGGAACGGACCGACGCGAAAATCAAGCTGGTGCGTGTTCTCGCGACTGGATCCTTCTTCGGGATGGCGGCGGCAGCTGAGGGCACCGCTATCGCAGCCGAGGTCGTGAGGAGCGAGCGCGACAGGGCATTGAGCGAGCTCTACGCGCTGGCGGCCGAGTGCAGAGCTGCGTCGAACGCGGACATTTCCGTCGATCTACACGCCGGTCCGGTGGCGGAAGTCCTCGAGGGATACACCCGACGCAATGAAGTCGATCTGATAGTAATCAGCACTCACGGACGTAGTGGCATCGCCCGGCTCTCGCTGGGTAGCGTAACCGATTCGCTGATCCGCCACACGACGATTCCCGTCCTGGTCGTGAAGCCTCCAACGAGCTACCTGAATCCGCAAGTCATCGAAGGATTCAAGCGCATAGTCGTTCCACTCGATGGATCGACGCTCGCCGAGCAGATTCTCCCGCGAGTGCTGACGCTGGCGAAGCTGGAAGAAGCGGAGATCACCCTGCTCAATGTTCTCCTTCCGCATTCTTACTCGCAGAAGGAAATCCCCGATTCCAACCTGCCCTGGTGGGACGAGGATATCTCGCTCGCGCAGACGTACCTCTTTCGCATCGCCGGGAAGCTTCGCCGTAATGGGGTGGCAGTGACCACCGACATCGTCATCGGTGAGAATGTCGCTAGTGCCATTGGCGACTTTGCATCCCGTGAGAAGGCCGACCTGATCGCGATTGCGACGCACGGGCGTGGTGGGCTTGCCCGAGTGCTTCGTGGCAGTGTCGCTGACGCAGTAATGCACTCTTCAAGATTGTCGATGTTGGTGTTCAAGCCGGACACCGTCGTGGAGAGGGAAACGTCGCCGTCCATGAATGGAGTCAGGGCGAATCTGATCCCGGCCTGAGCTCAGGTCCCGTTTTCGGCCAGGGACAACTGATGCCGTTGACTCCTCACGTCGAAAAACACTTCACGTCGAGCGACACGGTTCGGGACATCGTAATTGGGATGTCTGATGGTTTGACCGTGCCGTTCGCCCTTGCCGCGGGCCTCACTGGGGCGATCGCGCAGTCCCGCCTCATCATCACTGCCGGCTTCGCGGAGATCGCGGCAGGCTCGATTGCAATGGGACTCGGAGGTTACCTCGCGGCGCGGGGCGACGCCGAGCACTTCGCACACGAGGAGGCGCGCGAGCAGGACGAAATCAGGCGCATCCCGGAAGCCGAAGCGAAGGAGGTCACGGACATTTTTCGAACCTACGGACTGTCGGACAATGAAAGCTCCTCCGTCGTGCAATCCCTTCGCCAGCGACCAAAGGATTGGGTCGCATTCATGATGCGCTTTGAGCTCGGACTCGAGCAGCCGCAGCCGAGTCGAGCCTGGAGAAGCGCTCTCACGATCGCGCTCGCGTACGCGGTGGGCGGAATGATACCCCTCAGCGCCTACATATTAATACCGGACGCACGGGCGGCGTTGCAGCTTTCGGTGACTGTCACACTCGTTGCGCTGGCAGTCTTTGGCGGAGTGAAGGGAAAGTTCACAGGCGTACCAGTGCTGCGGAGCGCACTGCAGACGACAGTGACCGGTGGCCTCGCCGCCGCTGCTGCATTCGGGATCGCCCGCTGGATCTCCTAATCCGGCGTAAGACAGAGGAGTCTGTAAACAGCGTGTAAGGCTTTCCCTCACCGCGGCGTGGTCAATGTACTCGGGAGTTCGATCATGCTCCCCGACATTGCGTTCTTCAGGATTGCCGCATCTTGAAGCATGGCGCCGTCCTCTCTCCTCCACGCACCGCTCGCGGGCTCTGCCCGGCGTGCGCGATGGCCAATCCAGCTATGGCATCCCGGTTTCATTGCTCTCGCAGCGATCGGTGTCTGTGCCAGCAGTCGAGCGCCCGTCGAGAATGCCGCCCTCCCCTTCTCGGTTGGAGAGAAGCTCACGTATCAAGTGAGTGTCGCAAAGGGTGGCAAAGTGGGAACGGCGACAATGTGGATCGAAGGTCCCATCGATGTGCGCGGGACCAGCACCTACCTCCTTCGTTTCGATTCCAGGATTCGCATTGCATTCCTCACCGCGATCAGCAGCAGCTCATCGTGGTTCGATCCGCTTCGAGGCTCGTCGCTCCGTTTCCTTAAGCGCGAGCGGAATCCTTTGACACATAGTGACGAGTCGGTCGATCTATTTCCCGACCAGAAGGAATGGAAATCGGCAAGCGGCGAAGTCGGGCAGAGTCCGAGCAGCGCGCCTTTGGACGAGTTGTCCTTCATGTATTTCATCCGCACGCTACCAATGATTCCGGGGTCCACCTACACCTTCGACCGCCACTTCGACCTGACCCGCAACCCGATCACCGTAAGCGTGATCCGTCGCGAAGTCATTCCGACTCCGATGGGAGAGCTGCGCGTGGTCCTGGTCGAAATGCGCGTGCGCGATCCTCGACACTACAAAGGGGAAGGCGTCATCCGGATTCATCTGACCGATGATGACTGCAGGCTGCCAGCGAGAATCGAGAGCACAATGCCGGTGGTCGGAACCGCGACACTGACGATCGCTTCTCAAAACAGTCGCTGCAAAAAACCGTAATGCCGAGGAGGCTTGTATGTATAAGGTGATCATGGTCCCGACCGATGGGTCGGGCTTCGACCGCGAGGCGATCCGGGTCGCGCTCGAAATGGCGGAACGGAGCAACGCAAAGTCCGCTTGGTACGCGTTCTCGCGAGTGACACGTTCTTCGGAACGATACCGGAAGCTGAGTGGACGCCGATGGCAGTCGAGCTTGGGCGCAGCGAGCGCGCGAGCGCGTTGAGCGAGCTTTATGCGCTGGCCGCGGAGTGCAGAAGCGGGTTCAAGGCGGACATCACTGTCGATCTGCACGGTGGTCCCGTCGTCGATGTCCTCCAGGGTTACGCCCGGCGCCATGACGTCGATCTGATTGTAATGAGTACTCACGGACGCAGCGGCATTTCCCGACTGTCGCAAGGCAGCGTAACCAACTCGCTGATCCGCCATACGACAATTCCGGTGTTGGTCGTTAAGCCTCCTACGAACTATCTGAACCCGCAGCCCGGCCAGGCATTCAAGCGAATAGTCGTTCCACTCGATGGATCAGCGCTCGCCGAGCAGATTCTTCCACGCGTGCTGACGCTAGGGAAGCTTGAAGAAGCGAGAATCTCGCTTGTTCAGGTTCTCGTTCCGCAGCCCTACTCGCAGAAGGAGACCCTCGATCCCAACCTGCCCTGGTGGGACAAGGACGTTTCGCTCGCGCAGGCCTATCTGTCCCGAATCGCCAGCAGGCTCCGCCGGAATGACCTGATCGTGACGACCGACATCGTCATTGGTGAGAACATCGCCCACGCCATCGGGGATTTTGCCAGCCGGGAGAAAGCGGACCTGATTGCGATTGCGACGCACGGGCGGGGCGGCCTCGCCAGAATGCTGCGTGGCAGTGTCGCCGATGCGATAATGCTCTCGGGGAGAACATCCATGCTGGTGTTCAAGCCGGACAACGTCGCGGAGAATGAGCGGGCGCCCGGTGTTAGCCAAGACCTCGCTGCCGTCGCCGCGATGGCCATGGTCGCCAGCTCTTCTGCCAAGTAGAGCGGGTGAAAGCGATTCATTAGCCGGGCGTAAATGTGTTTGGAGTGTTCCAGGATAGAGCGGTAGTTTTGAGGAGCGCGATAGAGGCTTGGCACGACGTCGGCGAAGCCGGCTGCATTGCCAACTACAGCGAGGACACGCGAATGGAAATTCGATTCACCACCGGACAGAGTCCGCTCGGCAGCGTGCTGGTAGCGGCTACGGACAGAGGCATCTGCAACGTGAGTCTTCGGGAATCGGATGAAGGAGCAAAGGAATCGCTGCGCGCGCGTTTTCCGAAGGCGACAATCGACCAGGATGACGCTGCGCTGAAGCCCGCCCTCGATCTGGTGCTGTCGAAAATCGCCGGCCACAAGCTGGATGACGCGCTCCCGCTCGATCTACAGGGGACCGGTTTCCAGCGCGAGGTCTGGAACCAGCTCCTCGCGATTCCGGCCGGCAAGACGCGGACTTACCTGGATGTCGCGCACGCGATCAACCGGCCCAAGGCAACCCGCGCGGTCGCACAGGCGTGTGGGGCGAACCCGGTCGCGGTGGTCGTTCCATGTCACCGTGTCGTGATGAGCGATGGATCGATCGGCGGGTACAGTGGGTTGCCCGGCGTCAAGAAGGCGCTCCTTGCGGCAGAGGGAGTGACGGAATTCGCGGCGGCCAGGACTAGCTGAACTGAACGGGGTGTGAGG
>DHJO01000143.1:7985-8312 GCA_002404375.1 Gemmatimonadales bacterium UBA4718 | reverse complement strand
TCAGTCCGAACGTGACGAACCAGGCGTATGAGTAGAGTTGATCGAAAAAGTCTGGGTGCGCAACTCGGCCGCCTGGCGTGACGGCGGCGCGCACGAATCCCGGCGCAACGGGAAGAATCGATAGCACCAGCGCCACCACAGCGCGCGGATTGACGCCACTCCAGTACTTGTAGCGTCCGTTCATGCGGAACAGATCGTCCACGTCGAGACGCTGCTTTCTGAGCAGCCAGTAATCACAGATGAGAATTCCGCCCAGCGCACCCATCAGGCTGGAGTACCCGATCAGCCAGGTGAAGATGTACGCCCCCGCGCCTGCGTAGAGCTTCC
>DHJO01000143.1:6164-7797 GCA_002404375.1 Gemmatimonadales bacterium UBA4718 | reverse complement strand
TTGCCTTGCAGTCGCTGAGATTCCGTGAGGATGTGACCCAATCCTCCACCGTGACGAATTCCCCAGAGCAGCAGCAGGATTCCACCGGTGAGGAGAAAGGGCGCCGCGTAGCTGCCAAGAATCTTGATTCCTTCGATTCCTCTCGCGATGATCGCAACCTGAAGTAACCAGAACAACGCGAACGCCATAGCAACGCCGCCGGTGACGTTGCTCCAGCTCGGCCACGCGGCAACGAAGAGCGTGTTCAGGGCGAGCGCGCCGATCCATGTCTGAATTCCGAACCACCCGCAGGCGACGACCGCCCGAAGCATCGCCGGTATGTTTGCCCCCCGCACTCCGAAGCTGGCCCGGCACATCACTGGGAACGAGATTCCGTACTTGGTTCCCGCGTGCGCGTTGAGAATCATTGGAATGAGCACGATGACGTTTCCAAGCAGAATCGTCATCAGCGCCTGCCACCACGTCATTCCCTCTTGCATCAGTCCCGAGGCGAGCGTGTACGTCGTGATGACCACGCTCATCCCGATCCATAGCGCCGCGATGTTGTAGGTGGACCACGTGCGCCGCGACAGCGGAGTCGGCGCGAGATCCTTGTTCCAGAGCGGGCTTGCCTGGATGTCTTCCGGAACGGATACCGCCTCGGGCGCGTAGGTTGCGCCCGCGGCCACAGTCGTCACGACGCCAGACCGGCGGTCTTACGCGGCAGCCACTGTCCTCGGCCCTCGCGCCCGACGACCTTGTAGTCATCCACGATCACTTCTCCCCGCGAAAGTGTCGTGCGCGAAAACCCGGCGAGATCCCAGCCATTGTAGGGCGACCAGTCGGAGTTCGTCTCCATCTCGGATGGCTCGACCTTGTGCGTCTTCTTTGGATGTATGATCGCGATGTCCGCGTCCGCGCCAATCTGGATCGCACCTTTGCGCGGATAAAGTCCCATGATTTTGGCCGGATTCGTGGAGAGCTTGCTGCACATCTCTTCCAGGTTGATTCTTCCGCCCAGAACACCGCGGGTGTAGATGAGCGGCATCAGCGTCTCGAGACCTGGCATTCCCATGGGAATCTTGGTCCAGTCGCCGTTCCACATCGCTTTCTGTTCGCGATTGAAGGTGCAGGTGTCAGTCGACACGACCGAGACCTCGCCCGTCTTCAGCCCTTTCCAGAGACGCTCGACATCCTTGGGCTTCTTGAGCTGCGGACAGCACGCGAACAAATGCCCGTCTTCGCGCTCGAACACAGAATCATCCAGCACCAGATACTGCACGCAAGTCTCGGCCAGCACCGGGACGCCCCGCCCCTGCGCCGCGCGAATTATGTCGGCGCCCTCTCCGGTCGACATGTGGACGATGTACAGCTGTCCGCCCGTTGCTTCGCACCATTGCACGGCGCGCTGAATCGCCTCTGCTTCGATAAAGTTGGGTCGCGTCATCGGATGCAGTCGCGCACCGTACTTCTTCATCAGCTCCGGCGTATGATGGCGGGCAATCAGCTCATCGAGCACGCGCGCCGACTCGGCGTGCACCAGCAGCATCGTCCCGTATTCCTTCATCTTCTCGAGCGTGCCGAACATTGCCCGGTCGTCCGACTGCCAGCCTTCGGATTCGTAGATCATGAATTCCTTGAAGGTGGTGAAGCC
>DHJO01000143.1:877-6151 GCA_002404375.1 Gemmatimonadales bacterium UBA4718 | reverse complement strand
CCTTCCGCCTTCTTCATCCAGTTGTCCGCTGCGTCGCTCAGCGACTCCCCAGCGTACGGAATCGCGAAATCGATCAGGGTGGTGACGCCGCCACGCGCGCCAGCTCTCGTCCCTGTCCGGTAATCATCAGCCGAGACCGCTCCCATGAACGGCAGCTCGAGGTGAACGTGCACGTCGAGAACGCCAGGGATGACATGATGCCCCGTCGCGTCGATCACCTTCGTTGATTTGTCCGCGTCGAGATTCACGCCGAGCGCTGAGATCTTTTCGCCGCTAATTCCCACGTCACCTGTGAAAGTGCCCGCTGGCGTAACGACGTTCCCACCTTTTACGACCGTGTCGAATTTCACAGAAGCGCGCACTGAGCTGGAAGCAGGCCGCTTGCCGCGGGCAGCAGGCGGCATGTCAGTTTTCTTTGCTCCCATCAGCCCTTAACCGACGCCAATGCCTGATCCAGCACGTCGAGCGCGAAGTCGGCGTCGTCGGCGGTGATGCACATCGGCGGCTTGATCCGCAGAACGTTGCCGTCGAGTCCACCCTTTCCGACCAGCACCCCCATTTCACGCGCGGCTTCGAGGACAGCCAGTGTCTCTTGCTTCGCGGGCTGCTTCGTGCTCCTGTCGCTAACGAGCTCAACGCCGAGCATCAATCCCATGCCGCGCACGTCACCGATCAATGAGTGGCGCTTCATCAGCTCCCCGAACCCGTCCTTGAGCCTCTTCCCCAGCACGCGTGAGTTCTCCTGCAGGCCATCCTCGTCGATGACATCTATGACGGCGAGGCCCGCCGCCATGCAAACCGGATTGCCGCCGAACGTGTTGAAGTGAATCCGCTGCGTCAGCGCCTGTGCTATCTCCATGCGCGTCGTCACCGCGCCAAGGGGAACGCCATTGCCGATTCCTTTCGCCATCGTAACGAAATCAGGCACGACGTCGAAATTCTCGAAGCCCCAGTAATGATCCCCCGTGCGCCCAAAACCCGTCTGCACTTCATCCGCGATACAGAGTCCGCCGTGCTCGCGGGTAATCCGGTACGCCTCGCCCAGGTAATTTCGCGCCCCGTGAGTTGCCCCTCCCACGCCTTGTATCGGCTCGGCGATGAATGCCGCGATCCTGCCTGGCGTCGAGTAGCGGATGATTCCCAGAATGTCTTCGGCGCTCTTCGATGCGATCTCCTCGGGCGTGCCAGAGAATTGACTCCGATAAGGATCCGGCGAAACCGCGTGATGGACGCCGAGCGCGCCGGGCACTGGATATTTCCAGGTGTTGTGGGACGTCAGTCCCATCGAGCTCGGAGAGCCGCCGTGATACCCGTTGCGCAAAGCGATGACGTCGGTGTTGCCCGTGTAAAGGCGAGCCATCGTAACGGCCAGATCGTTCGCCTCGCTGCCATCGTTCACGAAATAGGTGACGTCGAGACCTTTCGGCATCTTCGACGCGAGCTTCTTCGCCAGCAGCGGAAAATTGGGGTGGAGATAGATGGTCGTGGCATGTTGCAGTGTCTCCACCTGTTGCTTGATCGCCGCAACAATCTTCGGATGGCAATGGCCGCACGACACCGTGACGATGCCGGCAAACATGTCGAGGTAGCGCTTCCCAGTTTCGTCGAACAGCCACTGCATATGGCCCTCGACGATGAGTAGCGGCTCGCCGTACAGCGTGAAGACTGCTGGGTTTGTGTACTTCTTACGCATCGCGAGCAGTTCGGCGCGCGGAGGCCCCGTGTACCGCTTGGGCTTGTGATCGGACGGAGGCATCTCGAGCCGCGTGGACTTCGTGCGCGCGCCTTTGCGCGGCGCGGCACGATGGACAGTTGGTGCGGTGCGAGCGACGGTCACGATCTAGGCCCGCACCGGCACTTCGTCGGGCTGCGGCGACGCGTAGCCTTCGACGCCCTCATACCCCGAGTGATAGTCGGCCGAGTCGGGGCGCCTGATGTCCGATTGGAGAACGATTCTGTCGCGCCGAATACCGCGGAAATCCTCGATGCGCTTCCACCCGTCCTTTGCGTGCTCCTCGAGAAACTTGTCGAGGCCCGACAGAAGTCGCTTGATGACGTTGGGGCCAACCGCCTGGTCGAGCATGGCGGCGGTGCAGACCTGGACGGTCCCGCAGCCAAGCAGGAAATACGAGGCGGCCTGATTGAAATCGGAAACACCCCCAATCCCCGAAAAGCTCTTGTCCGGAAACGCCTTGGTAAGCTGCGCCATTTTCGCCAGCGACAGCGGGAGGATTGCCGGCCCCCCGAGTCCGCCGCTCGACACGAAGCCATCTACGTTGATTTCGAACTCGAGCGTCTCAGGATCGATGAGCGGAATAGATGGGAACGTGTTGGACGAAACGATCGCGTCCGCGCCGCCGCGAAAACAGGCGGCTGCCTCCACGACGATGTCCGCGGTGGCCGGAGTGAGCTTGCACCACACCGGAACCTTCGCGACTTCCTTCACCGCCTCCGTCACCACCGAGCAGAGGCCCTGGTCCTTGCCGATGTTGGATCCCATGTCGCGGCGATCCATGTGCGGACAGGAGAAGTTGAGCTCGAGACCGTCGGCACCCTCGCCCTGCGCCGTCTCGGCCAGCTCCTGCCAGTGACGCAGCTCCTTGTCGTTTCCCGATCCCGCCATGATCGATGCAATGAGGACCTTGTTCGGAAACGCATCCTTGATGCGACGGATCCGCGGCGCCCACCACTCGAGGGTCTTGTCGGAGATCAGCTCCCAGTTCCACGAGGAGTGCAAGGCAGCCCCCGGGCGTTTTTTCATTGAAACGTTCGCGTCCTCTGCGGTGGTGCGCATGAACTTGGCCTTCGCGCCGTAGACGTTCACGACAGGGTGCAGGCCGATTGTCTTCGTTACGACGCCGCCCCAGCCCGCCTCGAACGCGCGACTGATGTTGGATTCAGACTCGGTTGGCGGCGCCGATGAAAGCAGAAAGGGATTCTCGAACTGAATCCCTGAAAAGCTCACCGATCTATCAACACTCATACAGCCTCCAAATTGTTATCATGTCGCACCGCAACGAACTCGGTACTCCGTCAAGACATCCAGTTGGTTCCACTTTCTTTATTCCATTTCGTGGTCATCTTCTTCGCCTGAGTCCAGAATTCGATCGAGCCTCGGCCGGTAATGTCGCCGACACCGAACTTGGAGTCGTTCCACCCGCCGAAGGAGAACGGCTCGCGCGGCACGGGCACGCCGACGTTGACTCCCACCATTCCCGCGCTCGCGTGCTCCATGACGTAGCGCGCGGTGCCGCCGCTCTCAGTGAATACCGATGCCGCATTTCCATACGGCGACGCATTCTCCACCTTGAGGGCCTCGTCGACGTCTTTCGCCCGGATGATCACGAGCACGGGGCCGAAGACTTCTTCCTGCGCTATGCGCATGTCCGGCGTGACGTGGTCTATAATCGTCGGACCGATGAAATACCCCTTTTCCTTCCCTTTCACGACCGTTCGGCGGCCGTCGACAAGGACCTTCGCCCCGGCCGCTTCCGCCTCGCCGATGTATTTCTCTATCCGCTCCCTGGCGGCGACGGATATCACCGGCCCGATGTCCTTTCCCGGAACGATCTTCTTCGCGTGATCCACCATCCGCTCGATGATGTGATCGGTCTTCGATACCGCGACCATCACCGATGCGGCCATGCACCGCTGTCCAGCACAGCCCGACATGGAGGCGACGACATTGCTGGCCGTCATCTCCTTATCGGCGTCGGGCATGACGATCAGATGGTTCTTAGCGCCGCCCAGCGCGAGGCAGCGCTTGAGAGTCGCTGTTGAGCGACGATACACGACCTTGGCAATTTTGGTCGAGCCGACAAAACTGATGGCCGATATTCCCGGATGATCGCAGATCGCTTCCACCGCTTCCTTTCCGCCATTCACGATCTGCAGCACGCCCTCGGGTAGTCCTGCTTCCTTGAGCAGCTCCGCAATTCTGCCGGCGCTCAATGGCACCAGCTCCGACGGTTTCAAAATGAGACAGTTGCCGAGCGCGATCGCGTTGGGGATCGACCAGTTCGGCACCATGTTGGGAAAGTTGAATGGCGTGATCGCAGCGACTACGCCCAGTGGATACCTCTCGATGCGACACTCCACTCCGCGGCTCACCTCCAGAACTTCGCCCGGCGCGATCTGCGGGAGAGAGCACGCGAACTCGCACAGCTCCGCCGATTTGAGCACCTCCGCGCGCGCTTCGCTCGCCACCTTGCCGTTTTCTTCGGTGATCAGCGCGGCCAGCTCGTCGATGTTCTGCTCGAGGAGCGACTTGTACCGATAAAAAACCTGCACGCGCTCCTTGATCGGAGTCGACGACCAGGCCGGGAAAGCTTTTGCGGCGCTGGCGACGGCGGCATCGACATCGTCCTGGGTCGAGAGTGGCACGCGAGAGATGACGCTGCCATCGCTCGGGTTCATGACCTCGATGAACGGCCGGTCGGTGCCGACGAACGAGCCTCCGACGTAGTTCCGTACTTCAGGGTACTTCATGGTTCCTCCAGGAGCGGAGGCGCGCGGTAGCGCGACGGAAATCCCTCGACCGGTGGACGAGGGATGAAAAGCTCAACGGATGATTATGCGAAGATGCGCGAGCGCGAGGCGGCTCGCAAGCTCTAGTCACGAGACGACTTACGACGGGCGTCAGCGCGACTGGAGTCAGAGACGCCGGACACGCTTTCGGCGGGCTCTGCTGTGAAATTTGATCCCTCCTTGCATGCGATCACGGCACGAAGCATGATGCTCTTGACGGAATGCAACACGTCGAACTGCAAACCGGAAAGTGGATGACAGATCCCGCGACATCAGCTCAGCAGACGCCAGAATTCTTGCCTCGTGTCGATCTCGGCATGTCGATCACAATCGCTGCGACAATCTCCCTGGTCTCGGCGATTCTGGTTGCGGGAGCGACCTACGAGGTGGTCAGAGGAACGCTTTCGTCGGGCGTGACACGATTGCTTGCGGTCGTTTCACTTCTCTCGCTGGTTGGAATGTTTTACGGACTGATCGAGCTGGCGCTCGCCGTCATTGCGACGACAGCGGAGCGGAGAAGGCAGGCGAGGGAAGTCACAGAACGGAGAAAAGGCGCTCGCGCGAGAAAGCCGACGCCTCAGTAAGCAAGAAGACCCCATTTGGCTGAGCCAAATGGGATCTTTGAAACGGCAGTGGTCGAACTTACCAGCGATAGTGCGCGAACGCCTTGTTCGCTTCGGCCATCCTGTGCGTGTCTTCCTTCTTCTTGACCGCGTTGCCTTCGCCCTTGCTCGCGGCGATCACTTC
>DHJO01000143.1:0-806 GCA_002404375.1 Gemmatimonadales bacterium UBA4718 | reverse complement strand
GTACATGATGGCGTTGATGAACTTCGAAACCGTCTGGCTATCGTAGCGAGCGTCGGGAAGAATCGGACGCTTGATGGACTTTTTGCGGCGACTCAACTTTCCGCTCCGGTGAACTGTTGGTATGTACTCACTTTTTCTTGGCTCCACTCGCACCGGCGGCGCCGGCGGCCTTTGGTTTCTTGGTGCCGTACTTGGAGCGGCTCTTGTTGCGGCCGTTTACGCCCGAGGCATCGAGCGATCCGCGAACGATGTGGTAGCGCACGCCCGGAAGATCCTTCACGCGGCCGCCCCGGATGAGCACGATCGAGTGCTCCTGCAGGTTGTGCCCTTCGCCGGGGATGTAGGCGGTGACTTCGAACCCGTTGGTCAGTCGCACGCGTGCCACTTTGCGAAGCGCCGAGTTCGGCTTCTTCGGTGTGGTGGTGTAGACGCGGGTGCAGACGCCACGCTTTTGGGGGTTGGACTTCAGTGCCGGCGCCTTTTCCTTCTTCTGGACGTCGCGGCGGCTCTGACGGACTAGCTGGTTGATTGTCGGCATTAAACCCTGAACGTAATTCTACGGCCGCCCTATTCGGGGGCAGACTAGCCTAGGAAGTTAGGCGGGACAGGAGTTTGTGTCAACCGACGTGGCTCGCGCATCCCTGACTAGCTCGGTGGATTGGAAGCTAACGCGTGTCGACTGTTCGGGATCGTTGCGCGGGTCAGTCGGGAGGAGGTCCTCTTCGGCGCTACGCTCGCTTGGTCGAAGCCCCCAACTGCGCTCCTTCGCTCCGCTCAGTCGCGGGTCTTCTCCTCGCGCTCGCTTT
>DHJO01000078.1:1276-3547 GCA_002404375.1 Gemmatimonadales bacterium UBA4718 | reverse complement strand
CATCCGTTAACGCGCGCGGGGGTGCCGGAACATCGTGCGAAGCGGGGCCCGCGTTCGAGCCGATCATTACGATGGTCGCGTATATGAGGCGTGTGTTCACCGTGTCTCCCGTGATACGGCGCGTCAAAGCGCGTCGTGTGTGATTTGGCTTTCCCGCGAGGCCTGGCGCACGTCGACCATCCGACGGCGAGGCCGAATAGCTCACCAATGAGAATGGTTCACGATGATCCCGAACGACAGTCGCGGGGTGCGGCCTGACGCCCAAGTTCAGCTGCGAGCGACCTACTTTCAAGGCGCATCAAGATTTCCGCGCCGCAGGCGCGAGGCTGGAACAGCGATCAACCCAACGACTATCACGCGCTCGTCTGCTGCAACTACCGTTAGGCAGGCGGATACGCCTGTGCAATTTCAACGACGGAGAACGGCTCGGATAACGAGTGCAATCGGAATGACCAGTATCGCAAGAGCGATTGCCAGGCCTAATGGCCTTGCAAGATTGAAAGTAACGCCAGCCGACGGCGTAGGTTTCGGCACCAAGACACGACTATCGCGCGGACTGTGATAAAGGAAATCTCCCCACCAATTGGCGGGATTCTCCCACTCGGCGCCGTTAACGGAGTCTTGAGACGTGGGCTTTTGATTCATGCACTCCCTTCGATTTGCTCTGCCTAACGCCTTAGTTCAGCTGCAAGCACAGTAAAACCATTGCGGCGTAGCCGCATCCGAAAAGTGCTTGTCTGCTGCAACGTTCGTTAGATAGCACTGGCAGCGGCGCTCGGTGAAGATCGTATCTCGTTGTCATTTTACTCTGGCAAGCTTCGTGATCCGTCCCCCCGTAATCCATTCGACAACAAATAAGTTGCCTACCGCATCTGAGGAGACAGAGTGCGGCGTAACGAATCGTCCTGCCTCGACCAACGCGCGGTCGTTCGGGAACCCGGGGAGGGCGCAGACCTTATCGTTCTCGCCGAGCGTCCCGACTATGCGGTCCTGAGGATCAACTATGGTCACCCGCGCCCTGTAGGGAGCTTCGGGGATCAAAGTGAATTCGCCATACGGTATGAACGCGCAGGCGCTGGTGTTAGCTCCCTCTGACAAAACCCTTTTGAATTTGCCTTCAACGTCATAGACCTGAATGCGACGATTCATTCGATCTGCGATGTACAGCTCAGGATCGCGCTTCCGACTGTCGACATAAATGCCATGGGGATGTCGAAACCTTCCTGCGCCTGTGGTTCCATTGACACTGCTATGATACTGTCCCGACCGATCATACCGGTGTACGTAACCGGCCCCGTAACCATCAGCGACCCAGATATCACCATTGCCACCGAACCGCTCTTCGAAAACTGTTACCCAGGTCGGCGCGTACTTGGGGTCGTTATATCCTTTAAAACCTGGAAAGGGGAGCGAAAGCACTGTGTCCCCTCTAAGGGTAGTCTTTACGACCTCACCGGTTTTGTAGTCTGTCAGCCACAGATACTCGGTACCGGCTTCTTCCACCAGCGTTAGTCCGTGCGCCCCAGGGAATCGATCGCCCCAGGCATCCACGAGCGATCCCTGCGCGTCGAAGATAAGAATTGCAGGATTGGCCACGTGGAATACGATGACCAGTCCTTCGCGCGTGACGACTACACCGTGAGTACGCCCGTCGACTCTGCTCTCGAGCGTGTCAGGAACCGCGGCCCAGTTTTCGATCCATTCGAACGTGTGTTCGCCCTTCCCGATACGTATCATCCGGCAGTCCCCAGCTAGTTACCGGCCGGTGTGCTATCTAACGCCCAAGTTCAGCTGCAAGCACAGTATCGCGGGGTTTGTCGGCTTCAGCGATTTGTTAAGCCGCAACTGGTTCGTGTACGACCGCAACAATAATCTTCCACGAGCCTGCATTGCGCATGGTGTAGGTGAAGCCAAGCCGCGTGCTTTCCTGACCGCCTGTGTTGAAGCGCACGAACGTGCCGGCACAAGAGGCGAGATCCGGCGAGAGCTTGCGAATCGTAAGACCCACAACCTCTGTGTGACGATAGGATTGGCTCCGCAACTGTCCCATGACTTGGCAGAGCAACGCTCTAGCCGTATTGGTGTCCGGCACCGCGAAAACACCCTGAGGTGCGATGAACATGCCCGGCAGATGATAGAACGGCAGTGCCGCCTCGGGATCCAACGTCTCAAACGCCCGGATGTATGCGTGAAATGCTGACTCTGGACTGTCGGTCATTTGGCTACCTGTTTCTTGCGGCCTAACGCCCTAGTTCAGCTGCAAGCACGCTA
>DHJO01000078.1:0-1201 GCA_002404375.1 Gemmatimonadales bacterium UBA4718 | reverse complement strand
GCGGTTCGCGTTCAACTATGGGTCGATTGTGTTCGCAAGGGATTCGACATGAGACGACCCTCGATCACTATCGCATAGAGGCCATCCCAATCTCGCTGCCAACGCCATCCTTGAGCGGAGCCCGCGGCTGAAGCCTCTATCCAACTCGCCGCTGCGATGGCTGAGAGTTTCTCCTTGCAATGCGGGCACCGAGGCGCCGCCCCAGCTTTGAAAGAACCGCCGCAAGGGCAAGACACCAGGAACGGCTCGGCATCAGATGTTATCGAGCGATGACGAGGAAAGCCTTCGGCGGTTCGATCCTTATAGTCTGTGTCTATCACGGCGGTCATGCCGCATATGGAGCAGTACGCGTAGCAAGACTCGTTGAATCCGTTGTGAATCAGGTAGTAGGCGAAAGTGCGAGTGCACTTGTCACACGTTCCTTCGCTCATCTCGCGTGTCATTCAGTTTAGTCCGCCTAACGCCAAGTTAAGCTGCGAGCGATTGATAACAAGGTGGCAGCGAGCGAAGCGAGCCGCCACCGTCCGACAGACCGCTCGTCAGCTCCAACGCTCGTTAGCCAGCAAGCGGCCGATCCGTAACCTGATCAACTACGGCGCGAAGTTCCTCGAAGACGGCGCCCTTCTGCCAAGAGTTGGTCGGTGGTGCGTCACAAGCCACTCCCCTCAGAGGTCAAGAGCCATCACTATGTTGCAGCGAGCGTATTCAGGATGCGCTCCCTCTCGAACTACCGTGAACCCCAACGAGCGGGAGAGCGCGATCGCCGGAGCCAGCTTGGTGTTCGACCCTAAGCTGACTCTGGTCGCTCCTTCATCCCTTGCTTTCTGCAGCGCGGCTAATGCTAGCGCACGGCCAATGCCTCGTCCTCTGTATGCGGGGTAGACCGCCATCCGAGCAAGCTCGAACTGGTCAGGCCCCTCGCGAAACAAAGCGGCAACTCCGACGACGATGCCGTCGATGGTCGCGGAAAAGATGTGCCCACCTTCGCGAAGAACCCTGCCGGGATCTTCGCTCAGATGGCGGTCCATCGCCTCTATCTCGAAATGCTCAGTGATCCAGACCTCGTTCAAACGGATGAAGTCCGAAAAACAGTCGGGTCTGTCTCGTTCGATGATCATGGGTCTGGCTAACGCCTTAGTTCAGCTGCAAGCACACTACAACCATTGCGGCGAAGCCGCATCCGAAGAGTGCTTGTCAGCTG